>JBFXBK010000020.1:0-47921 GCA_050183255.1 Polyangiaceae bacterium | reverse complement strand
GGCGCGACAAGCCTGAAGACGACTGAGATGAGCGACGATTCACTCAGCGGGGCGACCGAGCCGGCCACTGAACAGGCATCGCCCGAAGCGACGGCGGATGATTCCGCAGGGCAAGAGCCTCGAGGCAATCGGCGCAAGTGGCTCAGCTGGCTCTTACAGGCCGGCGTGGTGGTGTTGATCTATTTCGCCGCCAGCACCTGGCGTACACACTCACTCTTGCCCACGGACGGCACCATGCACGCTCCCCCGCTCGAGCTGCGCAGCGTCGACGGCCAGCGCGTTAGCCTCGAGGAGCTGAAGGGGAAGCGCGTCCAGGTCCACTTCTGGGCGACGTGGTGCACCGTCTGCCGTCAGGAGTTCGGGGCGCTGAACTCGGTGTACGCCAACTTGGGTTCGGATGAGGCCATGATTTCCATCGTGGCGGACTCCGAAGACCCAGCGGCGATCGCCCAGTTCGTACGCGAGCACGACATCAAGTACCCGGTACTTCTGGGCAGCCCGGAGGTCTTGCGCGCCTATCACATCGAGGCGTTCCCAACGAACTACTACCTGGATTCTCAGGGGCGGATCCGGGGCACCGACGTTGGCATGAGCACGCGCTGGGGCATGTCCAAGCGGATCGGCTGCGCGCGCTAGGGATAACCGCGCGCCAGCGCCCGCCGAGGCAACGCGAGACGACTTGGTGTAGAACCGGCGCATGTCGACGCCGCTAAGCGACCTCAACCACGGGTTCCGCCAGAAGTACCTCAACTACGCAGAGCTGACGGATCAGCTGCGAGCGTGGGCGGATGCCTTCCCCAACCTCACGCGCCTCGAGAGCATCGGGAAATCGGGCGAAGGCCGAGACATCTGGGTGTTGGTGGTTGGTCCCGAGCCCGACCGCAGCCGCCCCTGCGTGTGGGTCGACGGAAACATGCATGCATCCGAAGTGATGGGCTCAAGCGCAGCGCTCGGGATCGCCGAAGACGTCTTGCGACTGCATCTCGAGCCGGATGCCGAGCAACACGGCCTACCCGACCACGTCCGCGCGCAGTTGAGGGATGTGCTGTTCTACATCTTGCCGCGCATCTCTCCAGATGGCGCAGAAGAAGTACTGAAGAGCGGCCGCTGGCTACGCTCGGTTCCGCGCGACAACAGACCGGACGGCGGTCATCCTTACTGGAAGTTGGAGGACGTCGACGGGGACGGGCGCGCGCTGCTGATGCGCAAACAAGCGCAGCGGGGCGACTTCGTCGCCACCGCAGACGGTCGTATGCGCAGGCGACGGCTGGAAGACACGGGTCCGTATTACCTGGTCTACCCCGAGGGTGTGATCGAGCACTTCGACGGCGTGCACGTGCCGACGCCGACCATGCTGAGCGATCACGCTCCTGATCTGAACCGCAACTTCCCTTACGCTTGGGCGCCGGAGCACGAGCAGTTAGGCGCGGGCGACTACCCGGGCAGCGAGCCAGAATCGCGAGCCGTGCTCGAGTACACGACGCGTCTCACTTCGATGTTCGCGTGGCTGAACTTCCACACCTTCGGCGGTGTGTTCATTCGTCCTCGAGGCGACGTCGCAGACAACAAGATGGACCAGGGCGACCTGGCGATCTTCAAGCAGCTCGAGGCTTGGGCAAGCGAGCTCACGGGTTACCCGGTGGTGAGCGGCTACGAAGAGTTTACCTACGAACCAGACAAGCCGCTGCGCGGCGACATGAGCGACTACGGCTATCACCAGCGCGGCGCGATCGCTTACGTGGTCGAGCTGTGGGACTTCTTCAAGCAAATCGGCATGGAGCGCAAGCAGCCCTTCGTCCATGCCTACAGCCATGCAACCGAGAGCGACCACGAGCGCGCGGTCGAGTGGGACAAGCAACACAACCACGGACGCATCTTCCAGCCGTGGAAGGCGTTCTCTCACCCCCAACTCGGGGAAGTCGAAGTGGGTGGGCTGTTGCCCCTCGTGGGGATTTGGAACCCGCCCTACGAGCGCATTGATGAGGTCTGTAACGCGCAGAGTGCCTGTTTCCTCCGGGTAGCGGCTCTGGCTCCGAAGCTCGTGTTGAGCGTCAAGCACCAGGCCCTGGGCGACGGCGTCTATCGCGTCGACTGCCAACTCGAAAACCACGGCTACCTCGCCACCTATGGCATCCCATCGGCAAAGAAGCTCGACTGGAACACAGCCCCCGTAATCGAAATCGAGCTGCCGCCGAGCGCGGAGCTCGTCAGCCCAAGCGGCCGTATTCAGGCCTTGGATCACCTCGAGGGTTGGGGGAGAGGCTACTACGCCTCCGCCATTCACTACCCGCGCAGCGCCAGTGGGAGCATCGCAGTGAGCAGCTTCGTGGTGCGCGGTCAGGGCGAGGTCGAAGTGCGCGCGGGCTGCCCACGCACGGGCTACCTGAGTGAACGCTTGACGCTCACCAAGCGCTAAATCGGCGGCTAGTTGGCTGGTTCTGCGTGCCCCGGCGCGGCAGCTGGCGCATGCTTTCGCCCGCGCTAAGCAAGCGCGGCACTCAGCATGGACGCGATTTACCAAAGCGAAATCAACAGCGAGGTCGAGCCAGCCAAGGCGAATGAGTTTCAACCACTGAAGCTCGGCGCCTTGGAGGTGTGGCCTCCAGTGGTGCTGGCCCCAATGGCGGGCGTGACGAACTACCCGTTTCGCGCCATCTGCCGCGAGTTCGGCGCAGGCCTGTACGTCAGCGAAATGATCACGGCGCGCCCGTTGGTCGAAGGGCGAGACAAGACGCTGAAGCTGGCCGACTTCGGGCCAGACGAGTCACCGCGGAGCCTACAGCTGTACGGCGTGGATCCCTACTACGTGGGTGAAGCGGTCAAGCGGCTGGTGAGTGAGGGCCGCGTCGATCACATCGACATGAACTTCGGTTGCCCCGTGCGCAAGGTCACGCGCAAGGGCGGTGGCGCGGCCATCCCCGTCAAGCCACGGCTGCTGCGCAACATCGTGCACGCGGCGGTGAGCAACGCCGAGCACATCCCGGTCACCATCAAGTTTCGCATCGGCATCAACGAAGAGCACCACACGTTCCTCGACACCGGCCGCATCGCTCAAGACGAAGGCTGCGCCGCCGTGGGGCTCCACGCGCGCACTGCAGCTCAGCTGTACGACGGCGAGGCGCGCTGGGACGCGATCGGGACGCTGAAGAGCGAGCTCAGTATTCCAGTGCTCGGTAACGGCGACATCTGGGAAGCGGAAGACGCACTGCGCATGATGCGCATGACGGGCTGCAATGGCGTCATCGTCGGGCGTGGCTGCCTGGGGCGGCCGTGGTTGTTTCGCGACTTGGCTCACATCTTCGACGGTCGGCGACCTGAGAACCCACCAAACCTCGGGCAGGTGATGGCGATCATGGTGCGACACGCAGAGCTCCTGGCGTCGTGGTTCGGCGAACGCATGGCGGTGCGCTCCTTCCGCAAGCACACGACCTGGTACACCAAAGGCTTCCGCGGCAGCGCCGCCCTGCGCGGCAGCTTCATGAAGATCGAGAGCATCGACGACCTTCGGCGCATCGCGAGCAGCGTGGACCCAGAGCAAGCGTTTCCCCCCAGCGCCATGCGGGTTCCGCGCGGCAAGAGTTCTGGCACTCAGCAGGTAGCGCTGCCCGACGGCTATCTCGACAACCTCGAGGACGACACGCCCCCGGGGGCCGACGCCGAAGACGCCACGAGCGGCGGCTGATCGGTCCCTCGCCCGAAGCCCGGTTCCCCCCGGCAGGGCAAGGCCCGGTTTGGGCGGGCGCGGAGGATCGCCCGCGGGCGAAACCTCGCGCAAAAGCGAGCCCGCGATGGCCTTCGGGGCCGCCCGTCTGTCTGGGCCGAAGCTGCCGGATTTCGGCAGCTTTCGTTGCTCGGTGGCGGCGTCGCTGCCAAACCGTCAAGTCGCGTGACAGATCGCGCGAAAACCCAAGTTGGCTGGGCTCCTACCCCCAGCTAGACTCAGCCTGCGAGTATGTCTGGCAACCTGGCAGAGCGGGGCTCAATCTTGGAATGGCGGTGGACGCCATTTTTCGCGTTGCTCACCCTCGCCCTGGTGGTCAGCCTGATCACCGCACTGGTGGTGCCGTCGACGCCGGCGCAGCTGTTCGGCGCGCCCGAGATGACCAAGCTCAGCAGGCAGTCCGGCATTCCTACCCAGAGTGGCCTCGGCAGCACCTTGAGCCCGGGCGAGAGCGGCAACTCGGACGACGAAGTAGGCGCGACGGGCAGCGGCAGCAGCCGGCGCGGTAGTCTGCAACGCCTTGCCGAGCGGAACCGAGGCGTAAGCTCCCGACCTGCGCCGCCGCCTCAGCGCTTTGCGGAGCCGGTGCGCCGGGACATCCCCCCGCCTCCGGAGCCCGAGCTCTCCGCCGACCGCAACGCCAACGACCACAGCGACCCAGAGGAAGCGCCGGTCCAGGACCAAGCCGACGAGCCCGAAGAAGATGAACCGGAGCAACCGGCGCAGGCTGGCGGCAGCGCCGGAGCCGGCCCCGACTCAGAGGGCGAGCAAGACGAAGAGGGTCCACCCGCCCCGTTGGAGCGTCCCAAGCTGCTGAACCCCGGCGTGCTACGCACGCTTCCCGGACTGCAGCGTTAACCACTTGCTGTTTTGGTCCTAGCTCGCCTTGCGCGGGATGCTGATGATGTTTTCGATCAGCACGCGCTTCATGCCCGTAAACTCGCTCAGCCGATCCAAGCGGTCTTCACCGTAGGAGAGGTTGATGATCGCCAGATCCAGGTCACAGATCCGGGCAAGGCTCGCCGCCTTGTCCGCCAGCTCGTTTGGATCGCTGATCTCCTGAGCCATCGCCTTGAGACCTTCGGAGCGAATCACACTCATCACCGCTTCGACCCAGTACGCAGAGAGTCCAATACGGACGTGGGCAAGCCCGATGCGCAGACGCGACTCGAAGTAGCCTTCGCCATACTCGCCCGCGAACAGCTCGCTCATCCACTGACGATGCGTGCGCTTGAGCTGATCCACACGGCCCTCGAGGAACTTCGCCGTATCCGCGTTGCGACCCAGCGTTTCGTAGAAGGCATCGGTGATGGCCGGCCCCAGTCGTTCGAAGATTGGCGCCAGGCTCCTTAGGTTCTCCGCATCTCGCTCCGCGAACCCCAAGAACTGCTTGAGAGCCTGGAATGTCCCATAGGTCGCGCTCATTTAGTTTCCCCCCGGAATTGATATCGTGTTTGCCATCAGATCCACGCCGCACTTGAGTTCTTCGGCCCAGGCGATGAAGCGACCGACCAGCTCCTTGCCCGGAAAGCGCGCGCCGTGCTGCGGCGCGATCATCTCCACGTCGAGCCCCTTGACCATGTTCGCCCAGAGTCGCATCGCGGCGTTGCAGGCCATGTAGCGCTCGTGGAAGCCCTGCATGAACTCCAAGTGAGCGTCGAAGTCGGTCACCACGTCGTAGTCTTGCCCGAGGGACGCACCTAGATCGCCGGTGTACAAGATCTTCGAAACCGGATCGTAGAGCTGGATGTTTCCGCACGAATGCAGAAAGTGCGCGGGCAAGATCAAGAGTTCCTGTCCCCCGAGCTCGAAGCGCATCCCCCCGTCAGGAACCCCCTTGAGCCGGTCGATGACCAAGCGGTCGAGGCCAAAGTGCGGAATGAAGCGCTTCCAGACCGACGGCGTGAACGCCACCGCGTCCGTGGTCATCAACCACCCGTTGGTCGCGGCCACGATGTCGGGGTCCTGATGAGACAGCAAGATGTACTTCAGCTCTGCCCCCTTGAGCACCGACGTCGCATCGGACAGCACCCGCGTGTAGACCTTGTGCCCCCCGGGGTCGAGGATCATGCCCTCCTTGCCGTGAACCACCACGTGCTGGTTAGCGGGAACCGCTTCCCCCTGGTCGAACACGGGCAAGAGAACGTTCTTGTGTGTGTCACTCTCGAACAAAACCGTACTCATCTCCCCCTCCTCAGTCCCCGACCGCGTTGGTCGCGGCGATCAGTTCTTCCAGTGCCTCGCGGATATCCTTTGGGAGCGGCAACTCCGCAGTCACCCCCAGCGTGAGCTGGGTGTCTCCAACCGACAGCCGCACGCCCGTGAGCCAACGTCCGTCGAACTCCACACACACCGTGTGAGACTTGCCCGGAGACATCTGCGCAGCTTGGTCCAACGCGAGCATCAAACGCGCTCCGATCCCCTCGGCGACATCCGCCGTCAGTCGCCCGCGGGCAGCTACAACCAAGCCCTGGGGCTCCATCAAGAACGCCGCGTCCGCCCGCGCGATACCCATGCAGCCGTCGAGCAGTTGGTTCCACGCTTCCGCTCCGAAAGCGCGGCTCTTGCGTTGCCCAAGCTCCACACCACCTGGCAGGAAGCGGCGCGCATCGAAGCGCACGTAGCGGGGTCGCGGGTCGAGGCGCGAGGTGTTGTGGCCATCATCGCGCAGGCGACGTGACAGCTGTACTGCGAACTCCAAATCAGAGGAGGGCACGCTCTGGTCGTACGACATCTTGCTTCTCCATTGGGGTGAGCTGGTCCATCAGGCTTTCCACTTCGGAAGCCAACACTTCGAAGCGACGTGCTTCGGGTGAGACAGGTCCCGACAAGAACCCGACGGGTAGTCCGCGCAAGCTCGCGTCAGCGAACACATTCGCGCGTGGAATAGTCGTGTCGGTGACCGCTTCGAAGCTGCTCCAGATGTCCATCATCACTGCGTGCGAGGCATCGTTTTCACGCTCGACCATCGTCGGCAGGATGCCGAGCAGCTGAAGCTTGGGGTTTTCACCACTGCGCACGCGATCGATCACTCGCAACACCTGCGAGGTCGACCGCAGAGCGAGCGGCTGCGCCTGGAAGGGGATCAGCGCGAAGTCAGCGAGGGTGAGCGCAGCGCGCGTAATCAGTCCAAGCCCGGACGGATTGTCCAAGATAGTGATATCGAAACCGCGTTCTACCTTCGCCAAAGTCGAGTCGAGAACACCAGTCGACGCCAACGCCAGTTCGAAATCACAGACATCCGCTGGGTCTAGTCTGCCTCGCGGAAACAATGACAAGCGAGGCACCTTCGTCGGCAGGATGGCCTCCTCCGGCTGAATTTGCCCCATCAGAAGGTCCGCGAGGCCGACGAGCTCGGTGTCCCCGCGCGACAACGCATGGCCGATCCCCCCCTGCGGGTCCAGGTCGACCAGCAGTGTTCGGCGCCCACGCTCCGCAAGCGCGAGCGCCAGGTTCAGGGCGACCGTCGTCTTTCCGACGCCTCCCTTCTGACTGATTAGTGTGATTCTTCGTGACATGTTTCCACCCAGTAACCTGTGTTGTTCGCGCCCCGCGCGGTCCCTACGGTTGGTTCCCCGCGGCGAGGCGCGCCGCTAGCCATCTCCAGCTCAGTCTGCAGGTGGCTCTACGATCCCCATATCGCCGAGTCGCTTGAGGTTCGCCCGCACCTTCGGGTCGTCGGGGTTCAGCTCTCCAGCCTCTTGGAACGCCAAGAGAGCGACGGTGTAGCGCTTCGCGAGCAGAGCCTCGATGCCTCGGTCCCACGCCTCGTTGAAGGCGCGCTCCGCCGGGCTGAGCTCAGGCTCTGCGGGGAGCGCAGACTCGGCGTCTTTGAATTCCAGCTCCACCTCGTCCACGGGAGTCCCGGCACGAAGTACTCCCGAGCGCTGCTCGGGTCGCCACTCCTGAGCGGTTTCTCCAAGTTCATCAGCCTGGCGAGCCGCCTCCATCAGGAGCCACTCCCAGTTCCCTTCCAAGTTCTGCTCCGAAGGGCGCTCGAGCAGGGTCCGGCAATGCACCCCGCTGCCCTTCAGAAATGCGAGCCGCCGCAGCGCCGCGTCCCCCGTCCCGTTTGCGTCCCGCGCGGAAACAACTTCACCCTTCCAAACGACGACCTCACCCAGACGTTGCCCAGCGCGTTCCACATCGACGACCACCGAGTGCCTTCCCATGCAAGCCAGCTGGAGGTAGTCGGGTACGGAGAAGGGAGCGATCTCCACGGAACTTCGGCTCTGACTCAGGCGCCGCTCGATCGCGCTACGCAGCTCCTCCAAGCTCACTGGCTTCTCCATCACGTCGACGTCGGCGTGCTGGGGGATCTGCGAGCGGTACGCCGTGAGGTAGCCCGAGGCGTAGATCACCGGGATCTGTAGCCGACGCTGACCTAGCTCCCCGAGAAGTTCGAGTCCCGAGCGTCGTGGAAGGTCGATATCGGAGACGATGACGTCCGGGGGGCAGCGGTCGATCAACGCAAGCGCCTCTTCGAGCGAACCCGCGTCCTCCACCTCGACACCAGAGAGCTTGGCGATTCCGCGCGACATCGAAGTGCGCAGCATCTCCTCGTCCTCGATTAGCAACACCAGGGCCATCGCCTACCTCGACCTCTTCCGCAGCTCAGAGCACCTTGCGGATCTCTTTGACCGCTCGACTCATGTCCAGAAAGATGAGCCCGAGCTTCGCCTCAGCCGTGGTCAGCGTGAGTAGCATCGTGCCTTCCGATGCTGTAACCATGACGGCAAACCCGTTGTCGCCACGGATCCGCACCTGCTGCAGTCCGCCGCGCTCGAGCTCGCTCGATGCGCGGGTGCCGAGACTAAGCAGCGTCGAGCTCATGCCGGCGACGCGCACTTCGTCTAGGTGCTGGGGAAGCGCGCTGGCGATCATCAGACCATCATCGGAGATGAGGGCACTAGCCTCGATCTCCGGTGTACCTGACTGCAGCGATCGCAAGATGCGGTTGAGTTCCTCGGTCCTTGCCATGCTCCTCGTTCTCCTTCGTTTCTCGGCGCACCGAAACGCGGCGCGCGCTACTCCTCGGCGAGGCCAACACCTGGCCCACCAAAATCCCCACGGATATACGACATCTGGACGGCCAACTTAATGGCTACGCGCGCGCCGCGCGCCGGGCCCACGCGGAACAACCCGCTCAGGGATGGTGACAGAGATCTGCACAGCGGTCCCTTTGCCCAGTTCCGAACGGATACTAAACTCGCCACCCGCCGAACGTACCGCACCGCTACACAGCGCGAGGCCAATGCCGGTGCCTTTGCTCTTGGTCGTGTAGAAGAGTTCGGTGCAGCGCTCGAGCACCTCGCGCTTCATTCCCTGCCCCGTATCCTCGACCCTCAGCGTAAAGACCTTGGTCTGCGGGTCAAAGCGCCCCGCCACGTTGATCTGGTCACCAGCGTCGCAGGCATGTACGGCATTGGTGATCAAGTTGAACGCAATCGCCCGCACCACTGAGATGTCCATCGGCAGGAGCGGCATGTCCGCGATCGCGCTCACGACATGGATACGTCGCGAGCGAGCCTGCGCCCCAAGCACCCGCACCGCATCGCGTAGGGCGTGGTCTACTGCGGTGTTTCGCGATCCCAGCAGTGATCGACCAACGGACCCGAGCCCCTCGAGGGTGAGCTTCATGCGCCGCATCTCAGTGAGCACGGCGTGCAAGTCTTCTTGGGTCGTGCCCTCAGGCAGCTCCTCCAGCATCAACTCGACGGACGTGCTGATCGCAGCCAGTGGGTTCTTCAACTCGTGCAGGACGGACGGCAGGATGTCGCTGACAGCGGCTAAACGCAGCAGCCGGTCCCGCTCCTCGCGCAACTGCTCGAAGCCAGTGATATCGCGGAAGACCACGGCGTACTCGGCGCTCCCCCGTTGATTGGCTTCAAGGCGGGTTACATCGAATCCGAAGACACGTCCGCTGTCTTCCGAGGCGTGCCCCGTTGCCCGCTCTTCACAGGCATCGCCTGCTGCCCGGCGGATCTCATCCATCGAGACCAGCACGTCTTCTACGTGCATGCCGACCAGTTGCTCCGATTGGCGACCCAGGACGCGCACCGCGCTCTCGTTAGCCAGGACGATGGTGCCCTCGGCGTCGAGTCCGATCACTGCAGCGGGCAGCGCGCCGAGAATTCGTGCGTGTTCCTGAGCGGTCATTTCGTGAAGCGCATTTTCTGTGCGAATCAGCTTGAGCGCGACGGTCATGCCTCCCTGTTGTGCAACTGGCAGGCCAGCACAGAAACCCACCGTGGTTCAGCTGTTTCCGTGCGTAACCAAACTTGGCGTCGGCGAACGCGTCGGCATCCGCCAGTCCAAGATGGACAGGCGGCAAGATCGGCCAGCTCATTCGGGCGATTTTGCGCGGAAGTCGACGAGGCGGAGTCTTCAGCGCGAACAGGTTGCGCGAATCGTGCCTCGAGTTGTTTCCGCATGGCATACCGCGCAAAGGTTGACCCTCATCGGCGCGCTCGAGCGCAAGGTGTGCGGGCTTTGAGTGGTTCTCGGGCGTCTGCGCTGGTGGTCCTCACCCCCTAGCACCTACCCAACCCGACAGGCGACTGAGCGGACCCAACTCCAGCTTCCGGGGAGTGGGGCTACTCGTCGATCCAGCGGCGCAGGCGCTCCATTGCGCGCCGGTCTGCCTTGGTGGGTCGCCCCGTTCCACGGTCACGGATCGGTATCTCTTGCATGCGCTGTTCGCGCGGGGGCGGCGGCGGCGAATGATCGACGTACAGCTCACGCGCAGGCACGGGCGCAAGTCGCTTCTCCGCCAGCTGAGCCACCTCCAAGATCACCAGTCCTCGCGGCGCTTGAGCGCGCACCTGGTCGCCGATCTTGAGCTTCGCGGCGGGCTTGGCGGCCGCGTCGTTGAGCTTCACCAAGCCGCCGGTGCAAGCGGCTGCTGCAGCCGTGCGTGTCTTGTAGAGCCGCGCCGCCCACAGCCAGCGATCGAGTCGAACGGACTCCATTGCGAAGCTATAGCACCACTCGAGGCAGTGGCTGGAATGCCGTGACTCGGGCCGGCGTCTGGGGTGAACTTCGAGGGTGAACGAGGACGCAGCGCTTGGGGAGTTCGAAGTCTTGGTCGGAGCCCTCGAGACGCTCGCGAGACAGTTCTCGGCATTCGACGAACTCGAGTTCGCCGCCTCTATCAACGACGCGATGGACGAAGTCGACCTGGAGGAGCCGGGAGGGTGGCCATCACTCGTCGCGTTGCTCGGCGTGTGGCCGGTCGAGTTGTTCGGGCAACTGCTGGATGCCGTGGAGCACGACCCAGACCTTCAGGGGGCGCTCTTGGTGCTCGATGACGAGGACGCAATCGACACGTTGTCTGCCCTAGGCTCGGATCCGGTCGACCTCGTAACTCGATTCCAGGCAGCAACTTCCCTGCCTGCGGCGACGCCTTGAGCGAGGCTTAGCGGAGCGTGCGCGTCGTAGTAGCCTGCGCCCGATGATCACAGCCAGCCGCCAGCGCGAAACCGCCAGCAACGTGCAGGAGTTCCCAGTCCTGCCCACCAAGGTTCACCCCAAAGACGAGACCTTCGTCAGCAACCGCACGGCAAACCTCGAGGTGCTGGGCAAGGTCGATGAGCTGCTCGCCAAGGCGCGCGCCGGCGGTGGCCCGAAGTACGTTGAGCGCCACAAGAACGCGGGCAAGCTCTTGCCTCGCGAGCGCGTGGAGTTGTTGCTCGACCGCGACTCCCACTTCCTCGAGCTGTGTCCCCTGGCTGGCTATGACATCAGCGGCAACTCGCCGGGCGCAGGCAACATCGGTGGCATTGGCGTGGTTAGCGGCGTCGAGTGCTTGATCACCGCGACCGAAGCCACGCTGAAAGGCGGCGCGGTGAGCGAGTACGGTGTGCTCAAGAGCCATCGCCTCGCGGAAATCGCCGAACAGAATCGCTTGCCCGCGATGCACCTGGTGGAGAGCGCGGGTGCGGACTTGCCGAACCAGAGCAAGATCTTCGTGCCCGGCGGTCGCACCTTCCGGGATCTGACGCGGCGCTCGGAGCAGTGCGTGCCCACGGTGTGCCTCGTGTTTGGCAGCTCGACGGCGGGAGGCGCCTACATCCCCGGCATGAGCGACTACACCGTGATGGTGAAGCAGCAAGCCCAGGTCTACTTGGCAGGACCGCCCCTCGTGAAGATGGCAACGGGGGAGGAGACCGATCACGAAGAGCTCGGCGGCGCTGAGATGCACTCGAAGATTTCGGGGGTGAGCGACTACCTGGCAGAGGACGAAGCCGACGCCATCCGCCTGGGGCGCGAGATCATGGCGCACCTGAACTGGCGAAAGCACGGCCCGACACCACGTCGCGAAGTGGAGGCGCCGCTCTATTCGTCGGAGGACCTGCTGGGCATCGCTTCAGCCGACTTGCGCGTGCCCTTCGACGCGCGTGAAGTGATTGCGCGCATCGTGGACGGCTCGCGCTTCAGCGAGTTCAAACCGCTCTACGGTAACACCTTGGTCTGCGGCTGGGCGTTTCTCCACGGATACCCTGTCGGGATCCTCGCAAACAACGGCGTGCTGTTCAGCGAGAGCGCCAACAAGGGCGCCCAGTTCATCCAGCTGTGTAACCAAAACGACGTGCCACTGATCTTCCTGCAGAACATCAGCGGCTTCATGGTCGGTAAGAAATACGAGCAAGAAGGCATCATCAAGAACGGCGCGAAGCTGATCAACGCCGTCAGCAACAGCAGCGTCCCCGCCATCACCATCATGATGGGTATGAGCTACGGCGCCGGAAACTACGCGATGTGCGGCCGCGCCTATCAGCCGCGCTTCCTCTTTACCTGGCCGAGTCACCGCATCGCGGTGATGGGCGGCAAGCAGCTCGCTGGCGTGCTCGAGATCATCCAACGCGGCGCCGCAGCGAAGAAGGGCACTGAAGTCGACGAACAGCAGCTCGAGATGATGAAGAAGATGCTCGAGATGCAGATCGAGAACGACAGCAATCCGCTCTTCTCCACGGCCCACCTCTGGGACGACGGCATCATCGACCCGCGTCACACCCGTGACGTGATCGCGATCAGCCTCTCCGCAGCGCTCAACGCCAAGGTCCAGGGCAGCACGAGCTGGGGTATTTTCCGCCACTGATCAGATCGTCGGCGGGTACGGCGCGTTGTGCTCGGGGAACGCCTCGGGTCGAGTGAAGGCCGCCTTCACGCTTGGGCGCAGCAGCACGATCAGCGAAAACACGCCGAGCGCCGTCCCGAGCGGCATGTTGAGCAGGATCAGTGCCGACCCGATGATGCACAAGACGTGACGCTTACGTGCGCGCAAGCCCGACGCGGTGAAGAACATCAGCGTCGCGACGGTCCAGATGTAGAGCGACGCCAAGATCCCCACGGCAATGAAAATCCAGGGCATCGCCTCGACCATCGGCGGCGCGCCGCTGCGGTGCAGGGCAGGGTCATTGAGCATCAAGCTGCCCATGAAGACATAGATCCCCGGCACGAAGCCGAACAGCACCTGCAGTCCACCATAGACGTAGAAACAGATGCTCAGCACGTTGAGGTGCTCGCGATCCTGAGGGGTGAGCTGAGGCTCCATGACGCAAGACTAGTACGAGACGCCGGTGCAGGCGTCGTCCCGCTTCTCATACTGCACAGCCACCGATGAGTTCCCCGGCCTGGGGCGGTCTAACCAGCAAAACCGCACAAACCCTGGAGAACTCTCATGCAAAACGTCGTCCTTTCAGCCGTCACTCCCGCCCCGAATTCCAGCGTTTCGCCCTCACGGGCGGCGAAAATCGGCGGCTACGTCATCAGCGGCCTGCCGGTCGCTTTCCTGGCCATGGACGCCACCATGAAGCTCCTGGTCGTCCAGCCAGCGGTCGAAGGCACTCAGAAGCTCGGCTACGACCCGGCCGTGATCTTCCCCCTGGGTGTCACTCAGCTGCTCTGCCTCATCGTGTACCTGTTCCCGCGCACTTCGGTGCTCGGCGCCATCCTCTGGACCGGCTACCTCGGCGGCGCCGTGGCCACCCACGTGCGGATGGGCGATCCATGGTTGAGCCACATCCTGTTCCCCGTCTACCTCGGCGTGATGCTGTGGCTCGGTCTATGGCTGCGGAGCCCGACGCTGCGTGCGGTGGTTCCCCTGCGGCACGGCTAGAACCATGCGCTTCCACGAGGTCTCGAGGAGAGAGAGGTTTGAACTGACTCCCCCGCGATAACCGGTTAATCTTCACACCGGAGGCGGGCATGACATTCGTGGTGAACATCGAGCGTGACGACGGAGCTGCACTGGACGGCTCTCTCATCGAAGAGGTGATGGACGAGATCCTCCACGGCGACCCCACCAACAAGGGCTGGATCCTCCGGGAGCGCGACGGCGAACCCTGGTGCGCGGTGTTCTGGATGCGCGAGAACAAGCTCTCCTTGGATGTGAGCTGGGCGAGCCCCAACGCGCCACGCAACGCCGTGAACGCGATGGAGCTCGGGATCAAGCTCGCCGAGCAGCTCGGAGCCACAGCCACCGAGGATATGAGCTTCACTCGGCTCAGCCTCGATGCGCTGGACGAGCTACTGAACACCGACAGCGAGTTCTCCCAGGAGCTCGCACGCATGTGGAAGAGTACCCGCGCCACCGTCCAAACCGAGCTCCGGGCACCGCTCGAGGCGCCGATCCTCGGGGATATGGTGAGCGAGTTCTACGCCTTCATCTTCGCACCGAAGCGCGGCTTCTTCTCGAGCAAGAAGCTCAACGTCCTCGATCTGCTGGCGACACTCGGACAGAGCTTCACCGTGCATAGCCAAAAGGGTTGCCATGTGCTCGAGCACCGAGAGCTTGGGCAAGGAACTGTCCAGCTCCTCGAGCTGCCGAAAGGCGAGCTCGCCGTGAGGCCCTATTGGTCCAACTTGCCCTTCAAGGTGCTCGCGCAGCAAACCCTGGGCGTCGTCCGGCGCATCCGCAAGGAAACTAAGATCCTCCCCACTCACAACGGTCGCCACGTCGACGACGCGGCGCTCTCCGAGATCGAATCCGAGAGCACGTGGGCCATGGACTATCTGCTGTGGCTGCAGTCACGGGAGGCTTGAGTGAGCAACAACTATGTCTTTCTCAATGTGTTTCTACATGAGAATGGGAGAGCCTACGTCAGCATCGACGCCACGCGCCAAGCGGACCAGCTTCCAGAATTCATCGATGTGAGTTTCGACGCAGTGAACTCACCTGCGACACTGGCTCCTCACCTCGAACACGCGTTACCAGGTCAGGACCTGCGGCTCACTAAACACAGGCGTGCTGCCGTAGACAGCGCGGGGGGAGGCAGCAAGATTACAACGGCAACGTCAGGTACGCGCGCAGGCCCCAGAGAAAGTCCCAGTTGAGCGGCGGTGTTTCGCGCTCTCCCTCGGCTTGAAAGGTCTTGAAGTAGAAGAAGGTCATGCCACCCACCGTCGCTTCGATGCCCCCGAGCAGCGTGGGAGCGGTCTTGAGCAGCGGATGCAGGTAGCCGAAGGTGAGGTCGCCCTGCAGGTAGCCGATCAGCCAGTCGTCGGGCAGTGCGTCGTTCAGGCTGTAGTCCTCGAGCAGTTGCACCTCCCCCAAGCCGACCTGACTCGAGAGGCTACCGTAGAACTTCGTCGGCGTACGGTTCGTGTCGCCCCCGAAGGCGATCCCTGCCCCACGGAAACGCGCATCGAAGACCAGCTCATCCAGCACGAAGTCGTCGACGCGCACTTGATAGGGCTTCGAGTAGCTGGTCAGCCCGAGGCCAAAGTAGATCTCGGGGAAGTCGCCCTTCGGCACTTGCACGATGCCCGTTGGGTCCTTGTCGTGGTTGTACTTCACGCCGACGATGAAGCTCTCGAAGCCACTGACCATGGTGAGCGGCTCGGTGGTCAACGGGAAGTCCGTCGTCGGCTGGTTCGGGCTCGCCGAGTGGGGGATCACGCGCACCGGCTGCTTGGGAGTCACCGTGGTCTCGAAGGCGCGCGTCTCGTAGCGAAAGATCGGCTCCCAGATGAAGCTTACCGCGGGGAAACCGATGACCCCCAACGCCTTGGTGAGCTTCGGCGCCAAGTTGCCCGCCCGCGCCGTGATAGCTGCCTCTGGCCGACTCGGTGCAGCAGCGGAGTTCGACTCGAAGTAGCCGTGGTGGAGCGTCACCCAGCCGAAGAAGCCGACCCCGACGTCAACGCTCCACGTATAATAATTCTGTGTGGAAACATCGAGCGCAGGGAACCCTTGCGGGCGCCAACCGCGGTAGGCGCCACCAATCCCTGGGTCGATGCGTAGCCCGCCGCCGAGCACGCGGATCGGGTACTTGGTCTCGGGCGCTTTCGGCCGCTGAGGCGCGTGCGGATCGCCCGACCAATAGCCCCGCTGCTGAGGCGCTTGACGCGAACTCGACTTGCCCGCTGATTTTGGCTTCGCTTTCCGCTTCTTGGCTTTCTTCTTGGGGGGAGAGGAGCGCTGCTTGGACTTCAGCCCCTGATCGACGTGGTGTTCGACCTCGCCGCCAATGGTCTGCGCTGCGACCGGTGAGGCGCCACCCAACCCAACCAGCAGCACCGCGCTGGCACACACGCGGATGCGTGGAAACGCGGCTGGAAGCGGAGTTTGAGCCATGAAACGCAGAGTCTAGTGTGCAAGCGGGCCAGAGGTTAAGCGGAGGTATCCCAAGCGACGGTCGCTCAGTATGCTCTTGGGATGCCGCACTCCCCGTCGACCGCCGGCTTCACGAGGCCGCCTCGGGCATTTCTCGAGAATCTCGCCGGCGCGCACGATGCTGCGGGGGAGTATCGCAGCCACCGCCTGTGTTTCGCTCATCGCGGTGGCTCGCTGATGTGGCCCGAAAATACGCTGGAAGCGTTCAGCGGTGCCCTCGACCTCGGCTGCTCCCATCTCGAGAGCGACGTGCATCGCACTCGCGACGGACACCTCGTGCTGTTCCACGACGCTCGGGTCGAACGCACGACCAACGGCTCGGGTTTCATCCGTGAGTTCACGCTGCGCGAGTTGAAGCAGCTGGATGCGGGCTATCGCTTCTACCAGGACGGTCGCTACCCATTTCGCGGCAAGGGCCTGACGATTCCAACCCTCGAAGAGGCGCTGGAGCGTTTCCCCGGTGTGCGCCTCAACTTGGAACTCAAGCAGCGGGAGCCCGACATCGTGCGGCCGATGTGGCAGCTCATCGAGCGCCGCGGCCTCCACGACCAACTGCTGATCGCGGCGAGCTTCGATGCGCTCGTGCAGGATTTCCGTGAGGTATCGCGAGGGCAAGTGGCTACATCGGCGGGCACCCGGGAGAGCCTGCGCTTCTTGATCGCCGCGCGGCTCGGGCTGTGGCGCTGGGACGCGCCCCCTTACGACGCACTCCAGCTGCCGGTTAAGGTCGGGATGGTGCCCGTGGTGACCCGACACTTGGTCGACGTAGCTCACCGCCAGGGGATTCAGGTCCACGTCTGGACCATCGACGCGCCGGGGGAAATGCGAGCGCTGTGGCGCCTCGGGGTGGACGGGATCATGTCGGATCGCCCGGATTTGCTGGTGGATAGCGCGCGTAACTGCTGATCACTCAAGGTCCAGGCCCGGAACCCGTTCATTGAGGGCGTGACCTACCGCACGCTGCGCCAATCGGACCACCCGCAGACCCAGAGCGGGACCTTTCTGCGAGATGGGTCCCGCTCGGCGCAGGCGCCGAACCTGCTCGACTTCGTCGACGAGCTGCGTTGGCTGACCACACCCGCGGTGGCGGCGGCGGTGGTCGATCCGCTGCGCGGCTCCCAGGGTGACGGGGTGATAGCGAGCAGCAGCGAAGTCACGACGCTGTTCGAGTCGCGGTTGCGCCTGTGGCTCGCGCACGTCGAGCGCAGCCTGATCCTCGACGTTCCGAGCTGGCTCGCGCCGACGCTCGGCTGCATGCAGGCGATCGCGGTGCCGATGTGGACTCCCGTGCGACGGGTCGGGGTGCTCGCGTTGCCCGATCCGGCAGCTCGCCGCGGGGTCCTGCTACGCGAAATCGAGCGCCGCGCGACGGACTTCGCGTTGCGCATCGAGAACCACGACCGCCGCGCCCAGCTCGATGAGCTGCGGCGTGCGAGCTTGGCGTCACGTCCCGCCAGCATGCGCGGCGCGTGGCAGCGGCTGTCTCTACCTGTCAGCGCCGTCCGCCACACAGACACCCCGAGACACCCGGTGGAGTCGGTGCGCAACTCGATGACGCGCCTGCGCGCCCCGCGCCCAGCCGAGCTCAGACTCAGTCAGACACCTTCGAGCCGCGCCGCCGGCCAAGAGCGCTGAGCCAGAATTCGCCTCCAGCAAAGGTAAACCGCGACTCGCGCTGGAATCCAGTTTCAGCGCGCCCGGCGTACCCAAGGGGACAAGCTTGAGTTAGCGTCCGTCCTCATGCATCGCGTCAGCCGCATCCTGGTTGCTAACCGTGGAGAAATCGCCGCCCGAATCATGCGTACGGCGCATCAGATGGGGGTCGGCACGGTCGCCGTCTTCAGCGACGCCGACCGAGATCTGCCCTTCGTGCGGCTCGCCGATCAGGCGGTGGCGCTCGGTGGCTCAGCAGCCAGCGAGAGCTATCTCCGCGTGGATAAACTGATCGGCGCCGCCAAGCAGGCCGGCGCCGATGCGGTGCACCCCGGCTTTGGTTTCCTGGCGGAGAACGCCGAGTTCGCTGAGGCGTGCGCTGCCGCAGGCCTGACGTTCATCGGCCCGAGCGCCGAGGCCATCCGCAAGATGGGCTCCAAGAAGGTGTCCAAGGGCCTGGTCGGTGCGGCGGGCGTACCGGTCATCCCAGGCTACGAAGGCGATGACCAGAGCACCGCCACGCTGGTCAAGGAAGCGCTGAAGATCGGCTTCCCGGTGCTAGTCAAAGCCAGCGCGGGCGGCGGCGGTAAAGGCATGCGCGTGGTGGAGCGCGAAGCCGACCTCGAGCCCGCCATCGAAGGCGCCAAGCGCGAAGCGAAGAGCTCCTTCGGCGACGACACGCTGCTGATCGAGAAGTACATCACGTCGCCTCGTCATGTCGAAATTCAGATCCTCGGGGATCAACACGGCAAGCTGTTGCACCTGTTCGAGCGCGAGTGCTCAATCCAGCGGCGCCATCAGAAAATCATCGAGGAGACGCCCTCCCCCGCCCTGAACCCGGAGTTGCGCGATCGCATGGGCAAGGCGGCCGTCGCCGTCGGCAAGGCGGTGAACTACTACAACGCGGGAACCGTCGAGTTCATCCTGGATCCCCAGGGCAACTTCTACTTCTTGGAGGTCAACACCCGTCTCCAGGTCGAGCACCCCATCACCGAGGCGGTGACGGGCGTGGACATCGTGCGCGAGCAGATCCGCGTGGCGCGTGGCGCGGCGCTGGAGCTCGAACAGCAGAGCCTCAACCTGAACGGCGCCGCGGTGGAGTGCCGCGTCTACGCCGAAGACCCAGCCAATGGCTTCTTGCCCACCACGGGCACGGTGGCCGACTTCTGGCTACCCGCTGTCGAAGGACTGCGCGTCGATGCGGGCATCGAGAGCGGCAGCGAGATCGGCATCCACTACGATCCGATGTTGGCCAAGGTGATCACGTGGGGGCAGGACCGCCAAGAGGCGATCTCGCGCATGCAACGCGCGCTCGCGCTCGGCAGCATCCAAGGCCTCAAGACCAACACCGCGTTCCTGCTCAAGGTGCTCGCGCACCCGGAATTCCAAGCAGGGAACACCCATACCCACTTCATTCAGCAGCACCTGAGCGACGCGAGCAGTGACGCTGGGCCAAGCGCAGAAGCGTTCGCCATCGCAGCGTTGGCGCTGCATGAGGCTCGGCGCCGGGAGCAGCGCCCGCTGCCTGCGCTCGAACCCGGGTTCCGCAACAACCGCTTTCAGCGCGAGTGGCTCGAGCTGGAACATGCAGGTGAAGCGACTCGGGTGGAGTACCAGAACCGGGGAGGCGGCGAGCTCGAACTGACCGTCGGTGACACCCAGCTGACATGCCGCGCTCTTTCCTGGGACGCGGCTGCGCACCAGCTGCGCTACGAGCTCATCCAGGGCGAAGGCGCTCCGATGCGCCGCAGCGCTCGGGTGTTGATGCGCGGCGACCAAGTGTTCGTGGCTGGCATCGCCGGCTCTGCCGCGTTCTCCGTGGTGCCCCGCTTCAAGCGCGCCGAAGCCGAGGTGGAAGCCGGCGCGTGCATCGCACCCATGCCAGGCAAGGTAGTGAAACTCCTTGCGGAAACGGGTAAGGCAGTGGAAGCCGGCCAGGTCTTGGTGATCCTCGAGGCGATGAAGATGGAACATTCCGTCAAAGCCGCTGAGGCGGGCGTGGTCAAAGAGGTGCGCGTCGCCGAAGGAGACCAGGTCGAAGACGCGAGCGTGCTCGTGGTTGTTGGGCCGGCGGACGCCGACTAGCCTCCCCCGTATGCTCCGTACCGCTCCGGCGTTCGCTTCTCTGGGGCTCTTGCTGCTCGTCGCTGGCTGCTCAGCCAGCGCGACGGCGCCAGCACAGTGCCCGCCTCAAGCTAGCGCTACGGCGCCAACAACGTCTGCCCCACCAGGCGTCTCCGCGGCAGCGGACGCGCTCAGCAACGCCGACCTGGGCATCGAGGTCACTCCCGTCTTCGAGCCTCCGAGCTTCTTGGTGAGGCAACACGTCAGCGCACGTGTCGACAGCAAGCGCTTCAGCATCCAACAGCTCCCCCCGAACGACCTGCTCAGCATCGAGCGTATCTTCCCCGACGGTCATCGAGAGCCGCTCAGCGCTGTCCCAACAGGGAACGGTCTGTCCGTGTCACTCCCAGCCAAGCAGAGTATCACCCTCGAGTACCGGGTGAAGGCCGCGGACTTCTCCCCCGACGCGGTCGAACTCAACGCTGTAAACCCCAACTCCGTCCGCGCCTCTGCTGAGCGCTTGCTCCTGCTCCCCGACGAGCACCCCGACGCGCAACTCAATGTATCCATGCGGATTCATTCGGACAATCTCGGCGCGCCCCAAGGTGCGGCTTCGAGCCTCGGCGTGGGCGAAGTGCGCAGTCGAACGCTGAGCGCCCGCAGCCTGCGCCAGGTTAGCCTCGTTGCTGGCCCCCTTGGCTCCGCGCGCTTCGCGGGCCCCGAGGGACAAGACGAGACGGCTTGGGTGGGGTACACGAGCTTCGACCCGCGCCTCGTCAGCGCCCAGAACGCCGTGTTCCGCAGCGCCATTCGTGAGTACTTCGGTGACCTACGGAGCACACCGCTGACTGTGCTCATCGTGAGCGACGGACGCCCCGTCGGAGACTATGAGGTGGCCCGCCGCAGCTGGAGTGTGCTCGTGCACGTTGCCGCGGGGCAACCCTGGGATGGGACGTTGTCTCTGGCCGTCTCGCAAGCCATCGTGCGCGAGTGGCTCGGCGGGCGCCTATGGTTGGGTCCGGCAGAAGATGCGACCAGTCAGCTCTGGTTCAACGCCGGCTTCGCGCGCTACGTCTCCCGCGAGGTGGCCTTCCGCATGGGGCAGCTCGAGCCTGACGAGTACGCCGCCGAGGTGGAGAGTCTGACCGCCATCGTGCGCAGCGCGCCGGAGCGCAAGCTTGACAACGCAGCGCTCGCGAAGGCTGCTCGAGCGGGCAAGCCTGGGGCAATCGCCCTGAGCATCGCGCGAGGTGCACTGTGGGCGAGCGATCTGGACGCGAAGCTGCGTGCTCTACCTCGCCCTGGCGCAAAAGACGCGGAGGCGCCACCCCTGCTCGCCCAAATCCTCAGGGAAACATATCGAGCGGCGGTGGGTGACGACCGCACCCCTGGGAAGCCCCAGCGCGTGGAGGACCTGCTCAGCCGACTCGAGGCGCAGCTGCCCGACGTGCGTCAGCGCTTTGATAAGTGGATCGTCAAGGGCGAGCCCGGAGACCTCGCAGCTCAGGCGCTCGGCCCTTGCTTTCGCCAGGTGCCACGCAGCTTCCCACTGTTTGCTCTGGGTTTTGAGCTGGACGACGCGCGAGCCATCGTCAGCCTCGACGCGAAGGGCCCCGCCGCAAAGGCCGGCTTGCAAGTCGGTGATCGCATCACGGAGCTGCACTACGCCGCTGGGAACGGGCGCCTGCCGGTGCGCCTCCGCTACCAGCGCGGCGACGACCCGCCGAAGACGCTGTCCTACCTGCCCCAGCAAGGCAGCGTGAAGGGCCGCGGCTGGGACGTGATCCCAAACATACCGAGAGAGCGTTGCGTACGCTGAGGCCCACACCTCGGACCTACGCGCCACAAACTCGGCCGCTTGCTACGGACGATGGTAGCCGCAAGGCATGCGGCCGAATCAACTTGCAGCCCGCTTATCGAAGCTCGCGCTCACTGGAAGCGTCCTCACCCTTGGAGGCCTCACCGGTTGCCGAGGGGAAGCGCCGCCAGGCGCCAAGGCGGAGCCCGCTTCGGTTCACCTCGAGGTGCGCGTCGAGAACAACCAAGCCGCCATCGAGCGCCTGAGCGAAGCGGAAGCTGCAAAGCCGCTGCCTCGCAAGCCGCAAAAGGCCTCCGCACAGCCAACGGCGAAGCCTGAGAAGCAGCCGACCGAGGTCGCTCAGCGCGATCCCTCACCCCCGAGATCCGCGGCGCTAGCAGAGGAAGGGGATGAGAAGCAGCCAGTGGCGGCGCGCGAGCTGAACGGCGGCGATGACGACGGCGCAGACACGCGTCAAGCTCAGAAGAGTCCCCTGGTCCCCGTAGGCTTTTCCCTGGGGCAAGAGTCCCAGCGACAAGAATTCCTGGGGCAAGAATCCCAAACTCAGGCAGACTCCGTCATCCCTCAGCTGCTGGACGCTCAAGGCGAGCTGCTACCGCAGACGAAGGATCTGCCAGGCACCGACTCGGCGTTCTTCAAGCAACTCGGGCCGACGCTGTTCAAGGCCATCGTCGACAACAACCCGGAGCTGATGCTGCCCTACTTCATGCCTCTCGCGGTGTACGAGAAGCTGAAGGAGAGCAAGAATCCACCGCGGGACTGGAAGTTCCGCCTCTATGGTCAGCTCAAGCGCGACATCGAGAGCTATCACCGCGCCCTTGGCCGGGACCGTGAACGCGCCCACTTCGTCGCCCTCGACGTCGTGCCGGAAGACGCGCTCTGGATGAAGGCCGGGCGCGAGTACAACAAGCTCGAGTACTATCGACTGTTCGGCTCGAGCCTGCGCTACGTCGATCACCGCGGCCGCGAGCGGCGCTTCGACGTCTCAGCGCTCTTCTCCTGGCGTGGCGAGTGGTATGTCGTGCACCTGCACGGCTTGAAGTGACCCGAAGCGCGCGCGACGCACACCGACACTGCGAAGCTGCAACTCGACTGAACGGGGCGCGAATTGCGCCCGCTTGACTACCGACGCGTCGCGGACCTCGTGATAGCGAGGCAGCATGTCAGCGTCGCGCCGTGAATTCGTTGGGCTGGGCCTCAAGCTCGCCGCCGTCTCACTGCTTGCACCGGGAGCGCTCGTGGGCTGTGGTCACGCGCCGCTCAGCGTCCCTCCGCAAGCACCAAGCAAAGGCGCGAGCGACCCGAAGCTCGTGATTCAGGAGCTTGGAGACTTCGAATGTCCGTTCTGCGCTGAGGTCCAGCCGGTGCTCGAGCAAGTGCTTGACCACTTCGGAGATCAGGTGCGCATCGTGTGGCGCGACTACCCCTTGAGTCACATTCACCCCTATGCGATGCAGGCCGCTGAGGCTGCGCGCGAAGTGCGCGCCCAGCTGGGAGAGGAAGGCTTCTGGCGCTACCACCACCTGCTCTTCATGCGCCAGGATGCGCTGAACCGCCAAGGGCTCGAGAGCTTCGCCAGGAAGCTCGGCGGGGTCGACATGACGCGCTTCGCTCAAGCCCTCGACAATCAAACCCACAAGGCAGCAATCCTCGCGGAAAAGGCCGAGGTCGACAATCTCGGCATCGACCGCCTGGGCACGCCCGGCTTCTTCGTTGGGGACGAGGTGATCATCGGCGCCCAGCCATTCGAAGTCTTCCGCGACGCGATCCAAGAGCAGCTGGGAAAGACCGCTGGTTAGCATGCTGTTTTGGATCCCGGAGCTGCTGGACGCGCGCACCCTGGAGGCGTTTCGCGAACGTATCGAAAAGCTCCCGTTCAAGGACGGGCGCGCGACGCTCGCGCTCGGCGACGGGGACGCGAAGCACAATCAGCAGCTCGACAGTCAAAACCCAGAAGCCCAAGCGCTGGGTCGGGAGATCGTCGAGCGGCTGCTGGGTCACCCAGAGGTACGACGCATCGCGATCCCGCGTTCCGTGCGGCATCCGCTGATCGCACGCTACACAGAGGGCATGCACTTCGCGCGTCACGTCGATCTGCCCGTGATGGGCGGAGCTAGCCCAACCCGCACCGATTTCGCGTGCACGGTGTGGCTCTCGGGACCCGGGAGCTACGAGGGCGGAGAGTTGGTGATTCACCAGGGTGCGGACACCCAGCGGCTGAAGGGAGCGGCCGGCAGCCTCGTGCTCTACCCAGCATGTTCGCTGCATGAAGTGACGCCCGTCACCAGCGGCGCTCGCCTCGTTGCGGTGACCTGGCTCCAGAGCCTGGTGCGCGACCACGAAGCGCGCCGCATGCTCGCGGAACTCGATGACGTGCGCCGAGGGCTAGATCCCGAAACCGAGACTGCAGAGCGCCTCGCGGCGCTCTACAATCAGCTATTGCGTTACCACGCGGAAGTGTGATCAGGGGTCGTAGCGGTACGCCGTGACCTCGCCGGTCGACGATGCCGCCATGCGGAACATGCCTACGCCTGGCGCGATGAAGCCGCCGTCGGCTCGGTTTGGTGGCGTTGTCTGCGCGGCCCAAGTCCACACCGGCTCCGTGTAGAAGCCCTGGGCGTTCAGTGAGCCACCGCGGAAGTGCTGCTCCTCGTAGTAGTCGTCATCGAGGATCTGGAGTGAAGAAGAAGCGCCGTCGAAGCCCAGCATGCGAGAGAAGCCGTACACAGGCCGGACCAGAGACAGCGCATTGACATCGGGCAAGACGTCATCCGAGCTACCGGTCAGCATCGGCAACGTATGGATGACCATCTGGTCCGGCTCGCCCACGATCCATACTTGATTTGATCCCGGCGGAACTACCGCACCGTGGGCGTAGTACATGAAGCTCGCACCAACAAACGTATCCGTAACCGTGCCGGTAGCCAGTTCATGTGCGTTCAAGCGCAGCGAGCCCGTTCCAATTTCGAGGCTCCAGAGTTGGATGTTGCTGAGCGGGTTCGCGGCCGACCAACCAGCCAGCGTCTGCACGAACACGGGGCTCGGGAGGTAGTTGTCGAACTCGAGGTTCGAGCCGATCTGCGCGCAGGTGGCCGCGTCATACGCGCTGAGGCGTTGCAGCCCGTTCACGTTGCTGATGATGAGCACGGTGGAACCGGAGATCTGAACCACTTGATCCAACGTGCCTGGCCCCTCTACGTACGCCAGCGGTGAGGGGTTGAGGTCACAGCTCGTGACATAGCTATACCGGGGAGCGGACGGTCCCTCGCGGAAACTCAGGGCGTTGAGGTTGTCGGTGTTTTGCAGGCCCAGTGCTACTTCGTCGATCAAGAGCGTGTTGGTGCCGCTGCCATCGGAGCCGAAGATATCGCCTGGCACTTCGTCGAGTGCATCTTGCTCCGCCACCGCGCTCCCACTGACACCTTTGGATCCAGGTGCCACGCTGAACGCGACCCCTTGAGGGGCGCCGACTCCGTCGACCACCAACGCGTCCAGATCATCTCCAGGCGCCAGCCCGAGCTGAGCGCACGAATAGACAACCTCGTTCGTTCCATCGAGCGCGGAGCGGTAGATCGTGCACCCGCGCTCATTGGCCGCAGTTCCCTCGACGGCGGTCCCACTCGCGCCAACCGAGCTGGCGTCTACTGAGAAGTAGACCTCTTGCGCGGATCCGACCTCGAGCTCGAGCGCGTTCACGTCATCTTGCTGTGTCACGTCTTCGCTGAGGGCGACCAGCCCCAGGCTGTCCCTCAGATAGTACGCAGCATTGTAGCCGACGTCCTCGCCCCCTTCGGTGACCGAGGTGTGGCTACCCACGCCATCGGAGAAGTAGACTTCCGCGCCGATGCCCTCGTTTGGCGCGCGCTGCTCGAGCTGGGTGTTGGCACCACCCCGAGACCCCGCCTCTACCGAAAAGTAGAACACCGGGTAATTCGGCGGGGCGCGCAGCACGCTGAACGCATCCACATTGTCAGTCTCCAGCAGGCCGAGCTGAGTGGGGGTGACAGCGAGGGTGTTGCTTCCAGTTCCCAAGCCAGGATTATCCGGATGGAAAACACCACTCTGAGCGTCGGAGCTACTCTCCACCGCAGACCCGGTCGCGCCGTAGTGCTGACGTCCCACCGAGAACAACGGACTCGGCAACGTCAAGCCGGTGCCGCCCGTGCCGCCCGTGCCGGCGCTACCCGCAGAACCGCCCGCTGCGCCCGTGCCACCCGTGCCACCGACGCCGCCCGTTGCACCGGTTCCGCCCATCGAGCTACCAGCGGTGCCAGCGTTACCTCCCGCTGTGATGCTCCCATCCGCCCCCGCATCGGGAGCGGCCTGCTTGTTCTTGGTGTCGTCACCGTCATCGCACGCGGTGGCCAACGTCAGCCACGCAGGTACACACGCCAATGCTCCCAACCGCCCAAGTCGCCGAAACTTCGTCGCACTCATCGTCTGCCTCCGCCCCGCTCAAGAAATCGACTGATCATAACCCCATCTCACCGCGCTCGCGCCGAGTAAACTCTGTGGAGACAGCGCGCGCGCAATGTCCACACTCGTGCGTCGACACGAAATCTCACACGGGAATCAGCGGCGCTGGTCTATTGGGCGCCGCATCATCAGCGGCGCTGGCTCATCGGGCGCCGCCTCATCAGCGGCGCTGGCTCATCGGGCGCCGCCTCATCAGCGGCGCTGGCACCTCGGGCAAAAGTGGGTCCCGCGCTGGCCGACCAAGACTCGAACGATGGCCGCACCGCATTCTTTGCAGGGCTCCCCGGTGCGCGCGTACACGCGCCGCTCGTCTTGGTAGGCGCCATCGCTGCCATCCGGTTGCACATAGTCGCTGATACTGGAGCCTCCGGTCTCGATGGAGCGCCGCATCACCCACTGCGCGGCATCCAGCAAGCGCTTCCAGTCCGCTTTGGTGAGGCGCGCCGCGGGACGCGTGGGACGGATCTTCGCCAGGAAGAGCGCCTCGTCAGCGTAAATGTTGCCCACGCCAGCCAACACGCCTTGGTCCAACAGCACTCCCTTCACCGCCGCCCGCCGCTTGCCAGCCGCGGCTTGGAGCTCCTC
This sequence comes from Polyangiaceae bacterium, assembly GCA_050183255.1. Lineage (GTDB taxonomy): Bacteria > Myxococcota_A > Polyangia > Polyangiales > Polyangiaceae > JAHBVY01. The sequence continues at coordinate 20,984 of JBFXBK010000020.1, read as the reverse complement.
TGGAGTGATCAGCAGCGCGTCCGTACCCAGCTTCTCTACGCGTGCATCTGACTTCCCCGCGGCAATAAGCAAGACCTTGCCAAACTTGCGTACATCGCGGAACAGCACGTCGGGGGCGCCATCGTCGAAATGGAACACCAAATGGGTATGCTGATCCGGGGCCGCGCCCTGCGCGACGCGCGCCTCTTGCGCCTCAGGTGTCAGGCTCGAGCGACGCGTGGAGCTCAACAAGCGCAAGCTCGTGGCACCTGCGCCGTAGAGCTGCCCGGTCATCCCCAGGTGAAGCATCAAGCGGTCGCCCCCATCGAGCTCGGCGAACAGGTACTTGCCATGGCGCTTGAGCTCGGCAACTCGCTGTCCTTTCAGCTTGCGCTTCAGCTCGGCGGGCGGGGTCAGGAAGAAGTAGCTCGGCGCCGTGGTGCTCAGGCGCGCGATGGTGCGCCCCTCGAGGAGTGGTGCGATGCGGCGCCGTGTGACTTCGACTTCAGGCAGCTCAGGCATATCACCTCTCGTTTGATGACGGCGCCGCTGAGCTGGGCGCGGCAGAGGCAGAGGCAGAGGCAGAGGCAGAGGCAGAAGGCGCCGGTTCGACAGAGTCTCCCACCCCGACCAGGTCGCTGCGGCTTTGGGCCGGTCCGACCAGCGCGCGGCCGCCGGGCACTAGCGCCGGTGCTTTGCCGGGTTCGAGCTCTAGCTGCTGAATCAGTTTGCCTTTGGCGTCCTTGTAAGTAACGTCAATATTACCGCGAGGATCCACGTCGACCACTGCGTAGTTGAACCAACCGAGCGCCTTGTCAAACTGACCCACGGGCTCGCCATTCATGGGGGCATGAATGAACAACCGCTCCGCGCCGAAGCTGTCGTCGTACACGAGCTTTGGAAATAGGCCAGCACTGAGCGGACCACTCACCAGCTCCAAGAAGCTGAACTGACTCGTGGCCCCCTCCGCAGTAGCTCCCTCCCGCACGAACGGTCGATAGACGTAGGCCGCGGCGAAGTGCACGTCCGTCGTCAGGAACACGACATTCGCCGGCTTCAGCTCCGGTAACACGGCGACCAGGCGCGAGAACTCTGCTTCATAGCCGGTCGGACCACCAAAGCTCGCCCAACCGTCCCGCGGCCCATCCGGAGGCCAACCGGTTGGGATGGAAATGGGGACGCTGCTGACGATGAACTTCCAGGTCGCGTCGCTTTTCCTCAGGGATTCAATCAACCACTCGAGCTGTTCGGGTCCCAGCATCGACTTCTTCGGGTCGCTATCGGGCAGCGAGGCCACCGAGCGATACTGTCGCGTGTCGAGGAAGAAGAACTCGACGTGCCTACCCCAGCGCCGCGAACGGTAGAGGCGCTTGCCCGCCTGGGCTGCCGCATCGAAAGGGTGATAGTCGAGGAACGCAGCCAGCCCCTCGGGCATCAAGTGATGATCCACGTGGTAAGGCGCGTTGCCTCGCTGATCTCGCTGCGGACCGAAGTCGTTGACCACCTCATGATCATCCCACACGGCGTAGTAGCTCGTGTTCAGGAGCAGCTGCTGAAAGCCCGCATCCTCGCGGTTATAGCGCCAGAAGCGCCAATACTCCGGGCGCTTGGTTGCGTAGTCGATATCCCTGGGGATCTGGGGATTGCCGAAGCGCCCCGTGGCGCGGCACACACCATCTCCGTAGATCATGTCGCCGAGCCCAATGAAGAACTGTAGACGCTCGTCAGCCAGTGCCTCGAAAACTGGGTAGCCCAGCTGCGCGTCGCGGCACGCATTCTGACCCGCCAGATCGCCGCTGAAGCCAAAACGCACCCGCTCGGCAGCTTTCGCAGCAGGCGCCGTGCGAAACGCCCCGAGCTTCGCGCTGGCGGGTGCGCCGCCACCGTCCTGGTCCAGGCTCAGCCAGGCCTTGTAAGCGTAGTCCGTGGAGGGCTTCAGCTCCGACAACTGAATCCGCGCGGTAAAGTCGCGATCTTGGGCCAAAGGTGATCGAGCGCGCTGCCCACCCGGTCCAGCTACTTCGACCTGCAGCCAGCCGGCTCCGGTGCCGCGGCCCCACACGACGGCGCTGTGGTCATCGGCTTCGCCCGTCATGACCCCCGTCGTCAGCTCGAGCCCCGTCTGCGGCGCGCGCTTGCTGCAGCCATCGCACGCCGGCAGCAGCGAGCAAGCGAGCGCACACCACAGCACGCCTTGCAGGATCGGTTTTCGCTCAGCGGGGCCCATGCACAGTCGAGGGTGTACCAGAATCGGTCTCGTCTAGCCGCCGCTGATTCGCGTCAATTCGCGGACCACCGTGGGTCATCCGCGATCAACCACTCGAGCAGCTTCGCCACGTTCTCCCCCACTCGTCCGGCGTACGTGTGCCCAGCTCCCGGCGCGTACTCGAACCGCACTTCGACGCCCGCCCGCGCTAACGACTGGCGGCTTCGCTCGTAGGCTTGAGAGCAGTGCAAGAGGCCGCAAGCCAGTGCGACGCGGCGACCTCCTGCGGCCAGCCAACGCTTGGCTCCGGCGACGTTCCAGTCGTTTTGCTGTCCCTCTATCAAGAGCGCGCGTGGAAACGTTTCGGCGTGAGACATCAGCATCAGCGCCCCCATGACCGCCCCCTGGGAGTAGCCGACGTAGACTGCATCGCGCGCATCCGCCGCCGCAGCAAAGCGCGCGCGGAACGCTTCCAGATTGGCGTCCACGGCACGCCCGAGCCACAAGTGATCCGGATAGTAGTGGCGACTCGTGGTGAGAGGCTCGCTACGGTTGATCTTCGCACCGCGAACGCAGAGCACGAAGGCACGGTCCCGCACCAACTCGCGCCAGCGCTGGCAGTGCTCCTCCGGGCGACCGCCGGCGCCGTGCGTTGCGACCATCAGCGGCTTCACAACGTTTCCTCGAGGTACCCATACCAGCGCAGGCTGAAAGTCCGTGACGTCCAAGTTGACGAAGCTGCCACGTTCAGCCCTGAGCGGATCTGTTGAAGCCTGCGCGCCGTCGCCAGGCGCGCGCTGGGCTACGCCTGGCGGAGAGCCTTCAGCTATTTTTGGGGGGAGGCGTCGCTGGTTCCCAGCTTCGGCGGTGACGGCGGGTCGCTGTTCCGGCCCTGCAGCGCCGCCCCGCTTCCCCGTGGCAACTCCTGACGACGCACAAGCTAGAGCCAGTGTTCCGGCCAAGACTGCTGCTTGCAGGGGCGACGACAGCGTGAGCAGTCGCATAGTTTTCCGCGCGCCAAAGCTCACAGGCGCCCATTCTGAGGCGTGCCCGTGCTCCGGACAACTTCGCCGCGCTGCGGCATCGCTTTGAGTCTGGCGCCGGTCATGCGTTCGGTCTAAGCCAGCAACATGGGGAGCTTGAAGCAGAGGTTGGCTCGCCGCGCGACAACGCGCGGTCCGAGCTTCGGAATGTTCTCGTCACGTGCGCGCGTTGGCTTCGCGAGCCTTGGGCTCTGCGCGGCGGTCGCGCTTCCGCTGCAGCTTACGGGCTGCGGCTCGGATGAGTCGAGTGGCGGCTCAGGGGCAAGCGGTGGCACGGGTGGCAGTGCGGGCAACGGGGGCGGCGGTAGCGGCGGCGTAGGAGGTGTTACGCCGGAAGTAGCCTGGCCCCATGTTACCTGCGACGCACTGGTTGACGAGTACTGTCGCTACCCGTTTCCAAGCAACGTCCACACGATTGACGACAGCACCACGCCCACAGGGCGACGCGTGAAGTTTGACGGTGAGTTCTTGCTCACGTCCTTCCAAGGCCCGGTTCTCAAGGGCGACCCCTGGGACAAGAGCGACGGCTTCTCTCCCGGCGTCGCTGCACTCACGTATATCCCTGGGGCAACAGGGGAAGGTCTACCAACCAGCGCCGACATCGCAGCGTCGTTGGGTGCCGACTCGCCCACCATCATCCTGGATGCCGAAACCGGAGAACGCATCCCCCACTGGGCGGAGATCGACCTATCGAACAAGGTAGATACCCACCGCACGTTGATGCTGCGCCCCGCCGTGCGTTTGAAGGACGCCACTCGCTACATCGTAGCGCTGCGCAACATCAAGACCGCGAGCGGCCCCGCCGAACCAACCGCAGCGTTCAAGGCGCTGCGGGACAACACGCCGTTCGATGGCGACGAGTCGATCAACCAGCGCCGCGGCCTGTACGCTGACATCTTCAAACGCCTCGGCGATGCGGGGATCCCGAAGGATGACCTGGTGCTGGCGTGGGACTACACGACCGCGAGCCGTGAGAACAACACCAGCTGGATGCTGAAGATGCGCGACGAAGCGCTGGCTCAGGCGGGAGACACCGGGCCGGAGTACACCATCACCAGCGTGGAGCCGGACATCGATACCGACATCGCGTTCCGCATCTTCGGCACCTTCAAGGCGCCGCTGTACGTCGACGACCCGGCACCGGGTTCGCACCTGCTGTTTGGCGATGACGGGTTGCCCAAGATCAACGAGACGACCCCGACTTACGACGTCGAGTTCGAGATCCTGATCCCGAAGAGCGCGGAGACTGCGCCGGCCAAACTCGTCGCCTATGGTCACGGGCTGCTCGGCGACAAGGAGCAGATCGAGTCGGGCCATTTCCGCACCTTCATGAACGAGTACAATTACGCGTTCTTCGCGGTGGACCTGAAGGGTATGGCCTCCGATGACGAGGGGCACATCACCGACGTGCTGAGCAGTGGACAGCTGGACAACTTGTCGACGATGTTCGATCGCATGCACCAGGGTGTGCTGAACAACCTGCTGGCGATGCGGATGATGAAGAACGCGTTCTCGAAGGACGCGACCTACGGCAAGTACATCGACCCGAACTCCCGCTACTACCATGGCATCAGCCAAGGCGGCATCTTCGGCGGGGTGTACATGGGCCTGACCACCGACGTGGAGCGCGGCGTGCTCGGCGTACCGGGCATGTCATACAACTTGCTCCTGAACCGCTCGGTGGACTTCCAGCCGTTCTACGCGGTGATGCGCGTGACGTATCCGGACAGCCGCGACCAACAAGTCGCGCTGTCGCTACTGCAGATGTTGTGGGACCGCGTCGAGCCCAACGGATACGCGCCTTACATTCGCGAGAACATGCTGCCCAACACTCCCGCCCACGAGGTGCTGCTCAGAGCGGCCGTTGGCGACCACCAGGTCAGCACTCTGGGTGCCGCCATCATGGCTCGAGCCATCGGCGCCCAGCGCATCGACACCGGGATCCGCGATATCTGGAACTTGCCCGCTACTGACGGTGCCACCAGCGGCTCGAGCTTCTTCGAGTACGACTTCGGACTGCCAGCAGAACCGATTTGCAACCGCCCCATGAGCCTGTGTGGGGATCCACACGGAAAGCTACGCAAGCTGGAGGAGGCTCGTCAGCAGCTCGACCTCTTCTTGCGCACCGGCGAGTCGAAGAACTTCTGCACGAACGGCGTCTGCAAGTTCCCCGATCAGTCCGAGTGCACCGGTGGCGAAGACCAAGTCGACCTCTGCGCAGAGTAGACTCGTACAGCGCAGATTGCGCCAATCTTACAGCGCAGATTTACGCAAAGTGACTCTGTGCGGGAGCGCCTCGACACCTAAAGGCGACTCCAGCTGGAGGACGGCACTCAAACGCGGCAGATCTCCTGGTGTTCGACCTCAAAAGCCCTTCGCCAACGGCCGCAGCGGCGAAGGGCCTTGCCATCGGACCGAGTTCGGTAAACAAACTAGGTTGCCCGGATCTCCGGGCAGCCGGGTTCTATGAATTCCGAAGCAAAAGCTCAGGCTCGCGTTGGCTCCGTCGTCGATGGCCGCTATCAGCTGACCCGTCTACTCGGCTCAGGCGCCTCTGGCGCCGTGTACGACGCGACCCACCGCTACACGGACCGGCGCGTGGCGCTGAAGCTGCTGCACGAAGAGCTCAACGAGTCGAGGGAGCACGTCGGCCGCTTCTTGCGTGAAGTGCGAGCGATGAGCGCACTCACTCATCCCGGGGTGGCCGCTATCCTAGATGCGGGCCGCACCGAGGACGACGTGCCCTACCTCGTGACTGAGTTCCTCGAGGGTTCGGACATGGCCGAGCTGATGGACGACGGTCCCCTCGCGCACGCAGAGGTAGTCGACATCGGGGTGCAGCTGCTCGACGCCCTAGCCGCCGCCCATGCTCTGAACATCGTCCACCGAGACGTAAAGCCCGACAACGTATTCTTGGTTCCCCGTGGTACGCAGACACCACAAGTCAAGCTGCTCGACTTCGGAGTCGCCAAGCGACTGAACACCAACTCGAGCGTACACCTCACCGCGGCGGGCACCACGGTTGGCACGCCACACTACATGAGCCCCGAACAGGCACGGGGCGACGCGGTAGACCATCGCTCGGATCTTTGGTCTGTCGGTGCGTTGCTATTTCATGCGCTGAGCGGTGAGCCGCCGTACGACGACCCTCGCACTCATCGCTTGTTGGTCCGCATCGCGACCGAAGCTCCGCCGTCGCTTGGAGCGCTCTGCCCCAACGTGCCGATCGAGCTGGTAAAGATCGTAGACAAGGCGCTCGAGACCGACGTCGAGCAGCGCTGGCAGTCAGCCGCTGATATGGCCAACGCCTTGGCGCTGTGCGGCTACACCAGCTACCACTGAAGCGAGCGCCGGGCGCATCACCTCGCGGATCATGGCGCGTGTGGCGTCATCGCCGTCGACTTCTGCTCCATCGAGCCAACTCCAAAGGAGCGGCGCGAGCGCCTCGCGAGGCTGAGTGCTGAGCAACCACCGAAGCGTGCGCCAGCCGAAGAGCGCGTGCTCGAGTTCCTGTTCAGCAAGTCCTTGCATCTCCTCACGGAACTCGAGCGGCACCTCAAGTGCGCGAACGGCGGCTTCGAGGGCGGCCAGCCCTTCCCCCAGAGCCGCATCCAACAGCAGCTCCCGAGCAACCCGAGCGACGCGCGCCGAGCGCGGTTCCAGCGCTAGCTGGACGGGGATCCGCATCGCACCGAGCTCTGCCCTCCGGCCGGCCTTGGCGGCCAGACGCAACGCCAGCGCTGCATGACATAGCTCTTGCCGCGCGGCAATTTGGGCGGCGTCCTGCAGGCTGCGCGGCGCACCAAGTGCCAGCAGGTCCAGCGCGAGTCGCATGAAGCTAGCAGAGGATGCGTGCTCGTGCCGCGCGCTAGCCAACCAATCGATCTGCGACGCAGGGGCCGCGCCCTCAACGAGACAGGTCAGCTCAGGCAACAGCAACTCCCCGCGCCACCTCAGCGGACGACCTTCATACATGATGGGGTAGTCGCGCCGGTAGCAGCATGCTTCCAGATCTCCCTCGGCGCGCGCTCTGGCGGTCAGCGTCTCGTCGAAGCGCAGGTCCTCTTCTGCGCCGAGTTGAGGCGGGCGTGGACTCTTCAGCGCGTCGTAGACCGACGCAGACATGCGGTTGATGCGCTGCGGACAGCCGTCGTAACGCGGGTTCGAGAAACCCTGGGGGACCTTGCGCGTTGGCGTGCAGCCGGCCCCGGCTTCGGTCGGCTGCCACTCCGGTGAGTAGCCGTGGGCCCGCTTTGGCAGGTGACCGTCACTGCTCCCCGCGCCCGACTTGGGTTCCGCATCGGGCTCGGCGGGTTGATCCACGCGAATTGTCGTTGGCTGCGCAGCAGGTGCGGAGTGGCAAGCAGTCGCTCCAAGCGCCAACAACACGCGGGCGAGTAGCTGCGACCGATGCATGCCGAGAGTATGCCCCATCCGCGCGTATGCGTGGTCCCGCTAACCCTCCCGATTTCTTGACAGTGGACCCCGCTTCTCGCAGCTTGACGAGGGGAGAGGGCATGTCGGGAGACACGCAAAGCTACTGGCTTCTCAGCAATGACCGGGAGATCGCCTTGGGTGCGCATCCAACCATCGTGGGACGCGACATCGGTTGCGACTTCGTGGTGGAAGGCGATCCGTTGGTCTCGAGGCGCCACGCTTGCTTTTCGATTTCCGGGGGTGTCCCAAGTGTGGAAGACCTGGGGAGCCGCAACGGCGTGTATGTCGATGGCCAGCGCATAGAAGCTCTGCGGAAACTCCGAGGACGCGAGACGGTCCAGGTCGGCGGGATACAGCTCAGGATTGAAGTGAGAAGAGCCGCCTGGACGGGCGAAAGCACTCGGCAATCTCCCACGCGTAAATCCTCCGAAACCGCGGAAACGCTATCCCGCGATGATGAGACTGGTCGCGCCAACGTGTTCACTTTGCTCGGCGGCGTGGCCGAGAAGGCCCTGAAGCTAGGCAATTCGGCGGAGGCCGTGCGAGTGCTCCGTCCGGCGCTCGACATGGTGTTGGAAGAGGCCCGCCATCGCGGACAGCTCGACCTCGAGACCCACGATATGTCCCTCCAGTTCGCGTGCCGACTTGCAGAAGCCACCGCGCGCAGCGAGTGGCTCGACTATGTATTCAAGCTACAAACAGCCCTGAAAGCCCCACCTCCCGCACGCACCGTCGACGCCCTCTACCGACTGGCACGCCGTGTCCGGATGAACGATCTCGAAACCCTGCGGCAACTCGTCGCGACCTTGGAAGCGCGGCGCAGGAGTTTCGGGGCGAGCGAGAAGTTCCTCGTGTCTCGGCTTGAGGGTCTCATCCGAATCTTCCAGGGGTAGCGCTGCTGGTTGAACCAGCCCGCGGAAGATGCGATACCCGCATGCCATGAGTCGGGGAGCAGAGATCACACCGCCTCGCATCAGCGTGCCGAGCCTGCGCCGTTCAGGCACGCGCGACTTGCGCGGTGACGTGGGGGCGTTCGACGATCTCCTGGAGCCACGAGACACCGTCCCCGACGGGCTGGAGCCGTTCGAGGCGGTCGAGGAGTGGGGCGAGAAAGCGGGGGACACGATCCCCGCGCCCATGTCGGGCAGCCCAGAGACTCAGCCAACACCCAACGTACCGAGAGCGCCCGCCGTGCCGAGCTTCGGCGATCTCAACCAGGAGCTGGCGGCTACCACGACTGGCCAACGCGTGCTCGGTAACGTGCTCCCTTCGCAACCCCGCGGAAAGAGCTAGGGCATCTGGCTTCCCGACAGGGAGTCCTGCGGCGCGTCGGCGACGGCCCGTCTCCTTGTGGAAACGGGCCGTTTGACGTTTCAGCGGCAGACGCTGCTCACTCTACGGGCGCACAGGAGTCTGGCCAACCGGTGAGGTCGAGCGTTGACGCGTGACCCACCTCGTGCGCCTTGAAGAACTCCACGATGCGCGCCGTGGGGACCTGCGGGTGCGGGGCGTGACCGCCGGTGTGAGCACAGTCCAGCACTTCGCGGCCGTTGGTGCGCAGGAAGGGTCGCGCGTTTGAAGCCGAGGTCTCGAAATCAATCACCTGGGTGCCGCCGCTGCCGAAGACGTCGTTCGCCCCGCCGTGGCTGAGCAGCACCGCCCCGCCATCAGCCGCGTTCAGCGCGTTCCATTGCAGCGTGACCGGCAGCCCCAGCAGGTTCACACCATCCACTTCCGGTTGATCGTTGAACCACGCACCGCTGAAGGCGACGACGGCAGGGACGTACTGCGGATAACGACTGTGCAGCATGTTCGCGGTGAGCGCGCCAGCGCTGAAGCCGAGCTGGTAGATACGTCCCAGGTTCAAGTCGAGGTCTTGGTCGAGGCAACCAACGACCTCCTCGAAGAGCGCCGCCTCCAGGTTGCCGTCGCCCGGCGCGCTCTCAAAGAGGTCCCAGTCGAGGCCGCGAGGCGCCGCGAACGGGGTGAGCCCGGTGTCATCTGGCGTGATCACGACCAGCGGAAAGTCAGGGTCCGCGTCGGGATTTGGAGCGAAGAACTTCTGCATGTTCTCCGCCGTGTCGCCGTAGCCGTGCCAGTTGAACACCACTGCAACCGGTACGCCGGGCGAAGTAGGCAGTGCCGCGTGGAAACGCCTTGCCTTGCCTCCCACCATGAAGCCTTCGTTCCAGCCAGCGGCCACGCTCCCGGCAGAGCAGCTGAAGGCCGTTTGGCCTCCACCGGAGCCGCCGTCACCGCCGGAGCCACCGACCGCGCCGCCACTGCCGCCCTCGGCACCGCCGCCGCCAGCGCCGCCGTTCGTCGCGCCCGCCGAGCCGCCGCTGGCACCACTCCCGCCATTGCCATTGTCTCCGCCATCGTCCGACGATCCGCAGCCAACAAGAACAGCGCTCACCGCCACTAAGCCAATCAGGAATGCTCGCATGTCGGATTGCTTAACTGCGGAGCAGCGTGTCACCAAGGCAACAACGCATACTCCTGGAATCCACCTCCAAGTAGGCGTGAGCAATCAACTCATCCCCAGTCAGTGCGATGGCCGTTTCCAAGCGGGCCAAAGTTATCCGCGCAGGTTGCCCTGGGACCCGCGCCCCTCGCGTCCTATAACCCACAAGTGAACTTCTTCGGTCACTTGGCCGTCGCGACCTGGTACGCGCAGGATCCCGCGCACCACCTCGGCGCCATGCTGCCTGACTTGGCCACCATGCTCGGGACCGCGGCGCCCACAGCTGCGCGAGGAAGTGTCGCGGAGGGCATCGAGCTGCATCACCGCACGGACGCTGTCTTCCATGCGTGTGAGCACTTCCGCGAGCTGAACCGAGGAGCGTTCGAGACCTTGGAGCGCCGGGGAGTTCCGCGCGGAGCAGCGCGAGCGGTCGCGCACATCGGAACCGAGATCCTCTTGGACGGCGTACTTGCCGAGCATCCGGGAACGCGGAACGCATTCCAAGCGGCGCTCAGTCACGGCGCGACCCACGAGGGCGAGCTCGGCCTCAGTTGGAGGAACCCACCCAGCGAGGGTAGGCTCGCCCAACTCTGCAAAGTGATCTCCGAGCGAGACATCCTGAAAGACAGTCAGCTGCCCGAGCGCGTCGCCTACCGTCTCGACCGCATCCTAGGTCATCGTCCGCGCCTGCGTATCCCGTCTTCTCAGCTGCATTTGATTGAAGCCTGGGCTGCTGAAGCGGACTCAGAGGTGAGAGAACGGGCGGAAGGATTGCTGACGCAGGTCGCTCGAGGGCTGGCCAATCGCTAGCAATATAGTTCAGTTCACCTGAAGACAAACTGCAGCATTGAGCGCAACTCACGCTCCCACTACGGTGCGGTCAGATGGCGACGAACACCTACTGGGACTACCTGAAGCTGGATCAAATGCTGGCGTTGCAGGGCGGCATCGAGGGCGATGAGAGCGCGCTCATGCCGGACGAACTGCACTTCATCATCGTCCACCAGGCGTTCGAGCTGTGGTTCAAGCTCAGCTTGAGAGAGCTCCGGCTAGCGCGTGATCACCTCGCGGAACCGCGTGTCCCCGAGGAAAAGATCCCCTATGTGGTTCATCACCTTCGCCGCGTCACAACCATCCTGGAGCTGGCGGTCGACCAGTTCAAGGTGATGGAGACTCTCACCCCCCAAGACTTCCTCGCGTTCCGCGACAAGCTGATCCCGGCCAGCGGTTTTCAGAGCTTTCAAATGCGTGAGCTGGAGATCCTGCTCGGCCTCGAAGACTCTGCGCGCCTGGATTACGCTGGCACGGATCCCCTCGCCCACATTCAGAAGCTCGCCGTCGATTCCCCAGCGGGCAAGCTCGCGTGGCAGCGCATCACCGGCGCCCGCGAAGAGACTTCCCTGAAAGGCGCGCTGGAAGAGTGGCTCTATCGCACGCCTGTGCAGGGCTCTAGCCCAGACGCTGCAAACGACGAGGAAACCGTGGATCGTTTCCTCGAGGAATACTTCCAGCAGATGCAGCAGCTGAACCTCAGCAAGAAGCAGCGCATGCTGGAGGCGCTGGGCAAGATCACCGACGGTATCGAACGCCAGTTCGCCGACGGAGAGAGCTACGCGCGACGCTTCTTGTTCGCTGAAGACATCCCCGAGCCAGAGCGCGCCCGCGCGAAACGCGTACGCGCCGGCGTGCTCTTCGTCGAGTCGTATCGCGAGCTGCCGCTACTGGCTTGGCCGCGCCTCCTGCTCGACACGGTAGTCGAGGCTGAGGAGCAACTCGTGATCTGGCGTTCGCGCCACGCCCGCATGGTGGAGCGCATCATTGGGCGCCGCATCGGCACCGGTGGTTCGAGCGGGGTCGACTACCTAGACAGCACGGCGCGCTATCGCATCTTCACGGACCTGTGGGCTGTGCGCACGATCCTGCTGCCGAAGGATGCCTTGCCGGAGCTGCGTCAGCCCGACGCCTACGGCTTCGCGCGTTAGACGGGACCAACGCTTCCGCGGCCGACCGACTCGCGTTTCCCCGAGGCATCCGAACGCCAGCGATGGAGCGGGTAACCGCCTAGCCTCCGCTTCCCCACAATCGGTTGGGGGTGAGGAACTCCGTCCGTCGTCAGCCCCAAGCGGCAGGCGCCGGGCGCGTAACCGCGTACGCGCTTCGCCACGCCGGCGTGGTCGGCGCACGGCTTCTTTGGCGTCGACGTCACGCCCACGTCTCAGCTTTTCGCGCCTGGTCGAGTAGCAGTTATCCTATTATTTTGGATAGTTAGCGCTTCGCCCACCGCTCGCATGCGTATTTTGATTCACACCCCTTGATCTCGTGGTTGAACCAGTCATACTGGTTCAACCAATTGCGCTGGCGCCCGAGACGGGCGTTTTCGCTGCCCGAGATCATGACCGCCCTGACCCCTTCCCCGAGTGCTTCAGCTTGCGCCGCAAAAGCGCCGGTTTTGCGTGCTGCTCAGCGGTCTGGCTCTCATCCCCTCGGGCAGCCTGAGCTGGGGTCGACGTCGACTACGCGCAACGGCGGGCTGAACCGCGGGTCAATCCTCGCCGTTTTGCCTAGAGTCACGCCCATGGAAGAGCAGAACCAGAGCTCGAACATCGCGGACTCAATCTTTCGCGAACTACGCCGCCAGATCTTGGTCGGGGAGCTCGCCGCCGGCGAGCGTTTGCCAGGCGAGCGCGACCTCGCGACCACCTACGGCACGAACCGCAACACCCTGCGGGAGGCAGTCCGCAAGCTAGAGCAGGCGCGCCTGGTGACCGTCCGCCATGGGCAGGGCGTCACGATCAGCGACTACAAGAAGACCGGCACGATGGAGCTGCTCTCGCCGATGTTAGAGGCGGGCGGCTCACTGCTCGAAGTCGTACATATCCTCGAGGATATCCTACCGGCCCGTGAACAGGTGCTCGAGTTCGCGACGCGACTGGCGGTGCGCCGCGCCGATAGCAGTGACATCGATCGCCTGACTGGCATCACGGAGTTGTTGATCACTGCCTTCGAGACCAAGGACGGTGCGCTCGTTGGCAAGGGCTTCCACCGTTGGCTGGAGGCTCTGATCGACGCGGGCCACTCAACGGCCATCCGCTGGATCTCGAATCCCTTCCTCGAGGCCTACCGGGACATCCTGGGTCGCTACCCGGCGCTGTGGGTGCTGGAGTCGAGCTTCCCCAATTACCTCCGGGAAACGTTGAGCGCCCTCGCGGACGGTGATGAGGAGCGCGCCATCGCTGCGAGCCGAGAGTACTACCAGCGCGTCGACCGCGAGTTCGTCGTGCTGCTCAAGACCATCATCAAACCCACCCTCACGGGGTCGCCACCCCCACCACCACCAGACGAGGAGCCATGACAGTCACGCCGAGCAAGCATCAGTCTTTGCCTGAACCCAAGCGCAAGCTGCCGATGGCGTCATTGACGCCAGCGCTTGCTCGGCACCCCCAGGATGGTTGGACGTACGCGGATCCGTATCCGATGAGCGAGCGCTACGTGCGCATGTTCCACGCGATCATCACCATCTTGTGCCCTCCCCCACCTGCCCCGCTGACGGAGGACATGATCACGCGTATCGAGCGACATGTGCGCGGCTTCATGATGTACATGCATCCGCTAGCGGCGCGTGGCCTGTGGCTCTCCTTCATCTTGCTCGATTGGGCGCCGCGCCTATTCTTCACGAGCACCAAACGCCTGAGTCAACTGGAGCGAAGCCAGGCGGACCAAATCATCAATCGCTTCACCTCCTCGCGCTGGATGCCGGTACGGCTCCTGGTCGTCGGGATTCGCGGCTCCGTTCTGAGCGCATACTTCGACACCGACGAAGTTCACCAGCGCCTCAAGTACAAGCCCATCCCGTTCATCAAGCAGCGCGTCGAACTGCGCCACGACTTGCTGTCCGAGAGCGCCCTGGCGGCACAGTGAGGAGCACTCCATGACCGTTCTTGCTCACGAAGATTACGCCAAAGATCAGTCTTTCGAAGCCGACGTTGTGGTCGTTGGCACTGGTGCCGGCGGCGCTGCTGCTGGCGCCGCCCTCGCAGAAGCTGGGCACTACGTGCTGTTCGTCGAGGAAGGCAGCTATCACCCAACGTCCTCGTTCAATCCCTACACGACGCAGAGCGTTCCCCGCCTGTATCGAGATGCGAGCGCCACCATGATCGTCGGGCGCACCCCCATCCCCTACGTGGAGGGGCGCTGCGTCGGCGGGAGCACGGTGATCAACGGCGGGATGGCGTATCGGCCTCCGGAGCGTGTGTTGTCGGAGTGGGAGCGCATCACCGGCTCGACTGACATGGGCGTGATGGGGCTCGACGGCGTCTTCAGCGAGGTCGAAGAGACCATCAGCGCGAACTATCAGTCCGACTTGTCCGTTGGCGAAGACAGCCGCTTGATGGAAGCCGGCGCGAAGAAGATGGGTTGGCACTACACCACCAATCGACGCAATCAGAGCGCCTGCGTGGGCGCCAACAATTGCGCGCTCGGGTGCCCCACGGGTGCCAAGCAATCCACCCTCGTGAGCTACCTGCCTCGCGCATTCGCCAAGGGCGCTGATTGCCTCACGGAAGTGCGAGTCGAGCAGCTCTGGATCGAAGGCGGACGCTGCGTCGGGATCATCGGTAGGTCAATCAACCCACAGACCCGCAAGGCCGATCGAAAGGTGCGCGTGCGCGCGAAAGCGGTGATTGTCTCTTGCGGAGCCGTGCAGACGCCGCTGCTGCTTCAAAAGCACAAGCTCGGGCGCCGCAGCGGACAGCTGGGCAAGAACTTCCTCTGCCACCCCAACGCCAAGGTTCTCGCGGTGTACCCTCAGCAGGTCGACGGCTACAAGGGTGTGAGCCAAAACACGCAGATCCGTGAGTTCCACGAAGATGGGCTGCTGTTCGCGGAGAACTTCGTTGCCCCAGGGATCATCGCCGCCTACTTGCCCTTCCACGGCTCCCGCGCGTGGGAGCTGATGAGCCGCTACGAGAACATGGTGATCAGCGGCGTGCTAGTCGAGGACTCCACGTCCGGCAGCGTCAGTCGCACGATGCTCGGCTTGCCGCTGGTGCGTTACGACCTAACGAAGCTCGACCACGATCGCTTCAAGCGCGGGGTAAAGCTCCTGGCCTCCATGCACTTCGAGATGGGAGCGGAGATGGTCGTGCTCCCGTTCACGAACCAGCACATCGCCTACACCCGCGATGAGCTCGACAAGATCGACGAACTGCAGACCGACGTGAACACGCTCGAGTTGTTCACGGTGCACCTGATGGGCACGGCGCGCATGGGGTCGAACCCAGCATCGTCGGTCGTCAACCTGAACGGTGAAGTCTGGGACCTGCCAGGCTGCTACGTCGCGGACGCCAGTCTTTTCCCTACGGCAATTGGAGTGAACCCGCAGGTCACGATCATGGCCCTCGCGACGCGCATTGGGCGGCGCCTGGAACTCAGCGCACGAGCGGCCTGACGAGCGACGAGAGAGCCCCCCAACCCTGCGGACCAAAGTCAGGGCACGCGACCTTAGACCGCAGAGTGGGAGGGCTTTCTAGCTGCCAGAGCTTTAGTGACTCAGTTGTGAGTTACTATCCTGCACGCCGGCCGACTTGGCAAGGGAAAAAGCAACACCTATGACTCGCCCGTGGAGTTCTTGGTCGTTGGGATGGGTTACTGCGGCAGCGCACTGGCGAAGCAGGCGCTGGAAGCTGGGCATGCTGTGTGGGGGGTGCGTCGAGGTACGACGTTTCCGCGTGGCGTACGTGGCCTCTCACTGGATCTCGCTGGTCCCCAGGCGGACCTCACCCCCCTACCCCTCGAGGTCGACAGCATCGTCTATGCCGTCGGCGCCGACGCGCACGACCCCACGAGCTACGAGCGTGCCTATGTCGACGGCCTGAGCCGAGTCGTTGAACGCTATCGGGGCGCCCTCGAAGCTCGACGAACCCGCTTGCTATTCACGTCATCAACCGCCGTCTTCGCGGAAAGCGCCGCGTGGTTGGACGAGTCGAGCCCCGCCGAAGCTCAGACTTTCAGCGCCCAGGTGCTACGCCGCGCGGAACTACTGGCCCAGCAGGCCGGAGGCAGTGTGCTGCGACTTGGCGGAATCTACGGCCCCCAGCGCGCCTCGCTGGTTGGACGCATCCAACGCGGAGAGATCAGCGCGGAAAGCGCCCCAACGCGCTACACGAATCGCATCCATCGGGACGACGTCGCGGGCGCGCTACTGCACCTCTGCGAACGCCAAGCCATCGCACCGCTCTACCTGGGCGTTGACGAAGACCCCGCGCCGCTCGGCGAAGTGGTGAAGTGGCTCACCGAGCAGCTCACCCAGCGCGGGCTGCTCACGACGCAGCCCATCGCCCCTGCAGTTGCTGCGAGTCGGAGGCGTCAGGTTGCGAGCAAGCGCTGTAGTTCCAAGCTCTTGCGGGATCACGGTTACCGCTTTCGGTTCCCTACATTTCGCGAGGGCTACGCCGAGCTGCTCCCAAACGAGCCTCCGCGCTGAGCTGAGCAGCTGAGCAGGGCTAATCAGCTGCGCACTGTTTTTTCGTTCACATCCGGCGGACCCGATGCTAAGTGCAGTGAGATCACAGGCTCGTACGCGGGCCTGCGACCCAAGCACGAAAGAGCTGGTTTCGAGGTGATTCGCGATGGCGAGTCGCCTGGTTCCACGTTCCGAAAACCAGAAGCAGACGCGTCTCTTGGGCTGACAGGTGTTCAGCTGCCGGAGACAGTTCGCGGCGCTGGCCGCATCGCGGGACTTCATGGCGCGACAAGCACCCAAAGCAGCCAAAAAGCCGGGCGGAAAGGCCCGCGGAACCAAAGCGGCAATCCGCACGGCAAAAGCCAAGGCCAAACCGGGCACCAATGCGAAGGCGAAGGGCAGCGCGAAGCCGAAGCCCGCCGCAAAGCCCAAAGCAAAGGCGAAGCCCGCCGCAAAGCCCAAGGCGAAGCCGAAGCCCGCTGCAAAGCCCAAGGCGAAGCCGAAGCCCGCCGCAAAGCCCAAGGCGAAGCCGATCGCCAAAGCCATCGCCAAGTCTGCGAAGGCGAAGCCCGCCGCGAAGGCGAAGCCCGCCGCGAAGGCGAAGCCCGCCGCGAAGGCGAAGCCCGCTGTAAAGCCCCAGGGCAAAGCGAAGCCGAAGGCAAGGCAGCCGGTCGTCAGCAAGGCCAAGGCATCAAGCGCCAAGTCGAGGCCAGCCGAGCGCACCGCGAGGAAACCGCGAGCTGGCAAGCGCCAAGCCGCTCTCGCCAAGCCGCCGCAGGCGAAGCTCAACGGCAAGGCCAGCTCGGCTGGCTCGAAGCAGGTCAAACCCACAGCGGTCAAGCGCACCCAGATCGTCACCAACGCAAGCCGTGTGAGTCGCGTACTCAAGGCGAAGCCTGGGGTCGTGGTGCGTGCCGCCGCGCGCGTGGCGAGCGCCCCACGGCGCGCAGCGAAGTCACCCGCCGCGGAAGTCGTGCAACAGACGGCTCCCGTCGAGGAGCTACCGGAGCAGCCCTCCCCTATCCTCACGGAATCGGTGGCGCCAGCAGCTACTGGGCAGACAGAGAGCGCCGTCGCGCTCCCGCCAACGCGAGGTAGTGCGGCACCTGAGGCTCCCGCAGCAGTCGAGGCTGGTGGCCGCCCCTTGCCGGTGGGTGTCATCCGGCGCCGCACCGAGGAGCCGCGAGGGCCCGCGTTCGCGCGAGGGTCTAGCCCGCGCAATATATCCCTGCGCAGCGGAGGCGGCGGACCTCCGATGAGTCTACTCGGCCGTCATGAGTGCAGCTTCGAACTCAAGAGTTTCGATCCTCCCGGAACCGCTCGTGTCGGCTTCTCGCCAGCGCAGTTGTGGACGCTGGCTGAGCGCGCGGCTGAGCGCCTTGGGCGCACGCTCACTGGCGAGCAGCGCCGCCTAGTGCGCGCTGCCATCGACGGGCGGGACGCGCTGGTCTTGCTGCCCGCCGGCTCTGGGCAATCGACCGCCTTCCTCGTCGCAGCACAGCTCCTCGAGCAGCCGACGCTCGTGGTACATCCGTTGCCCTCGTGGCTGAAGTCACAGCAAGAGCAGCTCACGTCGCGGGGTGTCCCGTGTGTGCGCGTGGACGCTGGGGTTTCGGGGGAGGAGCGCCGCCGGGCTCTCGAGCGCATCCGCTACTCGCGCAGCCTGGTCGTCCTGTCGACTCCGGGTGCTCTACAGCGCGCTGAGGTCTGTAGGGCGCTCGGGCAAAGCGGCGTAGCGCTCGCAGTGTTGACCGATGCGCAGCTCTTCAGCGAGTTCTCTCCGGAGTTCGGTCCAAGCAGCGCGAGCCTCGATGAGCTGCTGGAGAAGCTGGGCAGCCCGGTGGCCATGGTGTTCTCGTCCGTGGGCAGCGCCGCCGTGCGCGCAGACTTGCTTGACGGGCTGAGGTTGCGTGAACCAACGCTGTTCGAGGCGCCGTTGGTGCGCGCGAACTTGCGTTTGGCGGTGCACTACGTGGACTCCGGCGAGCGCCAGCGCCTGCTGGTCAGCGAGCTGAGCCGATTGCCCCGCCCCGGTATCGTGATCTGCCCTGGCCCCCGGGAGGTGGAGGCGGTGCATCGCGCGCTAGGCGCACTCGGTATCGCGAGCTATCGCTACCACCGCGAATTGAGCGCTGGGGCGCGCGCCGCGGAGCAACTGCACTTTGCCACCACGACCAAACCCTCAGTGCTCGTGGCGGAGAGCGCCTTCACCGGCCTCGAGTCAATCTCCAGTGAGTCCGGCGAGCTACCTCGCGGATACGGAAAAGGGATCTGCCGTATGGACCTGCGGTCGGTGCTGCACTTCCGCGCCCCCCACTCGCTCGAGCAGTACCTGCGCGATCTCGCCCTAGCAGGCCGCAACGGTCAGCCAGCGCAGGCGGTGGTGCTGGCCAGCCCCAGCGACTTCACACCCAGCGGCTCCCAAACAGCTGAGCGAACCGGGCAGGCCGGGCCTGACGCGCTCCGAGTGGATCTGGCCGCCTTGAGCGTGGCGATCGAAGTGTTGGCGGGGCAAGGCGATGCTCCCCTCCCCCGATCGCAGCTCGAAGAGCTGGCCGAGATCGCCCCTGGGGAGCTGCGACGCGCTCTCGACACGCTGGTCGATGCCGGCCTCGTGCTGCGCGCCGGGGACTGGTACCGCGTGACGTTGGCCGCTGACGAGTTCAACGCCCGAGCAGAGTTCCTAGTGGAGCAGCTCGAGGTGGTTGGCGAACACGACCACCTGAGGCGCCAGCAGGTGCAGGCATACGTCGGCGAAAATCAGCCAACGTGTCTCGTCGCGCGCATCGGCCAACTGCTCTCGCTCCCGGCATCAGCTCCGTGCGGAAACTGCTCAGCCTGCGAGAGCGCTGGCGTGGAGCGACCGAGAAACTCCGAGTCACCACCGCGCAGGCCGGCGCCCAGGCGCTTCAGCGTGGAAGTCGAGCAGCAGCGTCGTGGGGTGTCCGCGCCGGCCAACGAAGAGCTCGACTTCGAGCAAAGCTCCGCCGGCTAAGCTCAGGCGCTGGCTGGTCGTCTTGGACGACGCTTGGCGGGTGCCCGCCGAAGCGGCACCATCACCAGGCGCTCGAGGAACTGACCAACTCGATCAGGGCCCTGTTTCCCGGCAAGGCGTCGACGCGCGTCGACGTAGGCAGGCAGGTAACGCAGCCTCGCTGGCAGGCGCGGATAGCTCAGCTTGAGCCCGGATACAGATGCGCGGAACCAGCGTTGATCGGCGGGTGTCCAGGGGAGTTCGTATTCGTCCCGTAGGCGCTCGGGCATCAAGCCAGCGGTCATCGTCTCGAGCCAACGGAACAACGGGCCGTAAGCTGGCTTGGGCGTCGCGAACAGGAAGCGACGCAGCTCCAGCGCTGGCTTACCGACCTTGAGCGTGTCGGAGTCCCACATCTCGCGGTTGTAGGCCGCGAACGCATCCCAGTCCTTGGGCATCACCCGGTCCGGGATCCCGAACAGGTAGGCGAAGCGTCGGGTCTCTTGATAGTAGCGATCCTTCTCGTCGTAGCTCAAAGGCCGCAGGATCAGCTCGTAAACCTGCACGGCGGTTTCGATCAGCGTCGCGTGAACCCAAAACAGCGCTTCCTCGTCGTTGGCCAGGTAGCTGCTTCCCGCGGGGAAACGTCCCACGTGTTCCTGAATCAGACCGGTGATCTTGGTGTGGATATTGTGGACCCGCCGAGCGGACCTGATGGCGCTCTCCAGATCACCAAACACCATGGCGAAGACATTGTCGAAGGTGCGTTGAAAGCGCCCCAGCGGGTCCGTGCGGGTCGCAGAGTGTTGGTCCACGCCGTGGGCCACGTAAGGATGCGCGGTTTGCAGCAGCGCAGCGCGCCCTCCCCCCAAAAACAGGATGGCCTCCTTGCTGATCTTCCAGCTCTGGCTCTGCGGTCCGTAGATCCCCACGCGGGGGTCCTCCACCTCAGATTCGAGTCTTGAGATGGTGGCTTCAAGATCTGCGCGACTGACGACCATGCTGCCCTCCCGTGCTTTGTGCGCACCCGCTTGATCGTCCGCTGCCAGGGCGGCTCACGCAAGCGTCCGCGAGGGACTGCATGAAAACTCCACACGCACCGCCGGCTCGCCACTGCCGGCGTGGGCGTTGGTTGGAGACCGGATGGAGCGCGATTCCAGGCGGTAAAAGAAGGCCGGGGAAAGAAGCGCGGTGAAAGAACAAGTGGGCGTCTTCTGCGCCTGACCGCGGAAGCTACGCCTGCATGCGCTCGATGATGGCTTGCACGAAACCTTCAGTATTCAGCTCGCCGCCAAGGTCGCGCGTCTTCTGGCCGTCTTCCAGCGCCTGGTTGTAGGCGATCTTGATGCGCTCGGCGGCCTTGGTGCAGTTTTCGTCGCGACGCGTATCCGCGAGGCGATTGAGCTTCTTGGCGCCACTCT
>JBFXBK010000019.1:0-48910 GCA_050183255.1 Polyangiaceae bacterium | reverse complement strand
GCTGGCAGCGCTGGTCGAGCTGCGCCGTGTTGCTCTTGGAGAGCGTCACGAACCTGCCTAGCTCCACGCCAGGCGGCGCGTGCTTGACGCAGTTCTTGATGCCACCAGTGGTCTGCTCGAAGGCCTCGGCGACCCCCACCTGCTGAGCGTGGCTCCGCGCGTTGGCTCCGTGCACCGAGAAGAGCAGCGTGGTGAGCCCGGAGTTGACCAGCTTCCGTGCGAAATCGTCGTAGTACGCGAGGCGACCGTTGGTGGTGACGTTGATGTTCTTGTAACCCAGCGCCTTGGCGTAGCGCAGGGTGCCGAGCAGGTCCGGGTGCAGCGTCGGCTCACCGCCGTCGAAGTCGACCATGGTGACGCCACGTTTGCGGTACTCGAGCAGGTGCTCCCGCTGGCTCGCGGTGTGACCATGCAGCTGCGTGCGGGTGCCCACGGCGCAGAACGTGCAGTGGTTGTTGCACGCGTAGGTCAGGTTCATGATCACCTTCTCGGGGCCGCTCGAGGCGCTCAGGCGCCGGTCGAAGGTCCACTTGAAGTCGGCGACCAGTGCAGCGGGCATCTCGTCGCTGCCCGCTTCGTTGAAGCTAGCGTCTGGATACGCGCGGAAACGATCCCAGAGGTCCATCGCGACGCCCAGCAGCTCGTTGGCCTTGACGGCGCTCTGGCCGGGCACTCCCAGATCGAAGCGCACGATGAGCTCTGGACCATCCGCGAAGCATGCTTCCGCCAGCGCCTCGGCTTGCACCCGCTGAGCGGCGTCGAACACATCGAAGTCGAGTAGGTAGAGGCTCTGGGCCTGCGCGAGCTGCCCCATGCGCGCCAGCTCTTTCGCGCGGTCCACCAACCGCACTGGCAGCACCAGCCCGTTGGGAGGAGGCCAGCCGAGCCCTTTCGCGACCCGCACGTGAAAGGCTCCGAGCGCCTCGAGGTCGGTGGCGTCCCAGCGCGGCACGACGCGACCGCCGGCTTCCTTCAACGCGTCGTCGAACTGAACGACGCGCGTCACCTGCGCGCGGAGCGCTTCGGCGCACCTCTCCCCCGAACCCAAAACCAAGTGGATATTCGCCACGCCCTGAGATTTCAGCCCAGCGATTAGCGCCAGCAGGTCAGGTTCGGCGTGGTGGGAGGATTCAGCACATACCACCCAAGCTGTTTCAATGGCCTGAGGCACGCGGGCGAGGAGCGCCTGCACGCCTCCGCCAAGCACGCCCACGTCGCCGTTCCAGACCAGGCCGCTGCCTGGCTGAGTGAAGGCGTCCAGCCAGCAAACGTCGTGATCCGCCTCCTGAAGTGCCTGCCCCCGCAGCGCGCTGAGCAGCTCGAAAGCCGCCAGGTTGGCGAACTGGGGATCCGAGCGCGTACCACGTTCAATCCAGAGCGGTGGATTGAGGACGAGGCTCTTGCGACTCATGGGTCTATTGTCGCCCATCGAGCGCCGAAGCGCGAGCGTGGTATGCTGCCGGCGATGGAGGGCATCGAGGAACGCATTCGGAACCGCGACGAGCGAGTGCACATCCTCACCGGCGCCATCTGCAACAACAACTGCGTCTTCTGCATGGAAGAAGACCGGGACGCCCGCTACGAGACGAACAGCCAGACCGACGACGCCCGGGTGAAGTTCATCCTGAAAGAAAAGCAGGGCGCCGAAGAGGTCTGTTTTACCTCGGGGGAACCCACGACCAATCCGCGCCTGCCCCAGTGGGTGAAATGGGCGAAAGAAGCGGGCGTGCGCCGCATCAGCACCATGACCAACGGGCGCGCCCTGTCCTACGAGAAGTACGCGCGCGGGCTGATCGCCGCCGGCATGAACCGCTTCTACATCTCGATTCACGGCCACAACAAGCGCCTACACGAGGGCCTGACCCGCACCCCGAAGAGCTTCGAGCAGACGGTGGCCGGCCTCGACGTGGTGGCAAAGTACGCGCGCTACGGCGTGGAGCTCCACACGAGCACCGTGCTCACCAAGCGCAACCTGCCGCACCTGCTAGACATCTATCGTTTCCTCCGGGCACACGGCGTGCAGCAGGTCGTGTTCAACGTGATGCAGGCCAACGGCCGCGCCGATACCTACTTCGAGCACATCTTCCCGACGTACACCGAGACCGCAAGGGAGATGCGCAAGTTCCTGGACGAGGCGCAGAAGCACGAGTCGGAGGTGCAAGCCTTCCTGGTGGATATCCCGCTGTGCACCACGACCGAGATCCCCGACTTCAACCGCGGCTATGTCGAGTCCTACGTGCACTACGAGCCGGCAGCCAACGGCGACGGTCTAATCCCCGCGGAAGCGCTTCTTGGGCGCAAGGCCGAGCACGACGGCAAGGACGTGGTCGCCATCACCCGCGCTGACCTGGACGGCCTGATGCGTCAGAAACGCGCTGAGTGTCAGAGCTGCCGCTACGAGCCGCGCTGCGAAGGCGTGTGGGTCAACTACCTCAGCCGCAACGGCTGGGACGAGTTCGTCCCTGTGCCGCATGAAGAAGCAACGGCTGCAAGCGTTGAATCGGCGGCCATGAGCGCCGAGTAGCGCGCGACGATGTCTGCTGACCCGCGGCTCAAGTGGCTGGAGCTCAGCCCGGACTACCGCTGCAACAACCGCTGCCTCGGCTGCTTCAGCGTGAGCGACAGCGGCGACTCGATGAGTGGCCGCGAGATTGCAGGTTTCCTCGAGCTTGGCAGGCGTCGCGGCGCGAACAAGCTGTGGCTCGGCGGCGGCGAGCCGACGTTGCGCAAGGACCTGCTAGCGACGATCCGCACGGCAAGAAAGCTCGGCTACAGCGACGTCAAGCTGCAGACCAACGGGATGCTGCTCGCGTATCCAGAGTTCGTGCAGAAGCTCTGCGCCGCGGGGCTCACCGAAGTCAGCTTCTCCCTCAAAGGCGCAGACGCGGCCTCCCACGACCGACTCACCGCCACCCCAGGTTGCTTCGAGCTGCTGGTCAAAGGCATCGAGCTCTGCAGAGCCGCCAGGCTCGCCCTCGAGGGCGACGTGCTGATCTACAAGAGCTCCGCACCCGAGCTGCCGAGCTTGATTCAGCGCTTCTTCGCGCTTGGCTTGCAGCGCTTCAACCTCTGGCTGCTGTCCGCTGCGGGCAGCACTGATGCCGCGGTGGTCTCGGAGCTGCCGCACATCAGCGAGGTGATGCCATATATCCTCGAGGCAATGGACTTGAAGCTCAGCCCGCGGGCGGACTTCATCACGTCGCTCCACACGCCGCCGTGCACGGTGCCCGCGAGCCACGCCCAGTGCCGCTTTCACGCGGCGGAGCTCGGCCTCTTGGTGGGCAACCCCGGCGGCTACCACTTCATGCTCGAAGACTCGCCGATTGAAGGCGGCGTGTACTTCGAGCGCTGCTCAGGCTGTAGCTTGCGCAGCCAGTGCAGTGGCGTACGGGCGGACTACATCGAGCGCTACGGCGAAGCGGAGTTTCAGCCTCCTAGCGGCGGCTAGTCGCGATCGCGGCGCTCGCGGTCCCGCTTGCGCTCCGGGGGCGGTGAAGGGAGCGGCGTCGGGATCGGTGCGCGCTGGCACTTGGGGCTGTCGAGCACGACGGTGACGCCCTGATTGCTCGGCACCAAGGAGTTCCAGACGCGAGTCACCGTTTCCTGACCGGTGAACACATCGACGTGCTTGCCCGTCACCTTGGTACCGCGATCTTGCACGATGAAGCAGCCGTCGTGGCGCGTGCCCTGATCGTCGACGGGCATCCCTTCGTATTCGGGGATGTATACGCTGGTTCCGAGCGGCAACACGCCGGTGTCGGCTGCGACGGTCAGGAGGGGGGTGATGGGGGCACCTGTGGCGCCTCTCCCCCAGGGAAACTTCTCGGGGCTCAAGGCGTCGAAGCAGATCTTCTGATTCGTGCGGGGGCACACGCTCGCGCACTCGCAGTCGCGCTTGTTGAAGCTCACCGTCTGACCGGTCAGGAGCGTGCCGCTGCCTTGCACACACACGCGATCGTGAAACTCCTTAGGGACGTTCTTGATCGTGTGGCACTGCGCGTCCTTGAGCGCGACGTTGTCGCCCTTGTAGTCCGCTTCGCTGGGGAAGTCGTAGTAGGTGTTGCGGAACTTGCCGAGCACCTTGCCCTTGAGCTTGGAGGTGTCCACCGGATCACCCGGCTCGCGCTGCTTCGGCACCCCGAGGGTGCGGGCAGCGACGGGTGCCGGAGGCGGCGGCGCCCTACGCTCGGCGCGTGAACCACCACCCGAGGGGCCCTCAGGCATTTCCCCAGAGAAATCATCATCGCCGGGGACCAGCGGCTCGTCCATCCAGGCGTTGCCGGCGGTGGCGCAGGCGCCGAGGCCGCTCACCAGACAGATCAACGCGCCAACACGCACCTTGGAGGCGCGCTCAATCCGTACGAGCTTGGGTGTAACCAGTGGGGAAGCCTGAAACCGACTCATCTCGTGTGCTCCTTGGTCGACTGCGCACGCTCGGCGGCTGCGACGGGATCGCAGTCGCTGCCAGCATCCCGCGTGACTTGCGCGCGGTTCGCCTCTGTGTGCAGGACCCAATGCCGCTTCACTTCGGGCGGCACTTCAAACTCGTCCAAGACCTCTTCCAGGATCTTGAGGCGACGCAGAAACTGCCCGCCCATGATCGGATGCGCGGCGTGCGCCTCCGCGAGTGGACGCCCCGTGTACTCCACGTCTGCGCCCAAATGCCCCGCGGCGAATTCGTATTCCTTCGCCTTGATGCGATCGCGATTCGCGCGGCGAAAGAAGAAGCCGATCATGATGTCGTCAAATACCCGATCCACGAAGCGATCGATGATCGCTCTGAGCTTGGGCTCACCGCCTAACTGCTCGAAGAGACTCGGGTTATTCATGACTCGCTAACACACGGTTCCTGCGCGTGCGCCCTGCTCCGCTGGCAAATAGCACATCGCCAAGCGACCGAACGCGCTGCCCTAGACCATCCGCCAGCTGGGCGCTCTGGGCCAAGTCTTGGGCGGCGTCTGTCGCGGGGACGCGTCCTGCAAGCTCAGGATTCTGTGGGGGAGAGAGCACCCGTCGACGGGCGTCGCTCTACGTTTTGCGCTAGGGCCATGCGCGCAAGTCTTGGTGCGCATTGAAGTTTTCTTGCGCTGCTCCGTCCGACGGAGCCAAACCTCGTCGTCGGGACTGAGCCCAGCCCGCGAAACGTTCGCTTGAGCCCATGAGTCATCGCCTCCTCCGCATCGCCTCGATCCTCGCCGTTTCACTGCTGGCTATCGCGGTGTTCGGGACGCTCGCGCGCGCAGCGGACGACGACGCCGAGACTCCGGCGGAGGCGCCGGCGGCCAAGCCGCCCCGCGCGAAGAGCAAGGTCGACAGCAAGCGCCGCGAGCAGTGGAAGAAGGAGCGCGACGCCTTCAAGAAGAAGCTCAAGGCGTGGAAGAGCGCGAAGAAGTATCGCGGCTGTCGCTATCAGTCGCCGAAGAAGTTCATGGTGCGTTCGAGCTTCGTCAAGAACAACCAGATCTTGCCGGGTCCTCACCAGCGCGCCGTCAAATACCGCGCGGAAAATTACGGGTACATCCCAGGCTTCGACCTGGAGAAGTACGCCGGCGGGTCAGTCGCCGAACAGGTCACGGGCATGAAGTTCATGGGTCTGCCGATTCAGATCCACGAGAAACTCGAGCCCGCGCTGATTTGCGTCGAGCACCGCATCAAGCAGAGCTGCAAGGACGACGACGAGAAGTACACCGCCAAGGGCATCGGCGGGCTTCGTGTGTCGAACACCTACCGCGGTGGTGAGATCTCGAATCACCTGTTCGGCATCGCGATCGACATCGACACGGGCCGCAACCCATGCTGTGGCTGCGTCGATCCGTGGCCCGATCATCCGCTCTGCAAGAAGAAGGCGAAGTCGATCTACGAGCGCACATCACTCACGCGCTGCTGGATCGACTCCTTCGAGAAGTACGGCTTCTACTGGCTGGGACGGGACACGCTGATGGACACGATGCACTTCGAGTTCCTGGGCGATCCCGACCGCATCCTGCCTTAGTTGCGAGAGACTCCGAGCTAAGACGCGCGTCGCAGCCGTGCTAGGCTCCCCAGCGAGGACGCATCCGGATGGGCAATGGCGAAGTCTAGCAGCGTCGAAATTCGGCTCGCTGGAAGCTGCGGACAGCATTGCACGGTCTGCGACTGCCGAAATTCGCCTACCCCCCCGGGCCAGCTGGAGCGGCTGCAAGGAGCAACGCGCTTGGTCATTCGCGGAGGGACGGATGACTTCGAGGCGGTGAAGGGCGCCTGCGACCGAGCGAAGGAAGCCGGGGTCGTGGAGGTCGTGCTCCGCTCCGCATTGTATCCCTACGGCAATGAAGCGTCTGCTAGCCGACTCGCGACCGCGGGCGTCAGCACGGTGCTGGCCCCGCTCTTCTCGGCTCACCCCAAGGCTCACGACGCCGTCGCTGGAGTCCGCGACTCGCTCACGCGAACGCTGGTCGGCATGCGAGCCTGTGCCGCGACGGGCATGCGGGTCGAAGTCGAGGTGCCGCTGCTCCCCTCACGCCTGCAGAACCTCGAGGCAGTGGTCGAGCTAGCCCATCGCGCCGTGCCTGGCGTCGCCGCTGCGCACTTCTTCGTCCCAGCGTCGCCGCAAGCCGAGAGCCTCTCTCCGGGTACTTGGGCTGAGCTCAAACCCCGACTGATCGCCGCCATGCATCGCTGCCAGGAACTCGGCGTCGCTCCGACGCTTCCGCCGCGCGGTGGCGTACCGTACTGCGCGCTAACCGACGCGCCCGCGCTGCTTGGCACCTTTCGCTTCAACCCGCGGACCCGCGCGATTGGTCAAGCTGGGTTCTCCCGCAGCGGCCCCTGCGAGAGCTGCAGCGCAGACTTCTGTCCAGGCGTGCGTGCCTGGCAGCTCGAGGCGGAATCCGACGCCGGGTTGACCCCAGTACGGCGCATCGCCGCTTCCGTGCGCAAACAAACGAACACGCGGCAACGCGAGTGGTCGGAGCGGGAGAAGCTTGCCGCTCGGCGCACGGATTGGTTCTACGTCCGCCCCACCGTCAATTGTAGCCAGGACTGCGTCTTCTGCAGCGCCAACGAGACAGCGAAGAACCACTGGGAGGACCCAAACCGAACGTTCCGCGCTATTTCTCGGGCTGCACGTCGTGGGGTCCGCAGGATAAACTTCACCGGCGGCGAACCGACCCTCTCTCCGCACCTGCTCGACTTCATTCGCGTGGCGAAGCGCTGTGGGATCCCTGAGATAGACATCTCCACGAATGCCATCTCGCTAACCAGTGCGAAGCGTGTTGAACAACTCGTTTCCGCGGGGCTGACCGATGCGTTTGTCTCATTACACGCCCACGACGAGGCGCTCTCCCAGAGCATCACCCTCAAGCGCGGGGACTTCGAGCGGACGCGACGAGGCGCAAAAGCGCTGCTCGAACACGGTGTTCGAGTCACGTTGAACCACGTAATCAATACGCGCAACCTTCGCTACCTGAACGACTACGTGGAAATGGTGCGGGACTACTTCGACGCCAGAGCGTTGCTCTCTTTCGCGATGATCACGCCTCAATATCGCGCGCTCGAGAACATTGCCCTCATCCCCTCGCTGAGCGAAGCGTCGCCATACTTGATGCGTGCGGCTGCGCTTTGCCTAGATCTCGGCCAGCCCTTCTACATCGGGGCTCAGCAGGGGACGCCTCCGTGTTTCCTGGGGCCCTTCAAGGCGTGGTCGGATGCGATCTTCATCACCGATGACGTGCTCGCAGGAAATGCCGACGCAAAGGTCAAAGGCCCTGGGTGCGAAACCTGTCGCTTCACAGCTCAGTGCACTGGCGTTTGGCGCACGTATGCAGATCGCTTCGGGGTCGACGAGCTACGCCCCGTAGAGGGCCCACCATTCACGAGTGTCCCGTCGGGACCGCCTCGAGACCTGATTAGCTATTTTCCACGAGGCTTCTCCGACGTCCCCGAGGAACTAAGGGATCGCGACGCGGAGGCCCGGCTGGAGGAGCTCTGCCGACTCCCAACCACCCGCGCCACACGCCACTTGCCCGTCGTCGCCGACGCGCCGTCTCGCCCCTCCCGTGTCTTGCTCTTCGGAAGTTCAGGGCAGGCGCGGCGACTGGCGGGAGCGATGCGCGAGGTGCGTGGGATGCTGCTCGACGCAGTCGCATCGCCTCACATGACGGACTCCTTGGCGGCAACCTTTGACGCCTCAGGCTGGGGCGACCCCGACGCCGCGCTCGAGATGGTACGCCCAGATCTCGTAGTGATCGCCTCCGCGACTCGAAGTCATCGCCAGCTGGCGGAGGCCGCGACTAAGTCGGGATACCCAGTGCTCGTAGAGAAGCCGGTTGGGGCGACGGTGGCGGACGTAGAGGAGCTCGAGAAACTCTCCGCATCAACAGGCGTGCTGGTGATGCCCGCGCACAATGTCCTCTTCGCCCCCGGGCTCCTGGACTTCCTGCAGAGACCGGCAGCGCATCGCGCACTCATCTCGCGTCAGCTCCCGGCGAACCATCCCTCGGCACCCGCGACGTGGGACCGACAAGCGCTCGCGGAGCTGATGTACCACGCCATCCTCCTCGCTGAGCCCAATATCCCCGAGGAAATTCATGTGGGAGACGTCGCGTTCGTGGGAGCGTCCCGTCCCGCTAAGCTCCAGGCGACGCTCCACTCAGGGGACATCGTCGTCGATCTCCGCTTCGACTACACGTGCACTGGCGATCTACTCGAAATCGTGCTCGACCCCGGACCGAAGGCCAGGCGCTGGAGGCGCCACGAACAAGACGTCACCACCGGCGAGTTGGTCGGCGACGGCTGGGTGACACGGCCTGTCGAGCGGAGCGCGGGTGAACACGCGGCCATGCTTCAACATTTCTACGACTGTGCCCGCGAAGTCGTCCGACCCCGGGTGCATTTGGCTCAGGCGCGGCGCGTGAAGGGCGCGGTGGGCGCCCTGATGGACGCGTTCCAAGCGGCAGGCGCTCCGTTCGTTCGCGCTCAGGCGCCCAAGCACACCGCGAGCCCCGGCTTGCCCTCGCGGATCTACTGAATCAGTCGCCCAGGCAACCACCCAGGGTCTGCAGCTCGGAGTCACAGTCCGACGACGTCGGAAGTCCATCGAAGCAGCTGATGCTGCTCGCGTCTGCAGCGTTCACGCAGGTGACGAACGCGTTCAGCTGATCGGCGCAGTCGCCCAGCGATGCTTCCGTGCAACCAGACTTACACTCTTCGAGAGACATCGCGTCGAAGCTGCACGCCGTCTGACCTTTGTCGCACACGTCGACGCAGTCGGGATTCACGTAGACGTCGAGCATCGGACCGTCCATCCCAGCGTCGGTCACTCCACCAGTTCCCGCGGAGCCACCGCTCGACCCACCGGAACCTCCGGACGAGCCGGTTCCACCGGCGCCAGCTCCCGAACTCCCCGCGGCGCTCGAGCCAGCTGTACCGCCAGACCCGCCATTGCCACCGCCACCTTCGTCTGAGCTGCAACCCCAACCGAGCACGAGGAGAGCAGAAACCGAGAGACCCAACACCCGCTTCATGCGCGTAGTAAGCAGTCCTTGCTTGCTCGTTGTCAAGCTGGCCCGACGGGCCCACTCTTCACACCGCATGGAAACAAACCTCTCCAAGAGTCAGGTGTGGCGCACCCACAGGGTGCGCGTTGACTCAACCGCCGCCGTGCGCGCTGAAATCCCACCTGGGAACGCCGCGCAGCACCCGCTTGCTCCGCTCTGGCCTGACTGGAATACTCCACTAGCAGCTTTCCTCTGCCAAACACGAGCACGTGACCTCGGCCCCAACCACCTCTGACGCACCTCGCGCGCTACGAGTCATCACGCGCGACGACTCGCAGGTTGAGCGTCTGATCGGACCGCTACTAAGCGCCAAGCCGCAAGCCTCGGGTTGGCAGCTGCTATCATGGGACGCTGAACAAGGGATCTGCCTGGTATTCGCCCGCGGCAGTCGCTGCGTGCTGATCGAGCTGGAGGCGCACAATCCGCATCTCGACTGCTACGCGCGCACGCGCCTCTTCAACGTGTGCGCCAGAGTTCAGTTCTCTTCGGACCCCGACTTGGCAGAGGGGGACCGCAGGCTGGTGGATGCGGTCGTGCGCTTCCTTCGTCAACGAGAGACTGGGGTCTCCCCAGACTCGACGCTGGCTCCAGACCGCGCCCAGGTGCGGGAGATCCGCGTCAGCCGGATGCTGATTCCTGAAGGCAACAACAGGTACTACCTGAATCCATACTCGGGTTGCATGGTTGGTTGCAGCTACTGCTACGTCGCAGACCGCGCGGAGTTCTCACGTCGCCTCACCGGTGCACCCCCACCGCGCTGGGGCAAGTGGGTCGACATCAAGGTCAATGCGGTGGAGGTCCTTCGCCAAGAGGTGCGAAATAACCCGCCCGGCGTGGTCCGCATGAGTCCTATCCTCACGGAACCGTACCAGCCGATCGAGCGCAGGTATCGTGTCTCGCGGTCATGCATCGAGGTGCTGCAGGAGCACGGGTTTCGACCGGTGATCCTCACACGCGAGTCGCGGATCCTCGAAGATGTCGAGCTCCTCAGGCAGAGCGGGGCCGCAGTTGGCTTCTCGATCCCCACGGATGACGACCGGCTGCGCAAGGTCTTCGAACCCGGCGCTGACACGATCGAGAATCGTTTCAAGGCACTCGAGGCTTGTGCCAGCGCGGGGCTGGTCACCTGCGTGGTGGCACAGCCGGTGTTGCCGATGAACGTGGAGAACTTCGTCAAGCGGGTCGCCCCGTTCGTCCAGGTAGCCCGCATCGACACCCTGCATCTCGGCGAGGGCGTCGCTCACCTGTTTCGTGAAGCCGGTGTGGAGCCTGCGCTGACGGAAAGCTATCAGCGCGGGATCGCGGAGGAGCTGCGGACGCGGTTTCGCGACGCCGGAGTCGAGATCGACGACCGCGACGACCTGACCAGCCGACTAGAGCGGCTGATGGGACTGGGCGGCGGTCGCGACATCTAGCAGAGCGACCCAGCCAGGCTGCGACTCCTTCATCCGCGCGGCAACGCTCTCGAGCAACGTGCGCAGCGTCGCCACCTGACTGCTATCGCCGCGGTAGGAGAGCCCAAGCGCTCCCATGCGTTGGTAATATCGCTCGCCCTCCTTGGCACGACTGACGAGCAGCGACGTCTCTCCAGCGCTGCCCTTGAAGTCGATGCGCAGGCCCCCGACGGAGTAGGTCCAGGTCTGAGGAACCCAGCCCTCAACGTCGCCGAGTAGGTCGAGCAGCCTGTCGCCATCCACGCCCGGTAGCTCCGGATCCATCATGAACGGGTCCCTAGCCTGCTCCAGGTCAGCGTCATGCAGCACGCTGCCGTACTGCTGAGAGATCTGCTCGCGGAACAAGTCGCCGTGGAGCATCCCGCGCTGGACCTCCCTCGCTGCGCCACGATCCGTTGTGACTTTGCCGGCATACCAGAGGTCGAACGCGGACCGAGCACGGGAGACGAGCGACTCTGCACGCTCGTTGTAGCCTTCGGAGTCGCGCAGAGTCCAAGCGCTGGAGTTCAGCTTCGAAGCGATCGCGATCGCTTGATTCACCGCAAAACCGGTACCCACCGAGTACACCGGATCGCTGAACGCGAACGCATCTGAGACGAGAATGAAGTCTCCCGTGGACGCTCGCTTCGCTTTCCGCGCGAAACCGTTTCGTTGGTGAAGCCGGTCGAGCGGCTCGGCGCCCACCTTGCGCGGCGCGAGCTCGAAACATGGGGCATGGTGCTCGCTGACCAGGCGCCGATACTCCTCCTCGGACACCGGCCCGTGACGGGAAACCACGCCACAGCTCAGAACCTTCGCGTCGTACAGCGGGATTTGCCACGACCAGATACCATCAGCGAGCTGCGTCAGGATGGTGGTTCGACTCGGGCGCCAGTCCCCGACGTCGTTCGCCTTCAACACCAGCTCATGGCGGGGATCGTAACGGCCGAACTCCAGGTGTCGCTCCGCGACGTGCTTCGCATAGGCTGCGTCGCTCGCCAGCTTCACGTCGTAGTAGGCCCACGTCGCGTGCACGGGCATCAGGCGTTCGACCTCTCCGAGCGTAGTCGCCACAAACATGGCAGGCCCGGAGCAGTCGATCACCTGACCACTGAACTCGTAGTCTTGGGCGTCGGTGTGGACGATGCGCCGACCCAAGTCGAGACCGGTCACCTTCTCGCGTACGATATCGACCCCCCAGGTCTCAGCAAGGGCGCGCTCTAATTCCGGACGGAAAATGTGCATGGACACGCCCGCCTCACGGCGGGCCAAGGGAAAATCGACCACGCTATCCGCTCCGACGAACGTCGTTCCGCGCTTCTCCGTGTACGACGGCAGCGTTCGCACGATGGGGAGCAGCCGCTCCAGCTCCGGATGCCTGAACAGCTCGGGGATCAGCGACTCGCCGATCTTGTACGAGTACGGCGCAGGATCGAGGAGCACGACGCGGTCCGAGGCGAGCATGTGCTTCAACACCAGCCCCGCCAGCCCTGCCCCGATCACGACGTGTTCGACGCGCTGCATAGCTGCTAGCTTGCCATGGCCGCGAGGCCAGTCAACGAGTCCCCAAGCCCTGACTTGCCGCCAGCGACCAACTCGGACATCGATTCAACGCAAACGCGCGGGGCTCTCGATGTCGCTCGACGTGCACCCCTCGGGGGCAACCAGCGGGTTGCAGCGCGCCGGCGTTCCCTCGGGGATCTGCATCACGTAGTCGTATCCGTCGACCTTTGCCGGATAGTCCGTGCTGATGATCTGCGCCCCGCTGTCCAGGGCACTCTGCAGGACCTGCGGGCTCTCTGAACCTCCATCTCGCGTACGCACGATGAGGCCATCTCGAACAGCTGCCTGAATCGCGTCAAAATCGTCCACAGCCCCGTTGAGGATGCGCACAGCGGCGAAGTCTTCATCGGGTTCGCTCTCCGCAAACATCAGCCGCCCGGCAAGGCTCATGAAGTTGCGCGTGTACGCCGCGGTGAAGTCCGAACGATCGTTGATGAAGAACAGCACCTTGCCCCGCGCTGCCCCTAGCGTGGGCCAACCTCGTTCGGTAACGGCCTCGCGCAACGTGGCGGCATCGCCTTGAACGTCATCGGGGGCCACGATGCGCTCCCGCGGGAAAGCCTTGAGGATCTCCCCTTCGAACTTCTCGAAGAAGCTCTCACCGAGCCACTCGGGAAAGCGCCCCTTGGGCTCGATCTGAATGAACAGTGGCACGTGCCCCGGGTGCTCACTCGACCACTTCTCGATCGTGCGCAGGCAGTCCACGAACTGGCGACAGTGCGTCCCCTCATCGACGATCAGGATGTGGAACACCTCGATCGTGTCTGTGGCTTCCACGTAGTTCGTGTCGAGCTCGAACTTGCGAACTCCTTGATCCTGGAGCTGCACCTCGAGGGGCTCGAATGAGTAAGCGAGCTCGGGAACGGCGGGGGGATCCTGGGCGACGTGATAACTGTTGTGTGTGCCCTTGAGCTGCAGCTGATTCATGCGCAGCTCGTTATCGCGCGGATACGGCGACTGAGTCGGTCCAGGGCTATCCTCGCCGCACCCGACGAGCGCGAGCAGTGACAACCCCAGCAGGCTGGCCCCGAACAGCTTCACCGACTGAAATTAACGGTTTCACGTCCGTCAACCAAGCGTTACTTGGCTGTCACACGTTCGCGGGCTGCTCTTCCAGCAAATCGGCGAGCAGCCCGAGCAACTCATCGTGCACCATACCGTTGGTACCGAGCACGTGACCTCGCTCCAAGCGCGGTGGACCACCGTCGAGCGCGCTCAGGCGCCCACCCGCTGCGAGCTGAATCGCTGCTGCCGCGGCGAGATCCCAGACGTGGACCCGGCGCTCCCAGTAGCCGTCGTAGGTCCCGTCCGCGACGAAGCACAGGTCCATCGCCGCCGAGCCGCAGCGCCGCACCGCGAGGGCCCGCTTCTTGATCCGCTCGAAGCTCTCGAAATTGTTGTACGGCGCCCTATCTCTTTCCGGAGGGAAACCAGTCGCGAGGAGCGCTTCCGCGAGTACCGAGGTGCGACTCACCTGCACGGCCTCACCATTCCGCTTCGCGCCGCCGCCCTTGTAGCCGCTCCAGGTGGTGCGAATGGTTGGAGAGACGACCGCGCCACACAAGGGTTCGTCGCCGTACATCAGCCCGATGCTCACGCACCAGATGGGATGACCATGGGCGAAGTTCGTCGTGCCGTCGATGGGATCACACACCCACGTCGGGGCGGCAACGTCCGCCTCGCCGGTCAAACCGCTCTCCTCGGCCAGCACCGCATACGGCGCGAGCTCAGCGAGCCGTTTCAGGATCAGCTGCTCGCTTTTCACGTCCCACTCCGTCACCAAGTCCTTGGGCCGCTTCTTGCTGACCTCGGGTCGCGTGCGCCACGCGCCAAGCACTAGATCCGCAGCTTCAGCAGCAACCTGGGTCGCGATGGCGCTGAGCTCTGCTAGCTCAGTAGATGAAGGGGGGGCCATGGGCGGGTGTTAGCACGTTTCGGCGCGCCAAAAGTTCGACTATCGATGCAGCGCGGAGATGTCGTCGGAGGGATCACAAACGCAGCCGACTAGCCAGCGTTGGCGCTGGATGACGCTGCTTGCGTTCGCCGCCGTCGTGCTAGCCGGCGTTGGGCTGCGTTGCCTGCACCTGCGCGATCCGTTCATCGCTGATTTCCATTCGTGGCGCCAAGCCGACAGCGCGGGTTTCGCTCATGGCTACCTGGTGGAGACGCTCAACCCCTTTTCACCGCGGGCCGATCGCCAGCCCTGTGAGCTCGCGGACGCGCCATTCGGCCTGGTCGAGGCCGAACTTCCAATTTCCGCATGGCTTTCAGCGTTGCCGCTCAAGCTGCTGGGGGTCAGCTTCCCTCCCCCATGGTACCTGCGCGCCGTGAGTATTGCGTTCTACGTGCTCACGGCCTTCTACCTGTATCGATTGCAACGTCTGCTAGGCGCCAAACGACTCGAGGGCGGCGCCACGCTGCTCGTTTTTTCTACGCTGCCGCTTGCCATCTTCTTCACGCGCACGCCGCAACCCGATGGCCCCGCGCTGTGCTTCTGCGTGGCCTTCCTGTATCACCTGGAGCGCTGGCTCACGGCGCCCGCCCCCGCCGAGCAGCCGCCTGAATCCAAGCGCTGGTGGCGGCACCGCGATGTGCAGCTCGGCTTGAGCGCGCTGTGGGGGGGCGGAATGCTGATGATCAAGGCGCCGAACCTGTTCATGGGGCTCCCGGCGCTCTACCTGGTGTTGTCCGCGCGTGGTGTCGTACGCGCGGCGCGGGAGTGGCGCCTGTGGGTCTGGGGCGTGTGCGTGCTGGGACTTGGTTCCGCATGGTACTCCCACGCGCACCAGTTTCCCTGGACGTTCGGCGTTTGGGGCGATCGCGCGGAGACCAAGTTCTCTAGCTGGGCGCTGTTCAACTCCGCCGGCCCGTGGCGCACCCTCAGCGAGCGCTTCGTCTCGAGCATCGCGGGTTGGGGCGCGCTCGCGCTCGCTCTGCTTGGACTGGGCGCAGGCCTGGAACAGCGCCGTACGCGCCTGTACCTCGTTTGGCTGCTCGGCTTCCTGTGCTTCGTCGCTGCCGTGCTGAAGGGCAACGAGACGCACGTCTACTACCAGCTCCCGGCAGTGCTGCCGCTCAGCCTCTTGGCAGGCAAGGGCGTGGCGACGCTTTGCGAGAGTGCCATGCAGGTGCCCGCAAAACGCTGGGGCAACCGCGCGCTGCTGTTCGGTCTACTCGCACTGCACGGCTGGAACACGCAGAGTATCTTGTTCTCGAAGACTCAGCGCGGCGAGCACCGCGGATTTTACCACAAGGATAATGACATCGTAGCTACCGCCAGCCTGCTCCAGCAGCACCTGCCGCCAGGCGCGCGCTTCGTCTCGGTCGACAGGAATCCGGCATTTTTCTACAACTCGGGGCACCAGGGTTTCTTCACGGAGCGCAGCGACTTACAGGCGGTCTTGAGCTGCGCCAAGGGACGCGCGGACTACGCGTTGGTGCCAAGTTCCTATCGCAACCAAGAGCGGGCGCTCAGCGGGCGAGTGAAGCGTGTAGGCCAGACGTCGCGCTATTTGCTGTGGCAATTCACCAGCGCTCAGCCCAAACCGTGAGGTCAGGCTGGTCGAACCCTGCGCTGACACAGGAACTCTGGCCGCTGGAGTACGCTTTCGGGTTTCGAGCCGCGGGCAAATCAGTGAAACTCAGCCCGGGTTTGGGCAAGCGTTCCTCACCCCCAAACGTTCATGATGCACGCAAAGCTCCTTCGTCGCCCGCTCACCGTTCCCGTCGTCGCGCTGCTCGTTGGCGCCTTCGTCAGCTTGGGGTGTGACGATCCACCGCCCAAGACGAACCCGTTCGCCGCGCCGAGCGACACGGTGAAGCCGCCGCCCATCGACTCGGTGCCTACACCCAAGGGCCCGACCGAGTTCAGCGTCACCTTGGAAGGACCGAAGGTCGGCTTTTCCCCCATCTTGATCGAGAAGAACGATGGCAAAGAGCGCCTGGCCAAGGCGCTCGAGGAAGAGAAGCAGCACATCGACGGCAAGGACGTGCCGCTCGCCGTCGATCGCAAAGCCAAGCTCGACTGGGTGATGGCGATGTTCGAGGGCCTGTACAAGCTCGGCGCGACCCACATCGTGGTGAAGACCGAGACGCGGCCCTCATTCCACACTACGCTGAGCTTCACGTCGCAAAGCAAGGTGTCGAGTGCGCCGACATGCAGCGTCGTTGCCGTCGTGCTCAAGGATCGCGGCACTGCCGTGTGGAAACTAGCTGGCGGCACCGCGACCAAGCGCAGCAAAGGCTTCGCGGGTCCCGACTTGAGCATGACCGGCGAGACGATCGAGAAGCGCGCCGGCGCCTGCAAGGACTCGAGCAACATCTTCCTCTCCGCCGATGAAGGCATCGAGTGGGGCCTGGTCTACGACATCGGCGCGTCCACGAAGGAGCTCGAGAAGGTGAAGCTCGACACCTTCATCCTGCTGCAAGAGCGCCCCGTCGCTGGGCACAAAGTGGCGCTCTGAGAGCGCC
Organism: Polyangiaceae bacterium; assembly: GCA_050183255.1. GTDB lineage: Bacteria > Myxococcota_A > Polyangia > Polyangiales > Polyangiaceae > JAHBVY01. Next base: position 31,908 of record JBFXBK010000019.1, on the reverse strand, counting down.
GCGCGAACTGACGCGATGTCAGTTTCGAGCGCGACAACTCACCAGATCTCCTATTAATTTTGGGGGGTTAGGAGATTCGCTCAGGCACTGAACCGAGCGCGCTTCGGCGCACAGTTGCGCTCCAAACGTCGGCGAGGCTGCCGTCTGCGAGGAATTGGCGCCCCTGGGAGTCGCCAGCTTGGCGCGGCGCGCTATAGTCCGCGCGCTGTGACTTTTCGAACCATGCTCCTGGGCCATCGCGACGACCACACCAAGCAGCGCATCACCGAAGCGCTCGATCGCATGGATCACAAAGGGCGCATGCTGATGATGGAGCAAGCGACGGCAGCCGATCAGCAGGCGCTGTGGGACCTGTTCGAGGGTGAAGAAGCGGACGCGGACTTCTTCGTGCCGAGCGGCACGGATCCGCTGAAGGAAGTGATTCACCACGGAAAGAACACGCTACCCGCGCACAACTTCTTTCAGAAGCGCTTCTGCCTCGCCGACGATGAGTCGGGGGACCTCTGGGGCTACAACCACCAGACCCTCGATTGGGCAACCGGGCCCGGCTACTACGTCGCGCACTCCGTCGATCGCGAGAAGGACAAGGAAGCGCCCAGCGAGTTCGTGATCAACTACACGAAGATCCCACCGAAGAAGCCCGAGAGCTGGCCGGTGATCATCCCCAACGAGAAGAAGCTCGGCCGCTTCGTCTACGCCGGGATGAAGGACTACATGCGTAAGGTGAGCGAGCACATCTCCATCGGCCGCGCCTACAAGGGCAAGCCGATGTCCGCTTGGTTCATGCTGTGCCGCGAAGATCCCGCAGAGGAGTGAGTCCCTCCTCAGCGCTCCACTCTCGAAGTGATCCTCGCGGATCCCAGGCTTGAAAACCTCGAGTGCGACCCGCGTTGCCGGTTAGACTCGGGTGTGGCGAACCCCTATCAAGCGCCCGAAGCGGATCCGGAGCTCGGCGATGAGATCGCACCCCCCGCCTTCTTGGAGAGCTTTCAGGATCCGTTGCCCCAGGCGCGCTTGGTGATCCTCGTATGCGTGCTGCAGGCGATCTTGATCGTCGCGATGGCGCTGCTCGAGGCGCCGCCGGTGAGAGATTTCGGTGGGCGCAACATCCTCGGCTGGAGCATGCCGTTTCTGCTCGGGTCGCTGCTGGTGTTCTCCCGCGTCACGACGCCCAACGCGAAATTATTCCGTGCGGATTCGGTTGAGGCTTCGCGCTACTGGCCGCTCTGGCTGGTGCTACCCCTGGCTGGCGCGGGGATGGCGTACTGGGAGCTGCGCAAAGTGGCACGGGCAAGCGGCGCCGGCTCGGCGGAGCGCTTTGCGGTGCCTTGGCTCTTTGGGCTCTCCGTGTTCTTCGCGGCTCAGCTACTGCCGTTTGGGGTACACCGCTTCGGCATCTTCTTCTTGTTCATTGGTCAGGCCTGCTTGGCCTTCCTCGTGAAGTCCTTGCGCGACGCCCAGGTACGCCTGGTGCGCCTCGCCGCCGTGGCCCAGGTGTTACTGGACGCCGAAGCCGAGAACGCATGACCCGCTCCCAACGCGCAGCGAGTTCAGTCGCGGGCAAGCCGCTCATCGCGGCGAGTGCGATCTCGGTCGTGGTGTTCGAAGTGATGTTCTGGCTTCCCAGGGAAGCACGCTTGTCCCTAAGCGCACAGCTGTTCGCGGGGTTTGTCTTCGCCGCCTGGCTGGTCGCCTTCACGCGTTGGGGGGGTGCTCTCTCTCGAGAGGTACAACGCTCCAACCCCGACAAAACCTTGCGATTCGGAGCCGGGTGGCCGCTCTTGATCTTGATCCCGGGCATGGGAGGCGTGTTGTGTGGATTCGCGCTGCGCGACTTGGCGCTCAAGGCGCGGGGCGAGGCGAACCCCGCGCTTCGCCGTTGGTCAACCGCTCTTTGGGTCACCGCTGGCCTGGCAAACCTCACCATTTCCGACTGGATATTATCTTTGCTCCACCGGGCCTTGGGGTTTCGCTTCTTCGCAACGCCTCAACCCGCCTCCCCGATCTGGTGGGCTGCGATGCAGATTTGCTTGGTTTCGTGCGTTTGGCAGCTCGAGCGATCACGAGAGTCAGCGTCGAGAGCGCCGAATGAGGAACAGGCCGAGGCACGCGGCACCGACGGCTAGCCCTACCAGGGAGTGCTGGGTCGAGCCGACGTCGCACTTGCAACCATCCCCCCCTGGCGGCGCGACGTCGCGCGCCGCGACGCTCGAAGCGAACAAGAGCGCAGCCAGCGTGGCGCCCAAGCGGATCGTGTGAAGGCGGGTAGCTCGCGGCATTCCTTGAGGATACGTGACTAGCGCAGACGCGATCAACGCTCGCGCTTCGACTGCTTCATCGAGCGCCGAAATAGCACCAGGCCAACGCCCATGAACGCGACGGACAGCGCGGTGTAAGTGCGCGGGTAGCCCGTCGTTTCACAGCCGCAGCCACCATCCTTCTTCGCTGGCTCCGGCGGGGGCTCGTCTGCGAGAGCGCTCGCGGAAACCAGCAGCACCGCGACCGCCAGCAACGTCGCCCAGAGCGAGCTCGTGCGGAAATGGCCAACACGTCGCAGGATGTCGCTGAACCTTACTGGGAAGCGCCCGAGCATAGCGAGAGTCTAAGCGAGCTAGGGCGCTTCGACCAGCTCGCGCACTCGCTCGATGAAATCCGGGAAATCGTTGGGGTCGTGCTCCTTGCGTCGCTTTGGGGCCTTGCGCATGCGCACCGCGATCAGGCGATCCCGCGGAAGAATGACCAGGTACTGTCCCAGCGTTCCGGCTGAGTAACAGCCGATGATTGGTCCGAAACGGTACGTGACGTCAGGTAAGCCTGCCTTCCAGGTGAGTTCGTCCCAGCGTTCGAGCTCCGGGTCGTCCGGACGTAGCGCCTTCACGGCTTCTCGGTACTCATCGGCGGTCTTGAAGCGACGCCCCACCAGCGGCTTCATCTGTACGACGAAGGCTGGGTCCAGCTTCGCAGTTTGCCATGCGGCAATATCGTCGCTGGTGAGACCGAGCTCCGTCGTCTCAGGGATCAACCACCAGAGGAGCCCTAGCCGCTTGTGATTCGGTTGCACTGGGGCGAGCTCGGTCGTGGCGCGTCGCAGGAGATCCGGGTCAATCAGCGGCTTTGCGTCGTCTGCGTTTGGCTGCCGAGTGTTCCTCCCCCCCAGAACCAGCTGCCCTAGCTTGAGCAGACCGATTGCATTGATATGGAGTCCCGACATGCCGTGGGCGTGTTTGGCCTTGTCCAGGCTCCACCAGTAGCGAGCGATCCCAAGCGGCTTGAACAGCCGCTCGGCCACGAAGCGGTCCGCGCGCTTTCCGCTCGCCTTCTCAATCAAGCCGCTCAGCAGGTTGCTCGCGCTGTTGCCATAGATGAAGCGCTCCCCCGGCTGGGCCTCGAGCTTCGAGTCGAGTGCGTACTGCACGAAGTCGTCGCTACGATAGATCGGCAGCGTGCTCTTGGGCTCCGAGAGGCCGCTCGAGTGGCTGAGCAGGTGCCGCACGAGCACCTTCGCCTTGCCGCCAGTTTTCCAGGCGGGAAAAAACTCAGACACCGGCTGCTCCAGCTGGAGCTTGCCCTCTTGAATCAGAATCAGCGCGGCGAGCCCCAGCACGCTCTTGGTGATCGACATGCTCTGGATCGGCGCCCCGTCAGCTCCGAACTGGTCCAAGACGCGACCCTCCTGCCAGATGATCAGCTCATCCGTCCCAAGTTCGTGAGCCTTGGCGACGAGCGCCTGCAGGCGCTCCGCAACGACGGGGCGCGGCCCTGGTGGAGTCAGCGGAACCGGCGACGGCGCAGCGGAAGTCAACGGCGGCGGAGCCGCCACCACGGTCGGAGCCGAAGTGGGCTCAACCTGCGCGACGGGTTTGGGCTCCTCTGACGGCGGGCGATTGGCTACCGACGAAGTCGGCTCACACCCCACGAGAATCGCGCAGGCGCTGAGGACGGGTAGCAGACGACGCACGCCCGAAAGCATGCAGGGTTTCGCGAATCGTGGCTCGAAAACCGCACGAACCGCGGACATTGCGGTTATCTTCGCGCGATGCGGCTCCCGAGACTTCCAATCCCGAAATGGATGGAGGAGTGGCCGCCCGGGATCCGTCCGGCTCGAGTCATCGTCGACCGCGGACAGTTCGCCCTGCGCTTCGTGCATCCCGAGCGTGGGTTCCGAGACTTGGCGCTGATACCGCAGAGAGATCAGCGATTCGACGCACGCTGGGCTGGTGGTTCCCTTGACGACTCGGTCGGCCTTGGTCAGCTGCGCCGCGCGGTGCTCGCGAGGCTCAACCAGCCGGGCGCCGCCGCAGGTTTGGGCGCAGCAATCCGTGAGACTCAAAGCCTCGAGCGGGAGGCCGAAAGACACCGTGACCCGCTAGCGCAAGCCATAGAAATGGTCGCAAGGGGTGAGGCGGTTGAAGCGCTTGCCCAACACTGGAAGGAAATTCACGACCCACGCGACGGTGCGGGCTTCGCGCGTACCACGACGCAGGCGCTGCTGCTCGCCATGGCGGGGCTGCCCCTACGGGCGCGCGCAGTCGGACAGGCTGCGATGCCGCTTGCCGCAGACGCCGATGAGCGATGGGAGCTAGGACGTACGCTAATGAGCGTCGCCGCGACGGGCAGCGCTCTTGACTGCTTCCGCGAGGCAATGCGTATCGCGCCGAGCGGCACGCTCGCGACACAGCTGCTGCTTTGCGCGGCGGACCAAGGGGACGCTGAACTCGCAGCAGACGCGGCTCGGCTGCTGTGGGAACAGCACCCGAAAGAGCACGAAATCGACGTGGCCTTGAACTGCCTGTTCGAAGTGGGAGCGTTCGCCGGGTACGAACAGTTGCTCGAGCGCGCGCTCGCTCGCAGGCCCACGGCAGCGCGTCACGCACAGGCTGCCAAGCTGCGGCTATTCCAGTTACGCCGGCACGAGGCTGTCAACTCCGCCAACAAGGCACTCTCACTTGAAGCGAATCCCATGGCGCGCTTGGTGCTGGGCGCATGTCACGTCCTAGCGGGCGAACACAGGCTTGCGGATCAGCTGCTCGAGGGGCTGACCTCTGGAGAGGCCAGACTGTGGCGGGCGCGAAGCTTCTTTGAAAGGGGAAGACTTGGGCAGGCGCTTGAGATTCTACTGGGCGAGGGCGAGCTAGCTGGCCAGAGACCGGCCTGGCGTCTCTGGCTAGTCCTCGCGGAAACGCAGCGGGTTCAGCGACGCCTCCCCGGCGTGATGCGCGAACTACTGCCCGTATTCGTTCGACGCTACCCAGCTCGCTTCCGCTCCTCGCACTTGCTTTACGGACGAAATGACTTCCAGACTCGTGAAGTATTGATTCAGCTGTTTGGTGCCAGCAAAGTCCAGCGGGCCTACTTCGAGGGACAGCGCGCGGCGTACGAATTGCTGGTCGAAGGAGTGAAGAGCTTCGGAGGCAACTACTCAGGAACTCCCACCGTCGTCGTGGACGGCACCCTGACCAGAGTCCGCGTCGCGACTCCACGCAGCCGCGCGGAACAGCTCCAGCGCCTGCTGCTTACGAAGCCGTTCGACGCCGTGCTCGACGAGTTCCTGAAGAAATCGGAGCAAACGGGGGCAGATCCATTCCTGCGCACGTACCGCGCGGAAATGTTGCTCTGGACCGGGCGCTACGAAGAGGCTCGCGAGGCCTTCGAGAAGGTGTGGCGAGAAACCCACACCCGCTGGGGCTATGTCGGGCTTGGCGCGGCTCTTGGTCAGCTGGGGCGTCACGACGAAGCCTTGAGAGCCTGGGAAGACGGAAGTGCGTTCTTCCGATTCCTGCCTCAAGAAGCGACGTATGCGTATCGTGGCGAGGTGTTGATCGCGCAGGGCCGACGGCAGGCCGGCATCGAGCAGTTGCGGCACGCCGCGCGAGAGAGCCCGTCGCGAGTCGGAACTCAGCTTGCGCTTGCGCTTGCGGAGCGAGGACTTGGAAACCTGGCCGGGCTGAGGCGCGGTGTGCAAGCCGCGGCAGCGCTTGCGCCGGCGGTGATCGCCAACGCGCTTCGCAGCTTGGATTTGGAGCGAATCCCAGCCGACCCCGACAGACTGGCGCATCTAGCTGAGGCAGCACTGCAGAGCTTGCGGGGGAATCGCTCGTCGAGCTTGTACACGTTCTTCGACGGAGACGACGGCCTGAGAGTCGTTGTGAGGCAGCCCCAAGCACACTGGCAGGAAGCTGCAGGGCAACTCTCAGGCTGCGCCGAAGATCTCGACCTCAAACCCGTCGCTGACCTGCTCACATTGCCTTGAGTCCCGGGTCCCCATAGCGATCGTAGTAGCGGCGCCAGAGGCCAGGGCAGCGGTCTTCATACCGGCACCCAGCGCACGCAGGGAGCCGCAGATGATCGTCGCTAAACACCCGGGCACCCGTATTCTGCACAACCTCGGAGCTGTTGTGTTCGGGCGCCACCAGACACGGAGGGACCCCGCAGTAGCTGACCAGGTTTACCCGCACGCCGAGCGCCCGCGCAGCAGATAGCCCTTCACGCAAATAGGGTAGGGCAATTGGTAGCGCTGGCACTACGTCTCCTTCGCGCGCTCCCCCAGTGGGAGCCACATACGCCAAGCGAATCAGCGGCTTACGGCCCCAGCGCTCGCTCACCATGCGCATGAACTCAGCCGTTTCCGTGAAGTTGTCTCGATGGACGACGTGGCTGAGGTGCACTCGTATCCCCGCGGCAATTGCGTTGTCGATACCGCGAACGGTGCGATCCCAAGCGCCGTCGAGCTTGGTAATGCTGCGGTCGCTGTGCGAGCTGCGCGCGCTGTGCAAGGAAACGAGCACGGTGCGAACCCCCACGGACTTCAGCTCGGATACGTAGGAGGCATCCGCCAGTGACATCCCGTTGGTCTGCAGCTCAACATCGAAGCCCTCGTCGGCGAGTGTGGATACCAGCTCTGGCAGTCGCTTCAGCAGGGTTGGTTCTCCGCCTGAGATCACCGCCGAGACCACAGGCAAGTCTTTCCACAGAGGCAGCTGATCAATGAACTCCTGGATTGCCCCAACGCTGTCGGTGGCGTTTCGCTCGACAGAGTTGCAGAACTCACAATGGTGATTGCAGGCCAGCGATGGTCGGAACTCAACACGTTGCTCCGCAGGGAAGTACGCAACCTCCGATAGGCGGGCGCGGGTTAGCTTGTTCCGCCAGGCTGCATCTCGCTCAACCTGACTCAGGGCGGCAACGAAGCGGTCGATCAGGGCACGCGTGCTCTCGGTTAGGGGCTGAGCCGTTCGGTAGGCCACGCCGAAGTGACGGGTGCGCTTGAAGGCACGCTCCTTGAGCGGAAGCAAGCGAACTTCGATCCGCTCATCGCCAGACTGAAACGCGGCACTTGGCGGCTTCAGTCCGACGCCCTCTACCGCCCACCCCGCACCGCCGACTTGCTGAGCGAGCTCCTGCAACGCCGCTTTGCTCTCCTGGGCAGCAGGTGTCTCGTAGTGGAGTTCGTACTCCTCGAACGAGTGGGTCAGCCGCCACATCTTCGCCCTCACCTCACGCTTCCATCGCTTGACTTGGCGCTTGATGAAGTTGGCTGACATCCAGGAAAGCGTAGCTAAAAGCGCACCTGCCGTCAGCGCCGCGATCGCTGTTCAACTAAACCGATGCGACTCACAGGACACCGGTGTACACGCGCTTGATGCCGGGAAGCCAAACGTTCTTCGTGCTGCTCGTCGTGCTGGTTGGCGTCGTGTTGCCGGCTCAAGCTGGCATCAACGCGGAGCTACGACGCAACCTGGGTCACCCGTTTCTCGCAGGCGTGGTCAACTTTGGAGGTGGGCTGCTGATCCTCTTGGTCGCCTCCGTCGCTGCTCGCACCGGGATACCAAAGTGGAGTGCGATTGCCGCAGCGCCGTGGTGGGCCTACCTCGGAGGCGCGTGTGGAGCCGCGTTGGTGCTCGCGGGCGTAGTCGCCGCCCCACGGCTAGGTGCGGCGCTGCTCATCGCGTCCCTAGTCATGGGGCAACTAGTCGCGAGCGTGGTGATCGACCACTATGGATTCCTGGGCTACGGAGTGCGTCCGATTTCCTTCGCGCGAATCGCGGGTGTGCTCTTGCTAGCCGGTGGAGTGCTGTTGATTCAACGAGGCTAGCCCCAAGCTGGAGAAAGTTGGGTAGGCTGCAACGATGAGGAGTCCACGGCTCCCAATCCCGACGTGGATGGCTGGTTGGCCGCGAGGTATTCGTCCAGCGCGGGTTGTTGTGGATGAGCGTCACCTCGCGCTGAGGTTCGTGCATCCAGAGCGGGGCTTTCGCGATTTGGAGCTGCGACTCGAGGGCCAAGGCATTCAGGCCGGTTGGACACGGGGTACCCTCGAAGATGCCAACGGGCTCGCACGGCTCCGGCGCGCGGTGCTCGCACGCTTGGAGAGCAGCCCCGGGCGAGACGCGTTGATCGCCGCCATGCGCAAGATACGCGATCGGGTTCCGAACGACCTGGAGAGTCCGGAGGACGCGTCTGCAAGCATCGCGAGTGCGCTTCGTCTGGTTGCCGATGGCAATACTCTAGGCGCACTGACTCGCCATTGGGACGCCATTCACGACGCGCCGAAACGCGCGGCGTTCGCAAACCAAACGGCGCGGACCCTCTTGCTGACGCTGACGGGGCTACCACTAAAGTCTCGCGAGATAGCACGCGACGCTGCAACCCGCGCACAGGACGCCGACGAGTTTGCTGAACTTGGACGCCTCTTGACAACGCTGGGCATGAGTGACACGGCAACTGTTTGTTTCCGCATGGCACTAGCAATGGCCCCCAACACGGGGCTAGCCTCGCAGCTACTGCTGTGCGCAAGCGTCGAGGAAGACGCCAAGCTCGCGCGCGAAACGGCCAACGTTCTGAGAACACTGGGCCCAGACGAGCGCGATCTGGAGCTTGCTCTCGACGCGCTGTTTTCAGCCGGCGCGTTCGACGCTTACTGGTCACTGCTCGAAGAGGCTATAGCTCGAGAGGCGACATCGGACCGACTAGGACGAGCAGCGGAGTACAAGCTGTTCACGAACCAGGTCGATCAAGCACGAGAACTAGCATCGCGCGCGCTTGCTCGCGGTCCCAACGCAACCGCAGAGCTAGTCCTCGGAGCTTGCGACTGCTTCGAGGGTCACCTTCAGGCTGGCTTGGAGCGTCTGGAAGCACTCACAGCCCCGGAAGCCAAGCTCTGGCGGGTACGCTTTCTGTTCGAGCGCGGCGACTGGCGGGCCGCTCTGGATTTGCTTCACGGCGAAGGCGAACTTGGCGGCGCTAACACCGCATGGCGCCTGTGGTTGGCCCTCGTCGAGACACACCGCTTTCGACGCCTACTACCAGGGCCAGCGAAGCAACTCCTCCCTATCCTGACGCTGATCTACCCCGACCGCGACCAGCGGTACCACGGGCTGCACGGACGCAACGATTTTCAAGTTCGCCAGGTACTGATCGAGATGTTCGGCGAAGCGCAAGTGTCCGCCACATACGCCGCAGGTCACTTCGCGACCTTCAACCTACTCGAGCGGAGCATTCGCTTGCTCGGCGGGAACTACTCGGGTCAATCGACAGCGACCGAAGCGGGCACACTCAGGAAACTCCGTGTCGCGACCCCACGCAAGCGTACCGAGGAAGCCCAAAAACTGCTGCTCCGCCAGTCTTTGGAGGAAGTCCTAAGTGGATTCTCACCGGACCAAGCCTCAACAAACCCGTTCCTGGCGACTTACCACGCAGAAATTCTGCTTTGGGTTGGGCGGTACACTGAAGCGGTGGAGGCCTTCTCAAAGGTTTGGCTCGCGACGCGTACCCGTTGGGGCTACGTTGGGCTCGGCGCTGCCCTTGCGCGACTCGAGCGCTATGACGAAGCTCTCGAGGCCTGGTCAGAGGGACTGAAGTACTGCCGCCCAATCCCTCACGAGGCGACGTACGCATATCGCGGAGAAGTCTACCTAGCCCAAGGCCGAGTCACCGCGGCACTGACGGAGCTGAGGGGCGCAACACATGCGAGTCCTTCACGCCTCGGTGCCCAGCTGGCGCTGGTTCAAGCGGAGCACCGGATGAAGAACTTCGAACTCGCGCGACGCGCCCTAGACCAGGCCGCGCGGTTAGCGCCGGGGCTACTCGGTTGCGTGCTTCGTGAGCAGAGCCGCGAGGACCTGCCGACCGAAGCGGATGATGTCTTCGAGACCGCACGCGAAGCCCTTGACCGAATGCGCGGAAATCGATCCTCGAGCCTGTACACCTTCTTCGATTCGGCGGGTCAGATGCGCGTCATCCAGCGTCATCCGCCGGAACACTGGACGGCCGCCGCAAGGGGACTCCGAGGATGCGCCGAGGACCTCCTGCTCGCCAAGCTTGAGCAAGCGCTGGAGCTGCCCAACGTCGAGACCGCAGTGCGAGAAACGAATCCCGACTAGCGAGCACCACGCAGCGTCACCGGCACACCGTTGAACGCCGCGTTCCCAGATACATCCAGGAACTCCGGATCCGACAGCAGGTTCACGTTCACCCCAGCGTGCTCCCGCGCCACCGCCATGCGTGCGCCACTGCGGTCGTGTCCCCATCCGTGGGGCAACGACACAACACCGGGCATCATCTCATCGCTGACCTTGACCTTGACTTGGAGCGCGCCAACTCGGCTCTCGAGTTCTGCGAGGACTCCGTCCGAGAGCTGACGAGCCGCCGCGTCTTCAGGGTGCACCAAGAGCGTGCAACGCTCGGGCCCCTTCACGAGGACTGTCAGATTGTGCATCCAAGAGTTGTTCGAACGCAGCTGACGGCGGCCAATCAGCCGCAGCTCCCCCTGTGATCGTTCATCGAGCGTTGACGCGAGCCGCTCGAGCTCCTGCGCGATCAGCTCGTGCCAGACCTCGACCTTGCCACTCTTCGTGTTGAGGACGCCAGGCAGCCTCGCTGTCAGCGGTCCAAGATCCAAACCATGCTCTGCTTGCTTCAGTTTCTCGAGCGTGAGGCCCTCCGGGTGTTGTCCGAAGCCATTTCCGTGGGGGCCGAGCCTGATGAACAGGTCGAGCACGCGCTGGGGACCGGGTCGCTCTCCCAGCTCTTGCCGCACGGATTCGGGGTCGAGTCCCGAGAAGCGCAGGGTCTCGGGGCTCCCCGCCAACTCTTGCTGAATTAGCTGCCCGATCAGAAAGTCATCGGCGGCCTTGAGATCCATCGACCCCATGCCCATCAGGCCTTTGGCCAGGCTCAACAAGACCTCCCATTCGTCCAGTGCGCCATCCGCGCGCGGGAGGGCTGGAGGGGAGTACTTCGCGATATTCCGCACGGAAAGCTGGTAGAAGGCCAGGTCGTATGACTCGCGTTCGAGCGGGGGGGGAGGGGGCAAGATCACGTCGGCGTGGCGCGTCGTCTCGTTCAGGTAGATATCGACGGACACCATGAACTCGAGCGCGGCGAACGCTTCCTCGAGGCGGGCGCTCCCCGGCGCGCTCAGCAGCGGATTCCCCGCGACCGTGAGCATGCCGCGCACCTTGTGTTCTGGTGCAGCGTCCAAGATCTCCTCTGCAAGAACGGCAACGGGCAGCTCACCAAACGCCTCCCAGAGTCCTCGCACGCTGCTCTTCCAGCGCCCGAACTTGGAGCCTCGCCCAGGCCCGGGCAGATCCAGCTTGTTGCCACCACGGTTGGCTGCCGGGAGCGGGAACATGACCCCGCCGGGGCGATCGAGGTTGCCCGTGATCAAGTTCAGCAGGTCGATCGCCCAGCTGGTGAGCGTGCCAAATGTCTGGCAAGTCGTCCCGATGCGCCCGTAGCAGGCAGCGCTCGAGGCACCAGCGAACTCGCTTGCGAGTCTTTCGATGGTTTCCCTAGGGATGTTGATGCGTCGAGCCACGCGCTCAGGGGTAAAGGCTCTCAGCGCTGCTTGCGCTGACTCAAGCCCCTGCACATGTTCTGCGAGGTCTCGAAGCTCGGCGCCCCGCGACTCGAGGATCACGTTGCACATCGCGAGCAAGAGGAACGCATCATCGCCCGGGCGGATGAACACATGCTCGTCAGCGATCGCGGCGCTCTCGGTGCGGCGGGGGTCGACGATCACCACCTTCCCGCCGCGCTCGCGGATCGCGGCGATCCGCCCTTTCGCGTCGGGCGCCGTCATGAGGCTCCCCCCGCTGACCACCGGGTTCGCACCAAGCATCAGCAAATAGTCGGTGCGATCGAGGTCGGGAATGGGCACCGTCAGACCACCCCCGAAGAGCAGCGAGCAACTCACCATCTTGGGAAGTTGGTCCGCCGAGCTAGCGCTGTAGCGGTGCTTGGTCCCGAGCGCTTTGGTGAGCACGGGGCCGTAGATCATCGCATGCAGGCTGTGGGCGTTCGGGTTCCCGGCGTAGGTCGCGAGAGCGTCCCCACCGTGTTCCGCACGGATTCGGCTCAGTCCCTCGACGGCGTAGTCGATGGCCTCCTGCCAGCTCACCTCGCGAAACTCACCCGTGGCCCGATCGCGAATCAACGGGGAGCGCAAGCGATCCGCGTCGTCTTGCAAGGCCTTCATTCCGTAGGCCTTCGGGCAAATGTAGCCTCTGGAAAACGGGTCGTGCTTGTCGCCGGTCACGCGCGTGACCTGACCGTCCTCTACTTCAACGGCGATGCCACAGGTGGCCTCGCAGAGTGTGCACACTCGATGGGTGGTGGTCTTCACTGTTGCTGCTCCCGCGCGTCATGAACGACGCGCTGGGGAGCATACCACCGTCAGAAATCGGTCTGTTGACTCGACGTCTGAGCCCGATGTCAGGGCTCAGTATTGGGCTCGATGTCAGAGCGCGGCGCTGGCGCCCAGCTTCGGCTCGCTGCTCATCACGCTGCGCTCGATGCCGTCGAATGAAGACATACCGGAACCGCTGGGATAGAGCTTCGAGTAGTACTCGGAGAGCATGCGGGCGGCCGAGAACTTCTGTTCGCTCATTTCGATCGAGCAACGCATCATTTGGCGCCAGCGGTGGGGCTGTTCGTAATAGGTCGGGATCACGTCTTGGGTCAGCACCCGGATCAGATCCTCCTGATCGTGAGCGTCCTGGTCGTCGCCTTCGTAGCCGCCGCCGATCTGCCAGCCCGTCACGCCGTGCTCGCAGCCCTCGGGCCACCAGCCGTCGAGCACGCTGCAGTTCAGCACGCCGTTCATCGCGGCCTTCATGCCGCTAGTACCCGAGGCTTCCATCGGGCGCCGCGGGTTGTTCAGCCAAACATCGGCACCGCGGGTCAGCACCCGGCCGAGCTCCATGTCGTAGTTCTGCAGGAAGACGACGCTCTGCGGGTAGCGCTTGGTCATGCCCACGATGCGCTCGATCACCGCCTTGCCAGGTAGGTCCTTCGGGTGCGCCTTGCCGCTGAACACGAGCTGCAGCTTTCCGCTCTTCAGCAGCGGCTCGAGGCGACCGGAGTCCCCGAAGATCAAATCGGCGCGCTTGTAGGTTGCGGCACGACGCGCGAAGCCAACCAGCAACTTGTCCGCCGCGAGCTTCACGCCAGTGCGTTGCTCGACCAGATCGATCAGCTCCCACTTCAGGTCCTGGTGTGCGTCCCAGAGGCTGTCCGCGTAGCTGTTGCGGATGCGCGCGTCTTGCCACGTGCCCTGGTGGACTCCGTTCGTGATCGCGACGATGGGGGACGCGTGGCGAACGTGAGCCCACATCTTGCGTGATGTTTCCCCATGGAGCTGAGCCACGCCGTTCGCGATGCGCGACAGGCGCAGACCCGCGACGGTCATGCCGAATGGGTCACCACCGATGCGCGAGAGCTGGTCACGGGTGAAGCAACCCACGTCCGCCCCTTGCTCGAACAAGCGCGACAGCGGATGCACTTCGTTGCCCGCAACCACCGGCGTGTGAGTGGTGAACACCACGTGACGCCTCACAGCCTTCCAAGCTGCAAAAAACTCCAGACCGTCACTCATCTGCTCGCGAATCAACTCCAGTCCGGCGAACGCGGCGTGCCCCTCGTTGAAGTGGTAGACGTCGACGTCGTGGCCCAGCGCGCGCAGCAACCGCACCCCGCCGACCCCCAGCAACACTTCCTGGGCGACGCGGTCATCGTCGTTGCCTCCATAGAGACGTCGCGTGAGCCAGCGGTCGGCTTCATTGACCGGCTCGAGCAGGTAAAGCGGCGCCGAGCCAAAGAGCTCGCACTTGAGCGCAGTGATGGGGATCGCCTTGCCACGGATCTTGAGCGTGAACTCGATCCCCGTTGGCTCGAGTCCCTCGCGGGACGTCACGCGATTGGTATCCACCACCCGCCCATCCTTGCCGAGGCTCTGGATCGTGTAGCCCTGATTCCAGAAGATCCCGACGCCGACGACGGGCAGCTGGGCATCACGCGCAGCCTTCATCGCGTCACCCGCTAGCACTCCAAGCCCGCCGGAATAGATGGGGAGCTTCTCGTTGAGGCCGAACTCCATGCAGAAGTAGGCGACTCGCGGGATGTGGGAACTCACGGATTGATTCATGGCGTCTCCTCCGGCCAAAGTAGTAACTCATTTTTGAGTCACTACAAGTGCAAACTGGCGCGGGCCGCTTCGCGGCGCCCACTCAGCCAGCCTTTCCGTCGTGAATTTAGGGGGTTAGGAGCACCGCCTCGAACACCACCGGCAGCAGGGTGTCAGGAGTAAAGGGCGGCACCTCCCCCCAAGAAAACACGCCTGAGAGAACAACGACCGCGCGGAAACAGCTAACCCTTCACGACCGCCCGAACGCGGGGCCTAGGGAGATCCGTAGGGCAGCCCAAAACCCCACCGAACGCGTTGGCAAGTGCCAGGCAGCGCGTCATGATGCGGCCCTCTCAGAAGAGTCTTCACCATGATCCAGCCCCGCACGATTCTCGCCGCCCTTGGTTTCTCTCTCTGCCTAGGCTTCGCCTCCAGCGCGTACGCTGGAGACAAGGCTCTCGCCGAGTCGCTCTTCCAAGAAGGCAAGCGCCTGATGGCCGAAGGCAAGGCCGCCGAAGCCTGCCCCAAGTTCGAAGCCAGCCAGAAGGCCGACCCCTCACCCGGCACCTTGATCAACCTGGCAGGCTGCTACAACACCTTGGGGCGCACCGCCTCCGCCTGGGCCGAGTACAAGTCTGCGGAAACGCTGGCACGGAGTCGGGGTCGGGATGAGCAACAGGAGTTCGCAGCGAAGGCCGCCGCGGAGCTCGAACCGAAGCTCTCCAAGCTCGAGCTGGTGCCACCGAAACCGCTCGTCAAGGACATGACCGTCACGCGCGACGGCGAGCTCATTTCCGCGGGGAGCATGGGCACACCGGTGGCTGTGGACCCGGGCAAGCACGAGATCAAGGTCACTGCGCCAGGTTATCGTCCCTGGACTACCACGGTGGAAGTGGGCCCAGATGGTGACGCTCAGATCGTTCGAATTCCCTCGCTCGTGGTGGATCCGAACGCCAAGACCGGTCCCGACGGGATGGTGACGCCGGGCGATGCCGGAACAGGCGGCCCCGGCGTGCTGCCCTGGGTGCTGATCGGGGGCGGTGGCGTGTTCATCGGCACGGGGCTGGTGTTTGGCTTGCTCGCGAAGGGCCAAGCCAGCGACGCCGAGAACGATGCGACTCTGTGCCCCAACAAGGAGTGCACGCCCGCCGGTCAGGAAGAGATCGATAGCGCTGAAAGCAAGGCGCTGATTTCGACCATCGGTGTGGGTGTCGGCGCCGCTGCGGCGATCACCGGCGTCGTGTTGTTACTGACGTCCGGGTCGAGCTCCAGCGCGAAGACCAAGAGCGGACACTTCGCGAACGTCACCCCGGTGTTTGGGCCGAAGACGAACGGGCTGTTCGTAACCGGAAGCTTCTAGGCTGACTTCCGGAGGAGCGAGATGAGCACCGCAACTCGAATCTCAGGTTTTCTGCTGATTTCCGGCCTTGCGCTCTACGCATCGGGTTGTGCGGACTTGATCGGGCTGAGCGATTTCCACCCGGCGGAGACGGCAGAAAGCGGCGGCGCTGCAGGCAGCGGCGGCGCTGCAGGCAGCGGCGGCAGTGCAGGCAGCGGGGGTGCGGCAGGTAACGGCGGGGCGGCAGGTGTTGCGGGGAGCGCCGGCTCCGCCGGAAACGGAGGGGGCGGCGCTGGCGGCGCTGGTGGAACCGGAGGGCAGGGCTTCGCCTGCGCAACTCAAGGCTCTAGATTCGCCGTGTTCACGCCAGGCGATATGGCGGGCCTTGCTATCCAGAACATCTGGGTGTTCTCGGCTGGGAGCGACGATTACTTCGTCCTCGTCAGCGGCAAAGACGGCCCATCCCATACCAACTGGATCCGGCACTTCAATCCATCGGGGGCGACACTCCACACGCACTCAGCGGTTAGCACTGAGGGAGGGTTCACCCCGAGTGCGGTGAGTCAGGCGAACGATGTCATCACGTTCTACGGAAACGACAACGCGCTGGCAACACTATCGGTGAATCGCACGAACGACGACCCTCCGGATCGCACGGTGCTCGCGCAACAATGCGAAACTAGATCCTCATTCTTCGTTGACGGGAACCCCACGAAGTACGTCCTGCAATGTCGCAACGGGGACATCTATACCGACGAGAGCGCCAGCACCCCAGTCACCACTTCGGCAAACACCCTGCTCTCGGCGACGCATGTAGAAGGACGGTACTTCAGCATCTTCATCGACCAAAACGAGGCAACAGACGTCACGCAATTTGCGAGTTCGCCAGGTTGGGCATTCCAACCGGTAGACCTGGGTGCCCAAGTTCGCGAAGAGGTGTTCCTCTACCCCGCATCCTCAGGGAACCAGGTTCTAGCGGTGGCGTCAGGCTTCACCGCTACCGAAGTCTCCTACTACGCCAATTTGTTCCAAGCATCCGCACCTCCGACCACAACGACCGAGCTACTGGGAAGCACATTCGTTGGGCCGTCCTCCCTCTCTCAGGCGTTCACGCCGGGGAACGGAGCGGCGAAACTGGGGATAATGTCTTGGGCCAGTTTGGACCTTGCCGGGAACGGAGTCTTCATCTCTCAGTTCGCTCTAAACGGACAGCCACGCGCCTGGCGCCAACCTGTGGCCACGGTGACAAGCGGTTCGCCGATCGACGCACAAGCCACAACCGTGAGCCTTGGCAGCGCCGTGGTGGTCTGGTTGGTCGAAGAGCCAACCGATGGGGGCATCGAGTACCGCGCCGAGGGCCAAATGATGTCTTGCTTCTCGCAGTAGCGGCTCCGCGAACGCCCGGCGATCCCGCTGTTCTGTCGCCTATGCACCGCTGCTCTCCCGGCAACACAGCATCCCGAGCCAGCTGTGCTTGACCGCGCACCCATCGCGTCACAACCTCGGGACCCCCGCACCTCAACCAGGGCCCGCTCAAGGACGCGCGCAGTTGGCAGCCAAGAAAACCAGTAAGAAGAGCACCTCCGCCAAACGCGAGAAGAAGCCGCGCCAGCCCGTAGTTGAAGTCGAGACCACCGCCGAAGAGGTGGAGGACACCGAAGAAGACGACGAGCAAGACGGCGAGGAGTCCGACGAAGACTTCGCGGACGACGACGTGGTCGAAGCGGAAGCTGAGGTGATCGACGAAGAGGACCTTGAGAAGGTCCCCGCGCCGAAGTCGAAGGAAACGGCGCTCAGCACGATCGACCCGCTCGCGATGTACATGCGCGAGGTTCAGCGCCACCCGGTGCTCAGCGCTGAGGATCAACGCCAGCTCGCGATCAAGTACACCGAAGGTGGTGACGTGGACGCCGCGGCGAAGCTCGTCACCACCAACCTGCGCTTGGTCGTGAAGCTCGCGTATGAGTACCGCCGCGCCTATCGCAACATGATGGACCTCATTCAAGAGGGGAACATCGGCCTGATGCAGGCGGTGAAGCGCTACGACCCGTACCGCGGGGTCAAGCTGTCTTCGTACGCTGCGTGGTGGATCCGCGCGTACATGCTGCGCTTCATCCTCAACAACTGGCGGCTGGTGAAGATCGGCACCACCCAGGCGCAACGCAAGCTGTTCTTCAACCTGAACAAGGAGAAGCAGCGCCTGGCGCAGATGGGCATCGAGCCCACCCACGAGGAAATCGCGAAGCGCCTCGACGTCGACCAGAAAGACGTCGCGATGATGGAGAAGCGCCTGGCGCGCGGCGACGCTTCCCTCGACGCGCCGGTTGGAGACGCTGACGGGCGCCAGACCAGTCGCCTCGACTTGATGCCCACCTCCGATCAGGGCCCGGATCTGATGACCGAGAGCGCTGAGCTGTCGGATCTGGTGCGCCGACACCTCGAGGAGTTTCGCGTCACCCTCAAAGGCAAGGAGGCGATCATCTTCGACAAGCGCACCGTCGCGGAGGATCCGCTGACCTTGCAAGAGCTGGGGAACGAGTTCGGCGTGAGTCGAGAGCGGGTTCGCCAGCTCGAGGCGCGCATGATCTTGCGCCTTCGCGAGTTCCTCCGGGAAAGACTCGGAGACGCCGTCGAGGTCGACACCTGAGTGAGCACGCTGTTCGTGGTCGGCACCCCGATCGGCAACTTGGAGGATCTCAGCCAACGCGTGATCCGGGTGCTCAAGCAAGTGGACCGTGTCGCTGCAGAAGACACGCGGCACACGAAGAAGCTGCTCAGCCATCTGGGTATCACCGGCAAGCCGCTCGAGAGCATCGAGAGCCATCAGATCGCCTCGCGCGTCGCTGGCTTGGTGCAACGCCTGGAGGCCGGTGAGTCGATCGCCCTGGTCACTGACGCGGGCATGCCGGGGGTCAGCGACCCAGGTAGCCTGCTGGTGCGCGCAGCGCGAGAACGCGGCATCAAGATCGAGAGCGTCCCAGGTCCCTCGGCGGTGACGACCGCGGTCGCCGCGTCTGGCCTGGTTGACGGTGGCTTCCGCTTCGTGGGGTTCCTGCCGCGCAAGGGCAGCGCCCGGCGCGAGGCGCTCGAGCGCATTCAGCAGACGCCAGAGGCGGTGGTGCTCTTCGAGTCACCGAACCGCGCCCAGCAGACGCTACAAGATCTCGCAGCGCTCACGCCTGAGCGCGAAGTCTGCGTCGGCCGCGAACTCACGAAGCTGCATGAGGAGTTCGTGTGGGGGACCGTCCAGGAGCTCGGGCAACGCGAGCAGTGGCGAGGTGAACTGACTCTGGTGCTCGGGCCCCACGCGCCGCTCAAATTCGAAGTGAGCGCCGAAGACCTGGACGCCGCCATCCGCCGTGGCCTGGAGCAAGGCCGCTCAGCCAAGGACCTCGCGCAGGAGCTGGCGGAGCACACCGGCCGCCCGCGTCGCGAGATCTACCAGCGCATCCTGCAGCTCGCGGACTAGCGCAAACGCTGACGTGTGGCGGGCACGCGTGCCCCACGGGGCGCCTCACCCCCAAAAAAGCGGGTTCGAGGACGTGAATCGCGGTTTGTTCGCGTATCCGGGGCGCGAAATCGTGTCGAAGAGCCAGAAACGTCGCCCTCAGGCGGCGGCGAATCGGGTCTGCGATTGCGAAGGGACGCGCTCCACACTAAGACCGGGGCGCCGTGTTTGACGCGCTCAAAAGAGGATTCAAGGAAGCCCAGAACCGCCTAGCGGGGCTGACGGAGCTGAACGAAAAGAACATCCAGGCCGCTTTGCGAGAAGTACGCCTGTCTTTGCTGGAGGCTGACGTCGAGCTTGGCGTCGTCAAACGCTTCCTGGCGAGGGTCGAGGAGAAGGCCCTCGGCGCCACCGTGCAGGTCAAGGTGAAGCACAAGGGTGCCGCTCAGACCGTTTCCGCGGGGGACCAGTTCATCAAGATCTGCCACGACGAGCTGATCGCGATGATGGACTACGAGGGCGACCGCATCCAGTTCGCCCCCAGCGGCAAGACCGGCATCATGATGGTCGGTCTGCAAGGCTCCGGTAAGACCACCAGCTCCGCGAAGCTGGCCCGCATGCTCAAGGCCGAGGGCAAGAAGCCGCTGCTCGTCGCCGCGGACATGCAGCGCCCCGCCGCCGTGGAGCAGCTCAAGGTGCTCGGTGAGCAGATCGACGTCCCGGTCTTCAACATCCCGGATCAAAGCCCTGTGGAAATCTGTAAGGCCGCGCCGGGTGAAGCGAAGAAGCTCGGTTGCGACGTCATCATATACGACACCGCCGGTCGCCTCGCGATCGACGAAGCGCTGATGCAGGAGCTCGGTGACATCAAGAGCGGTGTCAGCCCGCAGAACATCTTCCTGGTCATCGACGCGATGATCGGCCAGGACTCGGTGAAGACCGCCGCGAGCTTCAACGAGCGCCTCGGCATCAGCGGCGTGATCTTGACCAAGCTCGACGGCGACGCCCGCGGTGGCGCAGCGCTCTCGGTCAAAGAGGTCACTGGCGCGCCGATCCTGTTCGCCGGTATGGGCGAGACCACGGACAAGCTCGAAGAGTTCCGCCCGGAAGGCATGGCGGGGCGCATCCTCGGCATGGGCGACGTCGTCGGCCTGATGAAGGACTTCGAGGACGTCATCGATCAGAAGAAGGCCGAGGAAGACGCCGCGCGCATGATGAGCGGCGAGTTCACCCTCGAAGACTTCCTGAATCAGGTGCGCATGATCCGCCAGATGGGTTCGCTCAAGGACTTGGTGGAGAAGATGCCGGGCCTCGGCGGCATGGTTCCGCCCGGAGTCAACCTGGACGACAACGAGCTCACGCGCATCGAAGCGATGATTCAGTCGATGACTCGCCCGGAGAAGGGCGATCCGAACCTGCTCATCCGCGAGCCGACGCGCGTACAGCGCATCGCCAAGGGCTCGGGCCAGCCTGAACAGGGCGTCACTGAGTTGGTGCAGAAGTTCCTGTTCATGAAGCAGATGATGGGCGGCATGGGCGGCATGGGTGACGGCCTACTCGGCAAGATCCCCGGCATGAAGAACCTCAACATGGCGCGCAACATGCGCAAAGCCATGAAGCAGGGCGGCGGAATGCCTGGCATGCCGGGCATGGGCGGCTTCCCCGGAATGCCCGGCATGGGCTTCCCTGGAATGCCCGGGATGCCTGGAATGCCTGGAATGGGCATGCCGGGCATGGGCCAAGAGACGCCCCAGATGCGCAAGCTATCCAAGAGCGAGAAGAACCAACGCAAGAACCAGCGCAAAGCGCAGCGCTCGGCCCGCAAAAAGGGCCGCAAGTAACCGACGCGCGGTGGTGCGTCGCGGAGCGAGGAATAGCAGTGACTTATGCTTTGACTGACCGCGTGAATCCGCGAGGATTCGCTTCACGGCTCCTCCCCAGTCTTTTTTTGGGGGTGAGCATGCTCTGGCTCGGCGCCTGCGTCGAACCTCAAGCAGACGCGGGCGGCCCGCCTCCCGGCCCCAACAAGCAGATGGAAGCGCTGGCCGTCCCGGAGCTGCCTGAAGGCGCCGTACTCAGCCACTTCGACTTCGAGAGCCGCGTGTCCCTCGAGGGCTACAAGCTCGACCAAACCAGCGTGAAGCCAGGCGGCCGCGTGAAGATCACGTTCTACTGGCGCGGCGACAACCCGCCTCAAGGCGACTGGCACCTGTTCACGCACCTCCTGGACTCGAGCGGCCGCCAGCTCGCGAACTTCGACGCCGTTGGCCCGCTGCGTGGCGCCGGCAGCATTTCCTCGTGGCAACGTGGCAAGCTGTACGTCGATGAACAGGAGATCGACCTACCCCGGGACTTGGACACTCCGTTCGTCACTCTAGCGGTCGGGGTCTGGACCGGCGTCGTGCGCTTGGACCTGATTGGCGGCGTCAACGACGACAAGAACCGCGCGCTGGTCGTGCGGCTTCCCGTCACGAAGTGACCAGCGGTGGGAGGGGTGATGCAAGTTGAACCCAGAGCTGGACGTCGCAGGTCGACCCGTTGGCTGCTGATCGCCGCGCGCTGGTTGCTGCTGACAGCGCCGCTAGCCGCGGCGACGACGGCATGCGTCGACGATTCCGCAGGGAAGAAGGTCGACAAGGCAGCGCTCGCCAAGTACGTGCTCTCGGCACCACCGGCAGACGTGGGTACACCCCTCAACGCGGACTTCGACGGCAAGATCACTCTGCTTGGCGCCAAGGTGGAACCTGCCGGCGCCGCTGGCCCGGGTTCCAAGCTGAAGCTGACGATGTACTGGCAGGTGAAGCAGCCACTCGGCGAGGACGGCTGGAACCTGTTCACCCACGTGCTCGACGGCTCGGGGGAGCGCATCCTGAACGTCGACAACGTGGGCCCGCTACGCCAGCTTGACGGCAATCACCAGGTGATGTGGCCAAGCGCGTGGGAAGCCGGCAAGGTCTACGTCGACGAACAAGAGTTCACGGTCCCCGCCAGCATCAAGACCACCAAGCTCCAGATCACCACAGGGATCTGGAAAGACACCTCCCGGATACCGATCAAGAGCGGCCCGAAGGACGCCCACAACCGGGCAATCGTCGCGACCTTGAGCACCGGCGTGACACCGGGCGCGGCTCCGCGCTCGGGTCTACCAACGTTGCGGGTCACCGATCTGCTCGAGGGCCAGAGCATCCAGGTCGATGGCAAGTTGGACGAGCCCGCGTGGCAGAGCGCGGCGAGCACCGGGCCGTTCATCGACGTGCGCAGCGGGAAGCCGAACACGCGCTTTCCGGTCAACGGCAGCGTGAAGCTCCTGTGGGATCAAGAGCACATGTACTTGGGCTTCGAGATCCAAGACA
The DNA here is from genome assembly GCA_050183255.1 of Polyangiaceae bacterium. Lineage (GTDB taxonomy): Bacteria > Myxococcota_A > Polyangia > Polyangiales > Polyangiaceae > JAHBVY01. The sequence goes on along the minus strand of JBFXBK010000019.1, from coordinate 9,364 downwards.
AGAAGCTCACGGGTGGCTTCGATGCGAAGCAGCCGGATCCGCACCTGTGGACGAAAGACACCGTCGAAATCATGACCGACCCCGACGGTGACGGGGACAACAAGGACTACTACGAGATCCAGATCAATCCCCAGAACCTGGTCTTCGACTCCCAGTTCGACGGTTACAACACTCCCAAGGTCGAACCGAACGGGCCCTTCGGACACCAGGATTGGTCAGCAAAGCTAACGAGCGCGGTGACGCTCAACGGCACGCTGGACGACGACGATGACGAAGACAAGGGGTACGTCGTCGAAGTCGCAATCCCATGGAAGTCGTTCAGCAAGGCCAAGCAAGTGCCGCCGAAGCCCGGCGACGCCTGGCGCATGAACTTCTACGCCATGGAAAACAACGGTGGCGTCTCGTGGAGCCCGATCCTTGGCCAAGGTAATTTCCACAAGGCAGCGCGCTTCGGGCGCGTGATCTGGGCATCGTCGCGCCCCACTGCCGCGCCTGATACGAGCGCGGCGCCTGATACGAGCGCGGTGCCTGATACGAGCGCGGCGCCCGGCGCGAGCGCCGCACCGGGTGCTGCGGGAGAAAAGGCCAAGCCAGCCAAGCCCAAGGTCGTGAACCCCGGCAAACCTTGAACGCTCGCCGCTGGGTCGCTTGGTCGGCTATGCTGATTGGATGATCTGGCGTCGGCCCAAGGCTTCGTTGGTTGTCGTTTCCAGTGCACTCGCTGCGCTGACAACGGCGAGCAGCGCCGAAGCGCAAACGCTCCCCCCGGGGCCTGAGGAAGCAAAACCTGTGGTTGGACCGCCGGCGGAGTCTGAAGAAGCGGCGCCGGAACCCCCACCTCAGGCTGAAGCCAAAGACACCAAGTCCGAGCCTGAAACGGATTCCCCATGGCTGGTGGGCGCGCACCTCGGCTACGCCTTCTGGAGCGACAAGGGCCTGCCCGAGAACTCGACCAGCATCGGCCTCCGCGTGGGCTACCGCTACGCGCCGTCAACGGAGCTCGAGCTGAGGGGCCGCTACGTGAAGTCGGGAACGACGGGGATCAGCGCTGCGAGCGGCTGGGCCGTTTCCGCGGCGAATATCTGGTTCGTCGATCTGGCGCCGGCTTGGGAGCTGGGGATCGGCGTTGGAGCGGGCTACGAAGGGCATCGAACCAAGCTGCGCACCACACGCGCATTCTTGCATGGCCGTGTGGCGCCGCTCGTACGCTGGAACTTATCACCATCGTTCGCCCTCGACGTTGGGCCCGAGGCGGGCGTCGGCGTGATGAGCTCCGAGGGGACCGCGGATGCCGACCAATCGAACCAGTTCGTGTTCCGCTACGGTGGCTTCGTAAACTTCAGCTGGCGCTGGGGAAGCAGCGGCTCGAGCAGCGAAGAATCGAACTCGAGCAGTGACGACAGCTGGTAACGCAGCTCGCTGCTCGAGATTTCCATCGGCATAATAGTCCGATGGCTTGGAATCAGGACGGGGCCCCCGCACGGCTAGTAACGCGGACCACGGGGACAGCGGGCGCGGTCGTGGCTTCATTCGCGCTGCTGTTGCTCTGCGCCCCGGCGTGCTCAAGCGCGGGCGGTGGCGGCAGCGACGGCAGCGGCGCTAGCGGCGGTGAAGGGGCCGGCGCGAATGGCTGCTCCTCTGCTTCCGGCGGCTCCTCTGCTTCCGGCGGCAACGGTGCCGCCGCGGGCGGCAGCGCCGGCGGTGCGACGAATGGAGGCTCCGCGAGCGGAGGCAGTGGTAACGGCGGAGCCGGCGCTGGCGGCTCGTCGAGCGGCGGCTCAGGCGGTTCCGCGGGGAACTGCCCAGTCGGCACGTTTTGCAGCCCAATCCCGATACAGAGCTTCCCTTACACTGACCAGGGTGACACGACGAACGCACCCAGCGACGAGGTCGATGGGTACAGCTGTTCGCCCAGCACCACGGAGCTCGGCCCGGAAGTGGTGTACCTGGTCGATGTTCCTGAAGCCGGACGCCTCAGCGTGAGCGTGACGGATGGCGACGGCGTCGACGTCGACGTACACCTCCTTGACGCCCCGAACGGCAACGGGTGCCTCGAGCGGGACGACGTCAGCTTCAACTACGACATCAGCGCGGGCAGTTACTACGTCGTCGTGGACACCTGGACTGACTCCTCCGGAACCGAATTTCCCGGCGGCTATACGCTGGACGTCACGTTCAGCCCTGCCGCCGCGGGCGACTGCGCCACGTATCCGCTGGACCTGAAGATGTTCTGGACGAGCTGTGACGTCTCGCTCGATTGCTTCGAGGCGACGGACCCGAGCGACGGCAACACCTATCGCTACTTGCGCACGCCGGCGACGGGCCCGGTGGTCAAGGAGGCGCACCTGGTTACGGTCAGCGACGACTTCGGTGGCGGCTGGCCAACGAGCTTCACGGATCAAATCGCTCGCCACTACAACTTGAGCCAGGCCGCGACGAACTACACGATGACGCGCAGCGAGCCGTGGGCGCCTGCTGGCGAAGGGGGTTCACAGTACGGTCAGGGCTCCACGGGCGTGCCGCTACCAGTCGTCGCGGAGGCCTGGTACGTGAACATGTACTGGCGCAACAAGCCGGCGGCAGGCACGCGCATGATCATCAAGAATCCGGCGAACGGCCGCGCCGTGGTCGCTGCCGCGGGGTACGAAACCGGCCCCGGCTCGAACACCGCCATCGGTGGTGTCACGGAAGAGATCCACAACTACCTCGGCACGGGGCACCGCGACGACCTGCAGCTTGGTTTCGCGGTCAACGATTCGCTCCCGTACGGACCTATCCAGTGCAACTGACCGTCGGCGCTGTGTAGGACCCGCGCGGGCCGCGCGATGCGTCAGTGCAAATCTCTCAGGCGGTATTCTCGGATCAGCGCGCCTTGGCGATCGGCGCAGGCGGCCGTCTTCTCTTCAGCGGATTTCAGTGAGTCCTCAGCCTTTTTCAGCTCGGCGGCTGACATGAAAGGATCTTCCATGGCCTTCGCCTTGGCGATGCCTTCGAGGCCCTTCACGTGCTCGCTGTACGCCTCGGCGCACTGATCGCGGAAGCCGCACGTATCCGCGTGGTTACAGCCAAGGGCTCGCAGCGCCTTCAGCTTGCTGGCCTTGTCAGCATTCGGGGCGTCGCGCAGTTCGTCCACCGCCCGACTGAGACTCGCGGCTTCGTCACGCAGCGCGGTCTTGTCGTTGCAGGCGGTGACTACACTCACCCCCAAGAAAAAAAGCAAAACGCTGCCATTCCTGAGGAACGGCAGCGCCCGCGTCGCTGAAGTCGAAATCGGCTACTCCGTCGCCTTGGGTGGCGGCCCCATCTGGATGCGCTCGCCGATGTACGCACCGATCAACGTGAAGAGCACGCCAACGGCGCTCATCAACGCGTACATGAAGGCCGGCATCGTCTTCACGGTTTGACTGCCAAACAGCAGAAACGCCGTAGGCATCGCGATCAAGAACGACGCCACGACGGGTTCGATGAAGGTCTTGCCGGGGGAAATCAGCCCAACCAGCATCCCGCCAACGAACCACACCGGGATCGCCACCACCATGCCCGCAGAGCCCTCGAAGTCGAGCATCGGCACCACGATGGGCAGGCCAACGACCAGCGCGGCGGTGAGCACGCCCATGATCACCATGGAGACTCCGAACCACATCAGGCTGAAGCCGTCTTGCTGATAGCGCCGCTCGAGCTCCTCCTGGCGGGAGAGCGTGCGCTTGATGTCCTCGATCTTCGCGCCACAGGAGACGCAGCGGTTGTTCGGCAGCGGCGTGGCGTTCTTGAATCCACAGGACGGGCAGATGATGTGCTTCGGCTGAGCCATGTCCCTCCTCGACGGGTCGGATTGAGAGCCTATCCTAGAGCACTCCGCAATCCAATCTCGTGACCTGGAAAGCTCTGAAGTTACGGCGAATCCGAGCCCATACGTAAGTGCGGAACTCTCGCCCCGAGCGGGTGTCCGAGCCCGCCACACCCGCTCCAAAGTGCCAAACGCTGGTGTCCGCCGGGGCACCAAGAACCGCGTGTCTTCGGCCCGCCCCAGAGCGAAAAAACCGTCTAGACTGGTTGAGCAAACGTGAGCGCAGAGGAAACCGTCAGCCCAGGGATCGAGCTCGGACTCTCCAGAGATCCGGATCTCGAGGCGTTGCCCGAGCCGCGCCGGCCCGGCCGGCGTTTGACGCTGGTCACCATGAGCGTGACGCTGGTGCTCTCGCTGGTGATGGCCTTCGCGCTTCGGGGCCAGGCAGCGTACGCCTTGGCGAGCGGCAGCCCGGACGACATTGGCTACTTAACGGACGTTCAGCTGAGTCCAGCACTCGCGAACCACTACGTGCGGGGCGAGGCCCTGCTCGCGAGTGACAGTGCGGTCCGCTACTCCCGCCCCCTCGAGAACGACTCGTATCGGCTGGCCCATGTAGCCGGAAACGAACGAATTTGGGTGGAAGTCCGCGTACCGGATGGGCTCGAAGGGCCGCACTTCGTGCCGCCTTCCTCGTTCGTAGGCCGTTTGGTGCCGATCGAGCAGTCTGGCCTCAGCCACAACGACCTGGATCGTGCGGTGACCGCGAGCGGGGGAACGATGCCGAAGGACGCGTGGCTCTTGATGGATGGGCACGCGCCTCAAGGTTCCCGCTGGGCGATCGGGCTCATCCTGTTGTTCATCGCCTTTGCGGGCTTCAACGCGTTTGGGCTGTATCGCCTCTGGCGGCCGGCGAAAGACGTCGGCTGACAGTCGGTAGAGCGCAACGCGCGCATTTGTCCCTCGAAATCGCGGGCGCTTTCGGGCACACCAACCGCCGCATGGCCCGCCCGAGTGTTCTGATCGTTGGCGGCGGCCTCATGGGCTGCGCATCCGCTTGGCAGCTTGCGAAGCGAGGCTGCTCCGTCGTGGTGCTCGAACGCAGCGTACCCGGTGCAGAGGCATCGAGCGCGGCTGCCGGAATCCTCGGCGGCCAAGTCGAGTCTCACCAGCTCGACGCGATGACCCAGCTCTGCTTGGAGAGCCGCGCGCTCTACCCGAGCTGGGCCAAGGCCCTCGCCAAGAGCACCGGCATCGACATCGAGCACCGCTCGAGCGGCGCGCTGCGGGTCGCGTTCCGTACGGAGCGCTTGGGGCAGCTCAAGCAACAGTTCGGCTGGCAGCGGCGTTCCCTCGGCGCTGCATTCCTGGGTAAACGCCAGCTGCGATCTCTCGAGCCCAACCTGAACTCAGCGTTGGCCGGAGCGGTTGATTTCCCTGCAGATTCTCGGGTAGATCCGAGGAAGCTGTTCCGCGCGCTGCAGCTCGCTGCACAAAACGCCGGGGCAACGTTTCGCAGCGGAAGCTACGTACAGCAGCTGGACATCGACGCCGCGAGCCAGACGGCTCGTGGGGTGATTCTGGAAGGCGGAACGAGCTTGGCTGCGGATCGCGTCGTCCTCGCCGCTGGCAGCTGGTCTACGCTGATCCCCGGGGTTCCCCTGCCCCGCCCCAGCATCGTTCCGGCGCGCGGTCAGGTGCTGCAGCTGACGTGTCGCACACCACCGCTGACGCGCATCGTGTTTGGTCCAAGGTGCTACCTCGTGCCTCGGGATGATGGACGTGTGCTGGTGGGCTCCACGCTGGAGTTCGTTGGGTACGAAAAGCGCGTCACTGCGCACGCCGTTCGCGAACTGCTGGACGCTGCGATCGACCTCTGTCCTTCGCTAGCTGACGCGGAGCTTACGGACAGCTGGTCCAACTTCCGTCCGTACACCGCCGACCACTGGCCCATCCTCGGACCCTGCGCCGTGCGGGGCCTCGTGCTAGCCACGGGGCACTACAGAAACGGCATCCTGCTGGCCCCCATCACCGCCGACATCGTGTGTCGTAGCGTGTTGGGACAGCAACCGAGCCTCGACATCGAAGCGTTCTCGGCACGGCGCGCGGCCGTGCAGTCCCCACCGGAAGCCCAAACAGCGGAGCCCAACACATGAGCGTCACCTACAAACAGAGCGGTGTAGACATCGAAGCAGGCGACGAGTTGGTTCGCCGCATCAAGCCTCTCGCGCTCGCTACGCGCATCCCAGAGGTGGTGGACGACGTGGGCGGTTTCGCCGGGATGGTGCGGCTCCCGGCGGACATCCCCGATCCACTGCTGGTGAGCGGCACGGACGGCGTGGGTACGAAGCTCAAGCTGGCGTTTGCGATGGGCAAGCATGACACGGTCGGTCAAGACCTGGTCGCGATGTGCGTGAACGACGTGATCACGACGGGGGCCCGCCCGCTCTACTTCTTGGACTACTTCGGCTGCGGCAAGCTGGAGGTAGATGTAGCTGAGCAAGTGGTCAAAGGCATTGCGGACGGCTGCAAGCTCGCGGGCTGCGCGCTGATCGGTGGTGAGACGGCGGAGCTACCCAGCATGTACCCCGAGGGCGAGTACGACTTGGCTGGCTTTGCCGTCGGCGTCGTCTCAGCCTCGAAGGTGCTTGGGGCAAAGCGAGTGAAGGACGGCGATGCGTTGATCGCAATCGGTTCCTCAGGGATCCATGCCAATGGTTACTCGCTTGCGCGCCGCGTGCTCGAGCAAGAGATGGGCTTGAAGCTTGGGCAAGAGGTCCCGGAGCTCGGCGTGTTGCTCGGTGAATCCCTGCTCACCCCGACGCGCATCTACGCGCGCGCGGTGGCAGCCTTGAGTCAGAAGCTGGACGGGGCGCTCCACGCGTTGTGCCACGTCACCGGCGGTGGCTTGGTTGGCAACCTCCCACGCATCTTGCCGAAGGGCAGCCTCGCGAAGGTTCGCTTGGACCACGAGCGCCACCCGATCTTCGACATGATCCAGCGAGGTGGACCGGTGGACGAAGACGAGATGCGCAAGACCTTCAACCTCGGCATCGGCATGGTCGCCGTGGTCGACGCGAGCGCCGCAGAGCTAACCCTCGCCACACTTGAATCCGCGGGGGAACGCGCTTGGCGGCTGGGTGACGTGGAAGTTCAAGGCGACCAAGCGGCGTCGGTCGAAGTATTGGATTCATGACCCTGAAGCTCGGCGTGCTCGTCTCTGGCCGAGGCTCGAACCTTCAGGCCGTGCTCGACGCCTGCGAAGCGGGCTCGCTCGACGCGCAGGTGCGACTGGTGCTGTCGAACAAGTCCGACGCGCAGGCGCTCGATCGCGCTGAAGCGGCCGGCGTCCCGACGCGCGTCTTGGACCACCGCGCGTTCCCGAGTCGTGAGGCGTTCGACGAGGAGATGCTGCAGGTGCTGCGGAGCGCGGGCGTCGAGTGGGTGGTGCTCGCTGGTTTCATGCGCCTCTTGACCCCGCAGTTCATCGAAGGATTCAGAGACCGCATCGTCAACGTCCATCCCTCGCTGCTGCCCGCGTTCCCTGGCGTGCGTGCGCAAGCCCAAGCGCTCGAGTATGGAGTGCGAGTGACGGGCTGTACGGTTCACTTCGTCGACCAGGGCACCGATACCGGTCCCATCATCGATCAGCGAGCAATCACGATCGACGCTGGTGAGTCTCTCGAGACGATCGAGCACCGGCTGCTGCAGGTGGAACACACGCTGCTGGTGGATGTACTGCGCCGCATCGCCAGTGGCCGGGTGTTGCTCGAACCGGCGAGCAGCGAGGGTCGGCGGAAGGTCCGCTGCTCATGACTCCCACGCGCTACTACGACGTGGTCGTGCTGGGGCGCTCCATCGGCTGCCTCGCGACGGCCGCGTTGCTTGCACGCCGCGACTTCCGCGTGCTCATTCTGGGGCAAGGCAGCCGGCCGCCGAGCTACGATTTCGAGGGTTTCCCGTTGCGGCGCCGCACGTTCACGCTGCTGGCGGCTGCATCACCGGTGTGGCTCCGCACACTCCAGGAGCTCGCGCAGGCCACGACCTTCAAGCGCCGAACGAAGCAGCTCGATCCCATGTTCGCTGTGCTGTCCCCCCAGCGCACTGTGGAGATCCCACCGGAGTCTGAGTTGTTCGCGCGGGAGATCGAGCGCGAGTTTCCGGAAGTGCGTCAGCTCGTAGACGAACTGTACGCGAGCTTCTCTGAATACAACGCCGCGATCGACGCGGCGTTCGAGCGCGACGCGGTCTGGCCCCCCGGTACCTTTTGGGAGCGCTTTGAGACGAACCGCGTCGTCCGCGAGCTTCCGTTGATCAATGGTGAGACCGCTCAAGATCTGCTGGCAAAGTTCCCCACCGGGCACCCTTACCGCGAGGTAACAACCATCCCAGCGGGCTTCGCCACGGATCTCGCGGTGCCGGGCGATCAACTGCCACCCTTGGCGCTCGCGCGGTTGCATGGTGCGTGGACGCGCGGTGTTCACGCGCTGCCTGGCGGCGAGTCGGAGCTGGAGAGCTTCTTTCTCGATCGCATTCGCGCCCACGGCGGAGAGTACCGACTTGGCCAGCGCGCACAGCACCTGGTGGTCCGCCGCGGTCAAGTCGTGGGCGTGCTGGAGGACGGAGAAGAGGAACCCGTGGGGACGGGCTCCGTCGTGAGCGACTTGTCCGGCGAAGCCGTCGCGGACTTGGCTGGGGGTGAGGGTATCACGTCGCGCGCCCGCAAAGACTGGCCGCGACTGACCGTCAGCGCCGGGCGCTTCGTGGTGACGCTGTGCGTGCCTTCACGCGCCCTGCCGAAGCAGCTGCCACCCGAGTCCTTCCTGCTTCCTCAAGGCAACAGTCGAGAGCTCTCTCTCCCCCAGAATCCGAGGCGGCCCGTGGTGCACCTACAGCGAGGTCCCCGGGTGAATCGGGAGCTACAGCGCGACACCGAACCGGTGGAGATCCTCACCGCGGAGACCATCCTCCCCAGCCGCGGAACACTCACGCTGCTGGAGGCGCGCGAGGCGGTGCTGTCCACGTTGCGCACGCACCTCCCCTTCGTCGAAGATCAGGCGTTGGTGATCGACTCACCGCACGATGGCTTGCCGCTATGGGAGATGCGGAATCGGCGCCGGCACGAGATCGATCGCATCCACCTGCCAGGTGGTGTCGCAGGTCCGGAACCGATGGAGTACATGTGGTCGGTGGACACCCCGGGCTTTCTCGAGCTCTCGGGTGAGCCGATCCGCGGCCCAATTCCGGGCACCTACCTCGTGGGTCGCACCGTGCTCCCGGCGCTCGGGCAGGAAGGCTCTCTGCTTGCGGCGTGGGGGGCGGTGCGCGCCATCACCCGCCGAGACCGAACTCGCCAGAAGATGCGGCGCCAGATGTGGAGCAAGATCGAGACGAGCTAGCACTCGCCATGCGCGCGTTCCCGGGGCAGAGCCGCGCTCTGCCAGCATCGGAAGCACGGGAGCAGGCAGCCATTGAGCTGACGCTCACCAACGCGAATACCCCTCGTCAGTGGCGCCGGGGCGCGGTAATTGTTTAGGGGTTCGCGCGAGGCGCGAATTGCGGAGGAAAATGCGTGTC
>JBFXBK010000018.1:0-49407 GCA_050183255.1 Polyangiaceae bacterium | reverse complement strand
CGGGAGACTTCTCCAAGTACCTCATCCAGCGTGCGCTCCCGGACCTCGTCAGCGTAGCGATACTGAGACCAATCCCAGGTGTACTTGGTGTCGCACCAGGAGCAGCGGAGGTTGCAGAGCGCGAGCCGCAAGAACACGCAGGGCGCACCGAGGCTCACTCCTTCGCCTTGGATGCTGGCGAAGACTTCGCTGATCCTCAGAATGTTGGGGGGGAGGGTGCGCTCGGAGTCCATCGGCTACGCGAGTCGTAGTGCGCCGAGGGCTTCGAGGCTAGTCAGCGCCAACGAACACCTTCGCCATCGAGCGATCGTGCAGATGCCCAAGCAGCGGGAGCACGATCATCGCGCCGAGCTGCGCCAGGAACATATCCCATTGCGCATCCCACACGTCGCCCTGGCTACCGAGGAACGCGGTGCCCTTGTCCCCCGCGACGACCAACGTGACCCACCACTCGATCAGCTCCCAGAAGGCGGCGATCGCGAGCACGATGGAGACCACGATGAAGTAGAGCCAGCCGCCTCGCTTGAGCGGAGTCAGTCGCAGCAGCACCTCACGAATGATGAACGCGGGGAACACCCCAAGCGCGATGTGCCCGATGCGGTCGTAGTGATTGCGCGCGAGGTGAAAGGTGTCCTTGGCCCAGTTACCGAGCGGCGTTTCCGCGTAGGTGTAGATGCCGCCGTAGTTCAGGATCAGGATGTGAATGAAGACGCTGACGTAGATCCAGTGGGAGAGCGGGAGCTTCTTGTAGGTTCCGAGCATCACCGCGACGCCAATCAGCCCCGGCACCACTTCAAGGGACCAGCTGAAGCGACCGGCGGGTGGATTGATCAGGCTCAGCCCGAGGATCACGGCGCCGACCGCCAGCAGAATCAGCGGCAGGCGGGCGTGGCCTGGGCGGGGCAGCCGCGAAGCGGACACGCTGGCTTGAGTTGGGACGTGCCAGGAGACATTCGACTGCGAGGCCATGACTTTGCATGGTAAGGCAGGCGCCATGGCTCGTGACAAGCGTGGTGGACGGGATCTGCGAGAGCCGCGTCCTGTTGATGTGCAAACCGGTTTTCATGCTCTAGCCGAAGGATCGGCGCTTTATCGCTGCGGTGGCACGCGGGTGCTGGTCACTGCATCGGTCGATGAGAGCGTGCCGCCGTTCCTCGAGGGCAGCGGCAAGGGCTGGGTCACCGCCGAGTATCAGATGCATCCCCGCGCCAATCCGCGGCGCCGGGAGCGTCGGGATGGTCGCGAGCGGCCCCTGGGCGGGCGCGCGCGGGAAATCGAGCGGCTGATTGGTCGCTCCCTGCGCGCTGCCGTCGAGCTCGAGAAGCTCGGGGAGCGGAGCATTCATATCGACTGCGACGTGCTGGAGGCCGATGGCGGCACACGCACGGCCTCGATCACTGCCGGCTTCATCGCCCTCGCTCAGGCGCTGTACAAGCTGCGTCAGAACCGCCTGCTCGAGATCCCGGTGCTGCGGGATCAGGTCGCCGCTATTTCCGTGGGGCACGTCGACGGCGAGTACGCTCTCGACCTGTGCTACGCGGAGGACAGCACCGCGCGCGTCGACCTCAACGTCGTCGGTACCGCGCGCGGAGGCATGATCGAGATCCAGGGCACCGCCGAAGGCGAAGCCGTGGCGCGCTCGGACATGGACGCCATGATCGATCTCGCCATGGAAGGTGTGACCAAGCTGTGCGTGATCCAGGCCGAGGCGCTCAAGGGCGCTGGCGTGGAGCTCGAGAAGCTGCTCGTGCGCAAGTAGGTCGGCGCGATCGTCAAGCACGCCAAGAACCGGAGGCAGGGAGTCACGCAATGCGGATGGGCAGCCTGCGGCGGCCCCACTTGCCTGCATGTGGGTTGAAACGTCCAGCGATGGCGGTGCCGCAGCGGGCACACGCGCCGCTGTCAGCGCTGCCAGGTTTCACCGAGTACTCGCCCAGCGCATACCAGTCGCGCTCGATGAGCAGCGCGCTGCAGCTGTGGCAATACGTGGACTGGCTCTCCGGGTGGTGAATGTTGCCGCAGTAGACGTAGTTCAGGCCGATGGCCTTGGCTTGGGCTCTCGCGCGCAAGCACGTTTCCGCGGGGGTACGCTCGGGGCCGGTCAACTTGTAGTCGGGATGAAAGGCAGAGAAGTGCAGCGGCACGTCGGCGCCGAGGTTCTCATACACCCAGCCGGCGAGTTGCTCCACCTCTGCTTCTGAGTCGTTTTCCCCGGGGATGAGCAGCGTGGTGACTTCGAGCCAGCAGTCGGTCTCGTGCTTGATGTAGCGCAGAGTGTCCAGCACCGGGCCTAGCTCGGCGAAGCATAGCTTCTGGTAGAAGCGCTCGGTGAAGGCCTTGAGGTCGATGTTCGCCGCGTCCATCACGGCGAAGAACGGTTCGCGCGCCTGCGCGCTGATGTAGCCCGCGCTGACGGCGACGCTCTTCACGCCGACGTCGTGACAGGCGAGCGCCGTGTCGATGGCGTACTCCGCGAAGATCACTGGGTCGTTGTAGGTGAACGCCACGCTCTGGCAGCCGTTGCTGCGAGCAGCCGCTGCGACTTGTTCGGGTAGCGCGCGCTCCGAGAGCCGTGCGACGTCCCTCGCCTTGCTGATGTCCCAGTTCTGGCAGAAGCGGCAGCCGAGGTTGCAACCCGCCGTGCCGAACGAGAGCACGCTGGAGCCGGGGTAGAAGTGATTGAGCGGCTTCTTCTCGATGGGGTCGATGCAGAAGCCTGTCGCGCTCCCGTAGCTCGTGAGCACGATGTCGTCGCCTTGACGCTGGCGTACGAAGCAAAACGCGCGTTGCCCGTCTTGGAGGCGACAATGGCGTGGACACAGGTCGCACTGCAAGCGGTCGCCCTCGAAGTGCTGCCAGCGACCCGATGTCGTATGGGCAGTGGCTGCCATGATCTTCCTCTCCCCCGAATCCAATCGAAACGGCTCGACCGCGCTGTGGGGAGCCTGGCCCCACCGTGATGGAGAGGCTCAGTCTACCGGCGGCGCGTCGGCGAACAAGTACCGGAATATCATGCTGCCGAGTGCTTCGCGCAAGGCCTCGGCCCGCGCTTCCGACTTCACGCCGCGACCCCCCACCGTAAACACCGCAATTTCCTGCGCGGCAATCTGGATCACCTCGGCGGCCGCGACGGGATCCGGAACGTGGCTCTTCGGTACCACCTCGCGCACCAGCGCGGCGATCACGGTGCGCCCTCTGGACTCAAATTCCCCGCGGATACGTGCGACGTCGATGTCTCGCAGTGACATGCCGAGGAACACGCGGTGGAGCTCCGGGTGCTCGGCGGTGTGCTCGAACAGTACGTCGAGCACGTGGTCCACCGCGGCCTGGCGATCTCGCTCGGCAGCGAACACCTCTGGGCTCAGGTTTGCCAAGATGCGCTCGTAAGCGTCCTCGAGGTGCTCGGTGATCATCTCGATGAAGGCTTGGCGCTTGTCCGCGAAGTAACGATAGAAGGTGCCCACGCTGACCCCCGCCTCTTGGGCGATGTCCGTGGTCTGCGCGCTGTCGAATCCCATGCGGGCGAACACGACCGCTGCCGCGCGGATAAGCGAAGTGTAGGTGTCGTGAGCGCGCTGCTGGGAGAAGGAGCGGCGATGCCGCGTGGGTGGAGGCACGCTCTTGCTGCGACCGTGGAGCGGGACGACGCGACCGCTCTCCGGTGCATCGTCCGACCCTGCGGGGTCCAGATCGAGCAGCTCGGCCGGACTCTCCGACGGCGCCTTGGGCTTCGACATGAGGCTTATTTAGCTGAATTCTGGCAAAAGTGAAGCCGGCTTCGCTTTTTGTTGGACGGAAGATGAAGCTGGCTTCATCTTTTGGGGGCGAGGCAAGGAGCCACCCTTGCCTTTGAAGATCACGTCAGCCTGAGGGGCACCGGAGGAGTAGTCATGAGCGAAGCCACGCCGCGGATCGACATCGAGCACATCATGGCGGAGCTGGATGTCACGTTCAACTGGACGTACCAGGAGACACGCAAAGACCTCCGAGATCTTTACCGCAAGGCAAAGAAGCTCCAGTGGGACGCTGAAGTGCGCTTGGACTGGAGCCAGGACGTCGATATCGAGAGGCAGGCGGTGCCTGACTTCATGCACCCGCTCTTCGGTTCGGAGATCTACAACAAGATGACCGAGGCCGAGCACGTGGTGATGCGCAAGGAAATGGCCTCCTGGACGCAGTCGCAGTTCCTGCACGGCGAGCAAGGCGCGCTGCTTGCTGCGGCGCAGCTCGTGAACTCCGTCCCCGATTTCGACTCCAAGCTATACGCCGGAACCCAGGTGGTGGATGAGGCGCGTCACGTCGAGGTGTTCGACCGCTACCTTCACACCAAAGTCGGCTTCTCATACCCCGTCAGCCCGTACCTGAAGAAGCTCCTCGACTTGATCCTCACGGATTCACGTTGGGACATGAAGCTCCTGGGCATGCAGATCATGGTCGAAGGCTTGGCGCTGGCGGCCTTCGGTGTGACCGCGAAGACGGTCGAGGAGCCGCTGCTCCGCGACATGACCACCTACGTCATCCAAGACGAGGCGCGCCACGTGGCCTACGGCGTGCTGAGCCTGCGCGACTACTACAACGACGTGAGCGAGAAGGAGCGCCAGGAGCGCGAAGACTTCATCTATGAAGCCGCCGTGCTCATGCGCGATCGCTTCCTCTTCCAGCAGATGTGGGAGAAGCTCGGCATGCCCGTCGACGAGTGTTGCGAGATCGCGAAGAACAACGAAGGCCAGAAGCAGTTCCGGCAGATCCTGTTCTCGAAGATCGTGCCCGCGGTGAAGCGCATCGGTCTCCTGTCAGACCGCCAGCGCGAGCGCTTCGCGGCGCTCGACATCCTGCAGTACGAGAACTGGGAGGATCCCTTCGAGAGCTTGAAGCGCGCCGAGGAGGAGCAAGCCGAAGAAGGCTTCGCTGGCGCCGCCGCCGAGTGATCCCATGCGGCGGTAGGCGCCGCGCGATTTGAGTGAGGCGCACGTGGTGATCTATACGGATCAGCGTGCGCCTCTCGCCGTTTGTAGCCGTTGCTTTGGCCGGGACGTTCGCCTCGTGGTCGCGTCTCGCGTCTGCGCAGGTGGACACCGAGGCGCTACGCCGCAAGCTCGGCAGCCTGCAGTCAGACCGCGAAGGGGAGCACACCCGCTCCCTCGCCGCGAAGCTAGACGGCTCGATCAAAGCCTATGGTGGCAACACCGATGGCGTGGTCTGGGGTGCCAGCCTGCAGCTGGCTGGTCGCACCGGTCGCCACCTGGCGTTTCTCGCGGCCACGGGGGACTACAGTCACCTGGACGGCGAGACCCAGGTGAGGCGTTCGTTTGCTCACGCTCGCTACAACTACGAGCTCAGTGAGGGACTCTGGTGGGAGCTGTTTGCTCAGCTCGAGAGCAACAAGTTCATTGCCGTGCGGTTACGCGGGCTGGTCGGCACTGGCCCGCGCGTGCAGCTGTTTCACGCCGACGAGTTGCACGCGTTCTTCGGCACCGCGTACATGCTGGAGCACACCCTGCTTGCCAGCGACGTCACGCCGCCTGACCGGCCCGCGCTGGTGCATCGCTCGAGCAACTACCTCACCTTCAGCTGGCTCGTGGACGAGCGGGTTAGCCTCGTCTCGACCACCTACTATCAGCCCCGCTTCGACCAGCCCAGCGATTACCGCCTGTTCAGCCAGCTCAGCGCCGACTTTGGCGTCACGCCGGTGCTCAAGGCCGGAATGTCGCTGATGCTGCGCTATGACAGCTTGCCTCCGGGAGGTGTGGAGTCCACAGATTGGTCTGTGGTCAACACCCTCGGACTGGAGCTGTGATGTTGAGCGAAGAAGGCGCGCGCTGCCCATATTGCTTCGAGCTCGTGGACACCTATCCGGATCCAGGGGGGGGAGAGCATCAACAGTACGTCGAAGACTGTGCCGTCTGCTGCCGTCCGTTGGTGATCACCGCGACCTACGACGAAGCCAGCGGCGAGTATCAGCTCAGCGTGGTGGGTGACCTGTGAAGGTGCAGTGGCCAGAAGTGACTGAGGTCGATGTGCCAACGGCGATCCTTCGCACGCGGGCCATTGCGAAAGCTGTGGCGGATACGCAAGTGCCGTGGGTGGCCACGCATGTCGTGACGGGGCATGCCTTGGTGATGGGAGCGCTGCAGCGGGAGACCCAGGTTCGCTGGCACTACCCGGACCTAGGAGCTTACCCTGCGGAAGCGCGAGCGACCTCGGGCGTGAGCCTGCTGGTTTCTGGGACTGCGCTGCACCACGTCATCGCCATGCCCCAAGCCAACGCGCTCGTCGCGGACGCCCACGCCGGAAACTTCATCAACCGCATGGTGCGGCCCTTTCTCCGCGCCTATCTCGGCTGTGGCGCTCAGGCGCACTACTTTGGGCGTGAGCACTTCACGCTCTCCAAGCGGCCTGCGGGAGTGCTCGGCCTGGACGTGACGGATCGCGGCGTGTGGGTGCTCGAGGCCTGGGTTGGGATCGACGCGCCGACGTTCCTGCATGCCGCGCAGCCTGATCAAGATCGGCGAGACCCTCCCGTCGCTCCGGTTCGCGAGCCTATCGCGTTGCGTGAGGCGCTAAGGATTGCCGGGGGGAAACGGGCGGATGACGCGGCGCTGGAGCTAGCCTTGCGCGTTCATGAGCGGTTGCTCAAAGCATTTCAGCCCGCTGTCGAGTCGAACGCGAGCGAGTTGGCTGTTCTCGTCGCGCCCGAGCCTGCGCTTGCGCCGGAACACCTCTTCGACTGGGTAGAACAACCAGTGCCGATAGGCTTGATTGAGCTTGGACGGCACCAGGTTCGAAGCGGAGAGTACGAGTATCGCTTCGGAGGGGATCTACTCACCAGTGTCGCGGCGGCGCGCGCCTTCGAACTTCAGCTCGCGAGCTCGTCAGAAGCCGGAGCTCAGGAGTGCTTCCAGGGAATGCCCTTCGAAGGTGCGACGCCGGCCGACGTGGATATCCTGTTCTGGAACCTTCAGGGCGATCGCTACCCGGTGCGTCCGCGGCACTGGTACTGAGGCGGCGTCCCAGAGATTCTACTCAAGCGAACGCTTGTGTTTGTGTAGCATGACCCGTGCAGCATGACGCTGCGTCCACGCGGTCTCCCGCGCCGGCGGCTGCTCAACGTTAAAGAGGGACTACCCGAATGAGGAAGGGCTTGGTTGTGACACTAAGCGTGCTCGGAGCAACGCCAGCCGGGTGTACCACCAAGGAATGTCAGGAGTACTACGTCGAGGCGGGTGTAGCGGTCCGCGACGGCGAAGGGGATCCGGTTTGCGATGCCGTGATCGTTGCGACCGTGGATGGTGTTGAGGTGAGCCCGACATCACCATCCGCGACGTGCGATGGCTATTTTGGCTTTCCTCGCACGGAGGGCCACTTTCAAGTGATTGCCACGCGCGGTGGAAAGAGCAGTCAAATCGAGTTCGATGTCGTGAACGACGAATGTGACCACTACCAACCTTCTTATGGGGACAATCCTCCGATTCTGATTGTTGAGTAGCGCGCGCGCGGTACCCACGGATGCCGTGCGCGAAGACAACAGTCGATCACGCTCTGTTGGAGCTCCTTGAGCGTAGTTGTCCTACACCTCCTGCGGAGGCGGCGCCGGTTGCTCGCTGGGATTCGCGGGATCCGCGGGCCCAGGCATCTCGAGGCGCGTGCGCGGTAGGTACTTGCCGTCGTCGAGTTCCTGCAAGAAGTCGATCAGCTGCTCGCGGATCGCGCAGCCGAGATCGAAGGCTTTGCCCGCATCGGCGGCGCTGGCCGTGGCGCGCAGCTGAATTGTCTGCTGGGTTGCGTCGTAGACCACGAGCCTACACACCTCACCATCCCACTCCGGGCAACTCTCGACGATCGCTTCGAGCTTCTTGCGGACCTGCTCGACGGGCACCCGGTAATCCGTGTGGATCAAGACGATGGTCGTCTTCTGGGTGTCGTTCTTGGTCCAGTTCTCGAACTGGTTGTCCAGGAAGAAGGTGATGGGGAAGACGCGTCGTCGCCCGTCCCACGTCTTCATGGTGACGTAGCTCAGGGTGATCTCTTCAACCCAGCCGACGTCTCCAGAGATGTTCACCCGGTCGCCGATGCGGATGGGCTGAGCGACTGTGATCTGGATGCCGGCGAGGAGGTTCGCGACAGATTTCTGCGCGGCAAAGCCGATGACTACCGTGAGCACACCGGCCGAGGCCAGCAGCGAGACACCGACCTTCTTGACCACCTCGAACTGGGTCAACGCCAGGGACAGACCGATGAAGAACACCACTCCGTTGATGGCCTGCCGCGCCACCTTCACGCGCATGTGCTGACCGTGGCGGACTAGCTCCTTGTCTGCCTCCTCGGCGATGGTCATCGACGCCAGCACGGTGTCTGCGATCACGTGAACGACGCGGGTCGTGAGCCACACGAAGCCTGCGATGAGCAGCGTGCCGACGATGCGCCCGATGGTTCCCTCTGCGGGGATCGACGGCTTGGTGAACTCCATCAGCACCGAGAGCATCCAGGTGCTCAGCAGGAGCCTGAGCGGCCCGCGCAAGCGCAGGACGAGGGCGTCGTCGAACTTGTTCGCGGTGCGGGCGGCGAGCTTCTTCGCGAAGCGCAGGATGAAGCGGGTCGCGATCATCGCGCTCAGCACGCTGATGACGCTGGCGAGCACCAGCGCGATCCACTGCCAGATAGCCAGCTGCAAGAAGCTGATGCGGTGGGCCCAGCCCGGGAGGTAGCGGCCAACTTCTCCCGGGCCGTGCTGGGCGTAGAGATCGGGAATCGCAGCGACGGTTCCGCGCGAAAAGACCCAGACGGCGCCGCCTCCGGCTACCGGCACCCGCTGCAGGCGGATCCCGACGTGGGAGTTGTTGAGTGGGATGGTGCCGAGGGTCTCGTTCAGGGCGCCATCGTCGGGGCGCCCCTGCTCGTCGTCGCTGACGTCGCTGAGATCGATCCAGAGTCCGCGGTCGAGCACGTAGCGCAGCTCCCGTGCCAGCTCGGCGCCCCGCTTGGGTTCCTGCGCGGCGGGAATGCCTCGGAGATCCAGCGCGTAGGCCGCGCTCGCGAAGTCGCCCTCGCGGGTCGCCGTCAGAAAGAAGTCCACGGTGCGCTGGGGCGTCGAGCGATCCAGGCCGGTAGGTGCCTTGGGCAGGCCGGGCTGCGGATTCGCGCTCGCCGCGGTCGTCAGCAGGCAGACGCAGCCGAGCAGTAGCAGACCGAGGAGTCTTCGTAGCCGTCGCGCGTTGGCCTCGAGCTTCGCCATGGGGCGAGGCGTAGCAGCGGTGGTGAGCAGCGTCGATTCCTACACGCCAGCCCGAAGTCGAGCGCCGCGTACCCCAAACAGCGTGGATCGATCTGGCGGTAGCACTGGCCCAAGGCCCCAGGCGGCGAGCGCGGCGCAGAACAGCCACGTTAGCCTGGATTCGAGCGTGCCGTCGGAGCTCAGCTCCCAGACCCACGGGCAGCGCTGGGCGAGCTGGGCCATCCCAAACGCGCGTCCCCGCGCCTCAGCATCCCGCGCCAGGCCGAGCACGGCCTCGTGGTTCGCCCGTTGCTGCAGGGCGAAGCGAGCCGCCTGGTCAGCGTAGCGGACGTCGGCTGAAAGCCGCGCGGAAATTATTGCGACGTCCTCGCCAAGTCCGCTCCCGAGGTGCGCGTTGTCTTCGTAGCCCGCTACGTCCACATCCAGTGGGCTTGGTAGGCTGCGGCTCACCAGGGTCGCTGCCCGCAGCAGCCCTGATGGCTCCAAGGCGACCTGAGAGAAGACGAACAGCGACACCCTTCAATTGGAACTCACACCGTTCAGCGCGTCCACTACTCGAAACAGGTCACCGGTCGCGTAGTGGTTGACGGCGATGAAGTTTGGAAACTTTCCGCTCTCGGTCTGGCACTGGTGGGCGCGACCCAGGAGCACGTCGTACTGATTCGCTTCGGCGCTCAAGCTGTTGTTGGCGAGGGGAGCCTCAACCCAGTGATTCAGCAAGAACAGCGCGTTGCCCCGCGAGCCGCGGTTCTCCTCGCAGCTGAACTCAGCGACGCTCTTGAAGGAATAGGGAGTATCCCAGGCTTCGTCCCACAGGTGCAGGTACCAGTCGGGGGGAGGTCCACCATCTTGCGCCATGACCACCAAGCGTTGCCCGCTATCGATCAGCTCGCCCAGCGTCGGCCACTGGGCGCCGCTCGGATGCGGATAGGTGAGCGCCGTCAGGCCCGTATCGTCAAAGACCTTCGCGGTTGCGCTCGGGGTGACGTAGTCCTCGATCAAGAACGCTAGCACTTCGTTGGGATGTTGCTCGAGGAAGCTCTTGACGGCGCTCATCGCGTCGGCCAGGTCGCGTTTCCCCAGGGCACAGGCGGAGTGGCAGAGATAGGGCACTCCGTCCAGATCGTGGGTGTCGAGGAGCATGCCGCGGATGCCGTCCGCGAGCTGCTGCTCCAGGCCGTGCTCCTGATTCGGTGCCACCCAGCCCTCGTCGGCGTTCGACATGGAGTTGTGGGTGGTCGCGAACGCGACCTGGTCAAACGGGCGATCGCAGAGGGCTGCGTGGCCGTTGCAGCGTCTTGGGCCGGCACCTGCCGTTCCTCCCGTCGCCACACCGCCGCTGTTTCCGCTGCCGCCCGAGCCGCCGTTCGCAATTCCGGCGCTGCCGCCGACCGACGTCGCGCCCTCACCCCCCGATCCTCCAGAACCCGCGTCGCCTTCTGAGCCGCAACCCCAGAGCACGCCGACGCAGAGTGCCAGCACGCCGACCCGTCGCAGTCCCATCACGAAAGCGTAACATGGATGATCCAGAGCGAATCGGCTGACCGGTGTGCCAGGGGCGCCAGGCGCTCGGCGACGGTGCTCGACCTCCCCAGCGGGCTGCACTAGTGATTTTCTCGTGGTTGCCCCCTCGAAGCCGCCGCTGGGGCCTGAACCCAGCAGTCTCGCCCGGCGCGCCCGGCGCCTGGGGCTGGATCGGGCGACGCTGGTGGTGATGATTGGCCTGGCAGCGACCGCGGCTGCGTACTGGTACGCCCGGGTGCTGGACCAACAGCGAGAGGTCGCGGCATTTCACCAGCACGCGCGTCTGTTTGCGGCCGTGCTGCAGAAGCGCCTGGACCGTTCCTTCGAGTTGATGAACACCGTGCCGGCGCTGATCGCGGTCAAACCGGATCTGAACTCCCGGGATTTCGCGCGCTTCGTGCGTCAAGCGGGCGAGAAGCACGCGGCGTTGCAGTGGGCACCACGGGTCGCCGAGGCGGAGCGGAAGCAGTTCGAGGCCGAGGCCAAGGCGGACGTCGCGAAGAACTATGAGATCCGCGAGGCAAAGGGAGCAGGGCTGCTCGTACACGCGGATGCTCGCGCGATGTACGTGCCGATCTTGTTCGTGGAGCCGGCGAATCCTGAGATCCTGGGCTTTGACCTGTACAGCGAGGCTTCCCGCAGGAACTACGTCGAGCGCGCGCGGGACTCGGGGAAAGCCGTCGTCTCCGAGCGCTTCGACTTGATCGAAGAGCAAACGCCCGCTCCTGCGCTTGCGGTCTACATTCCCGTGTACCGGCCGGGGCAGCCCATCACCTCCGAGCAGCAGCGCAAGTCGGCGTTCATGGGCGCCGTCGTGGGGGTGCTGCGTCCTGGAGAGCTGGTGCCGAACGGCCTGGCGGGACTCGATGCCGCCACCCTGGACGTCGCCTTGACGGACCCGGGAGCGAGCAGCGAAGAGGCATCACTGCTCTACGAGAGCTCCCTTGGCGCCGAGGTCGGCATCGAGGCGGCGCCCGAGGCGGCGAGATTTCCGGTGCGCATCGGTGATCGCAAGCTGAACGCCCTGTTCGCGCCCGGCATTGGCTTTCAGCGCCTCTCACCCCGCTACCGTTTCCACGTGGCACTGAGCGGTGTGGCGTTCACGCTGCTCTTGGCGCTGGGCCTGGCCGTCGTGCGTACCCGACGCGTCGTGACCGCAGCTTCCCGGGCCGCCGAGCAGCTCGGCCAGTACGAGGTACTGGAGGAGATCGGGCGTGGCGGGATGGGTGTGGTGTACAAGGCGCGGCACTCCACCCTGCGGCGCGCCACCGCGATCAAGCTGCTCACGCGACCGAGCGAGAACCTGCGCACACGCTTCGAACGCGAAGCTCGAGTCACTTCTCGGTTGCGGCACCCGAACACGGTGCAGATCTATGACTACGGTCGCACGCCGGAGGGCGCCCTCTACTATGCGATGGAGTTCGTCACTGGCATCAGCCTTTCAGAATTGGTGAAGAGCGAAGGTCCCCAGTCGCCTGCACGCGTCGTTCACCTGCTGGAGCAGATCGTCGGTTCGCTCGCGGAAGCTCACGCAGAGGGCCTGGTACACCGCGACATCAAGCCGGCGAACATCATGGTCCAGAGCAAAGGTGGTGTGCCGGATTTCGTCACCGTGCTCGATTTTGGCCTGGTTCGCGATCTCTCGATGCAGGAGACACTCACCGGGCGCAACGTGCCCATCGGCACCCCGGCGTACATGTCGCCGGAGCAGATCCGAGACGAGACAGTCTCCGAGAGCGCTGACCTGTATGCTGTGGGTGGCGTCGCCTACTATCTCCTCACGGCAACGCCGCCGTTCCAGGCCGCCACCGCCGTGGAGGTGTGCATGGGGCACCTCAACCAGCAGCCGGAGCCGCCGTCGTCTCGCCTTGGGCGCAAGTTGCCGGTAGAGCTCGAGGCGTTGGTGCTGCAGCTCCTGGAGAAGGACGTCGCGAATCGTCCCGCGTCGGCGCTGGATGTGCTGCGGCGGCTTCAGCACCTCGAAGGCGTCGCACCCTGGGACCCTGAGGCTGCGCGCCTGTGGTGGAGCCGTAGGGATAATCCCGAGGTCGAGGTGCTCGAAGGACCGGTTTCGGGCAATCGTCGCACGATCACCGTCGACTTCAGCTCGCGCTCCTAGTGTCCTGTCTCCGTAGTTCGCTGCAAGAACTCGCCCGCCCCCTGAGGGTGTGGGCCCACCAGCGGCGTTGCCGTGGGGACTCACTCGCAGCGGAAGGCGCCGATGTCCAGGCTCGCGGGGAGTGGCCGCGCGAGGTAGTCCGTCGTCATGGCCGCGGTGGCGCCGATGGTGGAGAGGCTCTCCCCGGAGCCGCAGCCTGGACCAGGCATCAATCCGTAATCAAATGGTGGGTCGAGGAAGCTGGGCGTGCCCGAGACTGGGTTGGGGTCGAGGCTGGGCGCCACTTGGCCGACCCACCAGTTGTTCCGTGCGGAGAGCGCGATGTCGCTGGAGGTGCAGCTCTCGAGGTCTTCGCGGCAGGTGTGGGGGACCAGCGTGGTGCTGACCAGTAGGTTGTTGACGAAGGCGATGTCCTCGGCACCTACCGCTGGCAAGGGCGCGGAAGCGAGGCGCACAAAGCTGGCGTTGGCCGGCTGCAGGACCGTGTTGTTGAAGATTCGCGCTTTGGCCGCTCCGGTGGGCTCTCTTGGCAGGTTGCCGTAGTAGGCGGGTTCGACGATCAAGTTTGAGTAGGCCTCGAAGCGGGTCGCCGGGCAACTGCTCCAGGCACAGCCCCGGAGCTCGATGCCGAACCGGGGACGCACCACCAGGTTGTGGTGGAAGCTGCCACCTGCCGAGAACTCCAGGTTTGCGGTGACCGTCCAGGCTTGATCCAGCTCATTGAATGCGATCTCGAAGCTTCCCAGTGCCTCGCTCCTGAAGAGCTCGGCAGGCTTCGCGAGCGGGTCCGGATCGGGGGTGACGTAGTTGCCAAAGACCCGCAGGCCGTCACTGCTGACATGCTGCACCACAGCTTGGTTCAGCTGTCGAACGAACCTGCACCCGACGATGTCGGTCTGCGGGGAGCGGTAGAGTTGGATCCCCCGGGAGGTGTCCTCGAAGCGTAGGCCGACCAGGGAGTAGTACGGGCGTCCTGATAGCACCACGGCCTGACCTGCCTCTTCGTGGCCTTCGCTGCCGGCGAGCTGAAACGTTGGTGTTTCCCCGGGGTAAGCGGCCAGGGCGACGCGCGAGTTCTGCGTCGCGGCGGGCCAGTCGCTGTCGATCGCGACTTGGCACTCGACGGGCTCTTTGTAGTCTGCGGCGCAGTCGGACTCGCGCTCCGTGAAGCGGCCGCTTCGGAGGTACGCTACGTCGCCGCGGGCGATGTGGGAACGCAACTCCCCTAGGCTGGAGAACGGCGAGTCCACACTTCCGCTTCCGCCCGCTGGGGCGTTTGGATCCACGAACCAGATCGAGTCCGAGGTGACCCGGAACGAAAGCGGCGCGCTCTCTCCCCCTGCGGTCGAAACCAGCATGTCCGCTGGCCCGTCTTGTAGGGTTGGAATCAGCTGGACGACGATGCGATCGAGGTGCCGGGGACCGCTCTCGGGTTCCCAGGATATGACGGGTAGTGCGACGCCGCCGAGTGTCACGCTCCCCGTGTTCTTCAAGTTCAAGCCGTACAGCGTGACGAAGGCACCGTTGCCGTTCTCGCCGCCCTGTTTTGGGCCCTGGCGCAGGTCGCTGAAGAGTAACCGCGGGGAATCGCTGGTGGCGCCGGTGCCAGCAGTTCCAGCGGCGCCCGCGCTGCCTGCTGCCGCGCCTGCTCCGGCAGCGCCGCCGGTTGACGCTGTTGTTGCGCCAGCTCCAGCCGCTGCTCCGTTTCCGGCCGCTGCGCCAGCTCCAGCGGCCCCGCCGCTGCCACCTGCGCCTGCCGTGGCTCCACCAGCAGCGCCTGCCGCGCCACCGGAAGGTTGGTCGTCACCGGAGGCAGCGCCGCCTAGCAGCGCGTTGCAACCGACTGCCCCATACAGGAGCGCGAACAGGAGGATCAGCTGAGGGGCCTTCACGTGCGCTAGTCCTACGCAAACACCGCCCCGCGGCTGCCCTGTCGAACCCTCGATAGGGCCGTTTTCCCGGGGCTACTCCGGACACTCGAAGGCGCCCACGGCGGTCGGATCGCGCCTTTGTTTACCGAGGTAGTCGAGGTCGTCCGGGGCGGCGGGCTTGGCTGTGGCGCCGCAGAGGGCGCTTGCTGCACCCGGAGTGAAATCCGAGTTGAGCGCTGCGTCACCGGTCCTGGGGGTTGCATCTTCCGTGGGCGGTCCAAACGTCCCCCAGTGGTTCCCCGCGGCAGTGAAAGTCAGCGTGGCTGTGGCCTCGGGCTCTTCGCTGCAGGCGTAGCCCTCGCTCAAGACGAATGCGTTCGCTTCCAGCCTGATGGGCAGCGTCACCCCGTCGACATCTGCGCCCACGAGGCACCGAGTGTCGATGGTGTTGTTTCGCAACAGCACGTCGCCCTTGGCGCCGCTCGCGGTCTGAAAGACGGCGTACTTCGCCATCTCACAGAGGTTGTCGAAGAGCTCGATCTTGGCCTGCGCGCCGCCGCCGGCGGAGATGATGGCGTACTGGTATACGTCCACCGCGTGGTTCCCGTAGTGAGTGAGCGGCGCCGCGGGATCGATGTGGACGACCCGCGCCAGGGAGCGAAACTCGTTGTAGCGCTCGACTCGAGCGCCACCGCTGAACGAGTCGGTGCCCGAGAACAAGCCGTGAAAGTAGTTCCCGAGCACGTCCAGGTCGGAAGCCTGGTCTCCCATGGCCAGGCCCGCGTTGGCGCCCTGGGTGTGTCCGCCGGCGCTGATCTCGCTGCCAACGAGCGTCACGTTGCGCCCGTGCACCATCACGCCCACGCCAGCGACGTCAGGTAGGCGCACGTTGATGTTCCCGAGTCGCGTGTAGCTCTGGTCGACGCGGATGCCGAACGGCTCTCCAGTGAAGCGCGCGAGCTCTCCCGGATAGCCCATGACCTGCACGGGCTCGCTGGCAGAGGGCGCGTCCGTCAGCTTCAACACCCAGGAGCAAGCCTCCGCGTTGAAGCAGTTCGGGATCGCGTAGTCGTAGTCGCCGTCCATCAAGTAGACGAGGTCACCGGGTAGGTAGACGTCGTCGACGTCAGACAGTGCAATGGGCGTTGCCATACTCTTGCCATCACCGTTCGTGTTGGGCGCCGCGTACCAGATCTTCTTGTTCGTGGTGGTGAGCCCCTGCGTGTTGCTGCGTTGATTCCCTGAGGTAATAAGCTGTAGCTGCCCTGCTCCGACCTGGGTGCCTGCCGGAAGTTGCACGACGACCTTCTTGAGCCCGCGCGCCGCGTCGTCGCCCCAGCTCACGATCGTGAGGAGTTGCCCGTTGAACTCGACCTGTCCTGCCATAGACCCGAAGTCAGAACCGTAGAGCGTCACGAGTGCGCCGCCGCCTGCCGGACCGCCGCTCACCGGTGCGTGGGTAATATCCGTGTAGAAAATCCTGGGCACGGGACCCGTCGGCTGGGCTCCACCGGTACCTCCCGCGCCTGAGGCAGCCGTCCCAGCGCTGCCAGCATTCGCCATCGCGCCGGCTCCGCCACTTCCACCCGGACCGCTGCCGCCCGCGCTCGGTGTGCCGCCGGCGTTGCCACTCCCAGCGCTCGCGCCGTTCCCCGCGCTACCGCTCGCGCCTCCGGATTCTCCGGGGCCGCCAGGCTCCGGGCCGATGATGATGTTGCACCCAAGGGCGACGAAAACGCACAACAAGGGGAGTGGGCCGCGCCAGAAGTGAGAAGTTGTCATGGCTACCACTCATTCAAAGCACATCCGCGTCGGCCGTGCACTTAGCGCGGCGTGAGGCGAGCTTCCGTCGCGCGGTCGCGCGGCCGAGTACGGTCTCGCGCGTTGGGGTGCTGCCAGCCCGGAGCACTGCACAAAGGCCCACGACAGCCACCGAGTGGCTGCCTCGAGGCTCCAGCGCTTCCGGGGTCAGAGCGCTGGAGGGAACAGGGTGTCGTTGATGAGCGGGGCGGTCGGCGCGTCTGCAACCAGCGTCCACGCACCGCTGCCAAAGCGAACCTGAACATCGATCTGCTTCGTGA
This sequence comes from Polyangiaceae bacterium, assembly GCA_050183255.1. GTDB lineage: Bacteria > Myxococcota_A > Polyangia > Polyangiales > Polyangiaceae > JAHBVY01. The sequence continues at coordinate 32,580 of JBFXBK010000018.1, read as the reverse complement.
TTGCGTCGTTACAACGCAGCACCATCGCTTCGAAATCGACGTTGCCTGCCGCGAAGCTCCCGCTGGGCTCGTCGGGGGTGAGGTCAGCGCCTGCAAGGCTGTGCACCTCGAGGAACAAGTCGTTGGTGTTGTTGCTGCCAACTCCGTCGCCGAGCCAAGCCCACAGCGCGTCCTGCACTTGATCGTTCTGTTCGCGCAGGGAAATGTTGCCGCCGGTGTGGCTCAGCGTGCCCCAGTAGGTGACGATGAAGTTGAACTGGTCACTGAGTTCAGTCCCGCCGAGTCGGTCGAACCCTGGGACGTTGCTCACTGCAAACTGATTGTTTCCGCTCGGATCGCTCCAGGTGTCCAGAGGGACGCCAGCCACGATGTCCGAGCCCAGCTCCTGCTCGAGGGAGTTGTCCCGTGCAAAGTCCCAAATAGGCAGCCGGTCCGGCTGAAGCTCGAACGTGCCTTTCCCGCAGAATGCGTCGTACACCGCTCCGCTGGAAGGAAACACACGAACAAAGGCGGTCAGTCCGGTCTGCGGCTCGGGGTACGGACCCTCGTCATAGGTTTCGACCGCTCCATCGCGCTCAACCACCAACTGTCGGGGCGAGCCGTCGACCACCGTAACGGTGAAGTCCTTCTTCTCACCGTTGTTCTGCGGCACTGGCCACCCCTGGGGAGTGATGACGGTGGTGGAGACGCTCGCGCCGTCGCTGGCCACGCTGAACACGCGCATCTCACGGTTCCGCGCGGGACCAAATGGGTTCTGAACTTCCGCCCACAGCGTCTGATCGGCATCGAACGACAACTCGTAGGCGCGTTCCACACCATTGCGCGTCTGCAGGCCGTGCCAAACCGACTGGCCGAGGTCATTGAGGAGCTCCGCCGCGGCGTTTCCGCCGCTGCCGCCGCTCCCGGCGTTCCCGGCGTTCCCGGCGTTCCCCGCAGCGCCGCCTACTCCCGCGCTGCCTCCCATCGCTCCACCCGTTCCTCCCATGCCAGCGCTACCGGCGTCGCCACCGGCGCCTGCGCTGCCGCCTACTGCACCTGCGCCCGCCGCACCGCCTTGCCCGCCGGAGCCGCCGGAGCCGCCGCCACCATCGTCACCCCCGCATGCCACGAATAGCCCGCAGCCAAGGAACACGCCGAAAACGCTCAAACGAAACATGGGAGTCTTCATCACTTCTCGCAGCGCCGCCCGTTGCGGCTTTCTAAGGAAAAATTGCCGGGTTCGGGTCGGCCGCGCCGACGTCGACGGAGCGCGAGCAGAGACGCCCCGAGCAGCAACGCGCCGCCGCCGCTGCCCTGACCTTCCCCGGTCGTACGGCAGCCACAGCCGCCATCGTCACCGCCGCCCGTCGCCTTGTTCCCCGAGGAACCGCCTGAGCCCGAGCTGCCTCCGTTAGGGCTGCCGGCATCACCGCCGGCTCCCGCGCTGCCGGCGCTTCCACCGGTGCCGCCACTGGGGTTCTCCGGCGGATCGGGCAACCCAGGAACCGCGACGTTCAGGCAGGTCGCGGGTGCGTCGGAAAGCGCCGGTGGAAACGCACGACTCACCGACCCTTGGTGTCCCGGATCGAGCACCAGATCAGCCAGGTCGGTCAGCGCACAGTCCGCAGTGGACGCGTTCGCAGCGAAGCTCATCAGGCTGCCACTGTGGCACTCCACCGGAGCATCCTCGGTGATGCGGGCGGGGTAGTCCGTGTCGTTCTGACGCACGCTGATCAGGGCCTTCGTATCGATGCCGAGAGGAAACACGGCGGGGCGAAGGTAGTCGCAGACGCCGGGTTGCATCCACGCGGGGGTATGGCTGGCGTCGAACGACGCCGGTCCCTGATCGCCGGTCGCTGGCACAACCATGCGGTGGTCCGCGAAGGTCACCGCGGCGATGTTGAAGGCGTGGGCGTAGAGGCCGGAGTCGAAGAAGTTGTCGAGGGCGGTACCGTTCAGGTTGGGGTCGGCAGCGGCGGCGAGCCGAGAGTCGTACTCGGCGAGCACCCCGTCTTGCTTCGATTCCAGCTCGTCGATCAAAGTGCCCACGTACTCTTCGGCGAGGTCGATAGCCTTGTCCTTCAACGTGTCCTTGATTGGCTGCACGATGGGATCGAACACCGCGCGGATGATGTCGGCGGGCGGGATGTTGATGCCGAGGGTCTCGAGGGTGCTCTGCAGATCGAGGTACCACTGGGGAAGCACGGCCTGGGCGACGGTCTCGTAATCCAGGTTCGTGATATCGTTCGCCCAGTCCTTCATTGGTTGCATCAGCACGCCGAGTCGGCTCTTGCTCAAGCTGAACTGCGGGGCGCCGGGCGCGAGAGGGCTGTTCAGCTCCGTGCTCAGTCCCGACACCGTCTGCGCGTAGGCGGGCATGAAGCCATACAAGTCGTCATGTAGCTTCTCGCTGAGCTTGTCGAAGGCGCTCGGTAGCGGCTGATTGTTCGCATCGAAGCGCGAGGTCAGGAGCGCGACGTAGGTCTTGTAGGTTGAGTACAGGACGGGACAGCTGAAGTCGCAGTCCGTTTGATCGTCAGGAGTGCCGAGCTGCCCGTCACTGCCCGCGGTCACCCCCAGCTCGAAGCCGTCCGTGGTGTTCCAATCTTGCAGTTCGGCGATGCGAGTCTCAATATCCAGGCGGATATCCAGCCGCTCGCGATCAATCTCCTCGATGTAGAACGGCGCCAGCGCCAGATGGTCGGCGGCGGGGAGGTCGGCGGAGTTCACGATGGAGACGAACGAGCCATTCGGGTTTGCGCTCCTCGCGGCCTCGAACTTCGCGCGCGCGTGCTCCGTCATCGCCAGCCAGACCGGGTTCTGTGTACCGAAGTAGGTGCGGAGCACGAACCCTTGAGGGATCGTGTGGGCCAGCGTCCCCGCTCCGAAAGAGCTTGGGCTCTGATCGTAGGCCGCCTCCTGGATCTGTGACTCCGCCACGATGTGGCGCACCACGTTGTCCCACGAAGACTCTCTGCCGGACGTGATCGGGGTGAGGGTGAACGTCTCACCGCTCATGAAGTTCACGTAGTGATGGGCGATGGCGTCCGTGGAGCCATGGAGAAAGCAGCCCAGAGCGTACGCGCGCTCCGCGTCAGTGAGCGCCTCGTCATAGAGCAGCTGGCACTGCGCGTAGGGCTGCTGGTGGAGGGCATGACTCGGGTCCGTCATGCCCGGGAACACGGTGTTGTCGGGGCCGATGGCGCCAGCACGGAACTCCAACGGGTTGTCGCGAATGGCGCGCGCATCCTCTTCACTGAGCGTGACACTGTACCCACTCAGCTTGAGGGCGACGCTGTTGCCTCCGCCGGCAATCAATTCCTTGCGGATATCGTTCGCGAGCATGATGTGAATGCGCGTCGAGAACGCATGCGCTTCTCCCGCGCTGAGCAGCACAAGGCCACTCAGCAAACCGGTCCCCAGAGCGCGGCGCGCCCGTCTCCTCGCAAGCATTGGTCCAGGCTAACCGCAGCCGTCACTTGGTTGTCTCAAATTCGATCCACGTGCGTCCACGGCGCCCCGGTGTTTGCAGACGGGAACGCCGGGTTGGAGCGCTCACTACAGCGGCCTGCCGCGTCGCGCCATCGCCCACAACTGGAGCATTTTCACATGCAAAACCGCGGAGCGCGAGGGCGAGCGCTGCCAGCGTCGAGGTCCGGAGATCAGCTCGCACTGCAATGCTCAGTCGGCTCACGAGCCTAACGCGAGCCATCGTCCACGTGCGATGGGGGCGAAATGTGAACCGGGAGTCACAAGACCACACGCCGCGTCGGCGACCCGTAGCTTGTTGGCCTCGCCGAGCGTCGGGAACACTCTCCCCAGCAATCCCGGTGCAGGAGCGCTTCGCACTTGCCGCGCGGATCAGGCGCAATCACCTCGCATTGGCGCGGCTGGCGTAGCTGTGTGCTGCTTTCGTTGCCAGCGGGGAAGCAACGTTGGACACTCCTCGCCCCATGGACCCGATGTGGATCGCCGCTGTCGTGAACCCTGCCGTGACTGCCGTCGTGGTGAGCGCGCTCACTCAGCACTTCATCACCCGCCGTACGACCGAACGCATCAAGCAGCTCGAGAGTGATCTAGCGACTAGCCGCTTCGATCACGAGCAAGCGACGGAAGGCGAGGCCAGGCGCCGGGAGCGCGTGCGAGAGGCGGTCGATCGCTGGGGGGATGACGCATTCGACGCCGTGAAGAGCTTGCGCCGTCGGCTCGACAATATCCTGGTCAGCGGTGCCCACGTTGCCCTGGCGCAGGACTGTGAAGAGCGCATCGCGCCCAGTTGGTCGATGACCCATAGCTACTACATGAACTCCACGCTGTACCTGTTCGCGCGGCTGTTCTTCATGGATCGGATCCTGCGGCTCGAGATCGGTGAAGAGGTGTTTGGAGCTCGGGACGCCAAGGATGAAGTCGTGAGCGAGCTTGACCGCATGATTCGCGAGCTGTCGAGCAATCGCCTGCACACCGGGGAGGGTGACCGTCAGGTGTTCCGACTCCAGCAGCAGGCGATCGGCGAGGCGGTCACCCAGCCTGTACCAGCGGGCGACGCCGCGGCGCCCTTGAGGTGCCTCGGCTATGTCGACTTTCTCGCCCAGCTTGGACGGTCCGACGCGATGCTGACCCAGGTCATCGAGCCGCTGCGCTTGCTCTTGTGTGACTTGGATATCGAGTCCACGCGGGGCGAACGCTTGCGGGGATTCAACCAGGCGCTAGCCACCCTCCAGGGCGTGCTGGAGCAGCGGCTTGCCCCGCCGCTCTCGGGGCAAGCATCCTGATCGGGGCGTGCGAGTCCGTGTGGCGCCTGACCCGGAAGTGCTATGGTCTCCCCGTGTCTACTAGTCGACCGACAACCGGCGGCCGCTTCGTGGCGCGCCGCAGCACCTTGGAAAATGGCCGCTTGCGCTACGAGCTGGAGCTCGTGACCGCCGATCGCGACTGGGTGGGGAGCGCGTCGATGAGCCTAGAGAAGGGCGACGTTGACCTCGCAATCAATTGCCGGGAGGAAACAGCAGTCGAGCCTCCGGCCTGGCTCACGTCCCACGTGGTCGCCGCGCTGCGTTCGGCGTGGCGAGGCGTCGAGTCGCCGAGCAGCGCAAAGCTTGGAGACTTTCCGCGTCGGGTCACGCGCTGGCGGGCACCCTTGCCAGGGCAGGAGTCGACGCCGCCGTGACGCACCGCGGGAGCGCGGCTCAGCGTAGCGGCGTGCTGACGCTGCTGACTGACTTCGGGTTGAAGGACCCGTTCGTCGGTATCATGCACGGCATCGTGCTCCAGCGCGCTCCCACGGCCCGCATTGTTGACCTCACCCACCACATCACACCCCAGGACGTACGCGCCGGTGCATTCTACCTGCGCCATGCTTTTCATTGGTTTCCTCGAGGAACTGTCCATGTCGCGGTGGTGGACCCTGGCGTCGGGAGCCAGCGACGTGCGCTCGTCGTTAGCGTGCAGGGGCACTGCTTCGTGTTGCCTGACAACGGCTTGGTCGGCGAAGTGCTCGCACTCGCGCGTCGGCGAGGTGATCAAGCCGAGGTGCGCGAGATTGACTTGGGCGCTCCCGGGCTGAAGGTCGAGCTCGCGAGTCACACCTTTCATGGTCGCGACCTATTCGCGCCGGTCGGCGCAGAGTTGGTTGCAGGTTTGCCCTTTGCGGAGGTCGGACCCGAGGTGCATGAGGTGGTACCGACGCCCAATCAGGCTGTCTTGAAGCTCTCGACCGGGTTTGAGGCCGAGGTGGTGGTGGTCGATCACTTCGGCAATGGCATCACCAACTTGGAGCTCGCTGAGTATTGCCCAGACGCGCTGAAGGAGCCCCGACGCTTTCGAGTGCGGGTCCAGCACCTGGACATCCCGCTCGTTCGCACTTACTCCGAGGTGGCCGAAGGGGAGCTATGCGCTCTGGTGAACTCGTTCGGCACGCTAGAGATTGCGCAGCGAAATGGTAGTGCCGCGCGGCAATTGACTGGGCTGTTCGAGGGCGATTCTGCGACGGGGACGGGTTCTTGGGGGGTGAGCAGCCGCGTTCGGCTGCTGGAGATCGCCGCGCGCCCCGATTGAGTCAGGGTTCCACCCGAAGTCGCCGATAGGCTGTCGCGCTGCCGATTAGCGCCACCTTGAGGTCGCGCTGCTGAGGGTCATTGCCGATGTCAGCCGTTTCCATGCGGAGATTGGCAAGGGCGTCGTAGCCGGCGGCGTGGGCGTCCGCCTTGAGTCGCACCAAGGCTTCGCGTCGAGCGCGCGCCATCACCTCGGTGACACTCTCCATCTCTCCACCAAAGAGATTCACCAGCGCTGCAAGGAACGCTTGAAAGCGATCAAGTCCCCACACGAGCTCCACCGTGACCAAGCGCGGCGGGAGCGCGGCGCTGCCGAGGTAGTGCTTCGAGTTGCTAACCAGCACGTGGTCGAGTTGGCTCTCGCGCTGCGCCAAGGACTCGCGGTGGAGCGCCCGACGTCTCGCACCCCAGTACCACCCGATGAACAAGAGAGACGAGACCGACAGGAGACCGAGCAGGGCCTCCATCAGCTCTCCGGGACGAGCAGCACCGCAGTGCCGTAGGCGTAGAGCTCCGCTGCGCCGGCGGTCACTGCGCTGGTGGAATAGCGAACATTGATTACGGCGTTGGCTCCCAAGCGTGTTGCTTCGTCCAGCATGCGCTGGGTTGCCTGCTGTCGAGACTCCGTGAGCAGCTCCGTGTACTCCGAGAGCTCTCCACCGACGATGTTCTTCAGGCCAGCTAGGAAATCACGCCCAAAGTTCTTCGCGCGCACGGTGTTTCCCTGGACGAGCCCCAGCACGCGCTGCACGCGATAGCCGGCGACGGTTTCAGTGTTGACGACGATCATCAGGCACCAGGTATCGCACAAGCTGGCTCCGCGGGCCTGTGAGACCGCACGTTGCCCATACGCCAGTGGCGCACCGCGCGGGCGGCGCGGATGCGCGCTCGCCAAGCAAGCGGGCAGAGGGGGTAGCGCTTGGGGGAATCCGCGCTGGCCACGCCGAGGTAGCTCCGACAGTATTCCGGGGTGCGAGCGCGTCTGATGCATCCGTCTTCCTCCGCCAATTCCAAGTCTTCAGGTGTCGCCTGGCGCCGACGGCCGCTGGCTGCGTTGCTGCTGCTGTGCGGCGCGCTAGCCGGTTCGACCTGTGCCTGTGCTGGCGCCCAGGCACAGCCTGCAGCGCCGAGCAAGCCAGCCACGCCTGCCGCGAAGCCTCCTCGGGACCCCGCCAAGGCGCTGGCTCAAGGCAAGGACCTGTTGCTCAAGAGCGAGTATGGGGAAGCGGAGGCGAACCTGCGGGCGGCTCTGGTGGGCAAGCAGAAGGCTGAAGCGGAGACACGCCTGGCGGAGCTGCTCGTGCTCACCGGGCGCTACGACGACGCGGTAGCGGCGGCGAAGTCCGCAGCCAAGAATAAGCAGTTCAAGGCCGAGGCGACCACGCTCGCGGCGAAGGCGCTGCGCGCAGAGGGCAAGCTGGACGAGGCGCTCTCCTGGCTCGAGAAGGTGGAGAAGGATCCTGACGCGCGCTCAGCGCGCTTGCTCCAAGGAGAAATCCTCTTGGAAAAGGGCAAGCGTGGTGACGCTGAAGCCAGCTTGATGACGCTGATCGAGGACTACAACAGCGACAAGATCAACGACACCGACGCCGTCGGTCTGGCGATGGTCGGTCGCGCGGCACACCTGCTGCGCTCGCCACAAGACGCGAACGACGCGTTCAACGAAGCGGAGCGAGCGAAGCCAGGCGATATCCAAACCCTGCTCTGGCGCGCGGAGCTGTTTCTCGAGAAGTACGATCCGGGACACGCCGAGGAGGTCGTGAAGGAGGTCCTGGCCCAGGCGCCCAATCACCCTGAGGCGCTGGTGTGGATGGCCCACGTCAAGCTTGCTCAAGCGCTGGATTTCGACGCCGCCACACGGCTGGTCAATGAAGCGCTCAAGATCAACGCGAAGCTCGGCAACGCCCACTTCGTCCTGGCAGGTATCAACCTCCGCGACATGGAACTCGCGGATGCAGATCAGCACCTCGACGACGGCTTGAAGTACAACCCGCGGGACCTGGACTTGCTGAGCCTGAAGGCGGCGGTGCGTTTCCTTGCGGATGATAATGCTGGCTTCCAGAAGGCCAAGCAGAAGGTGCTGAAGCTGAACCCGCAGTATTCCCGTATGTTTCAGATCATCGGGGACTACGCGGAGTGGGAGCACCGCTACGACGAGGTCGTCGAGATGATGCGTGAGGCGATCAAGATCGACTCCGAGGACGCCAAAGCAGAGGCCCAGCTCGGCCTGAACCTGATTCGCGCCGGAAACGACAAGGAGGGCCTCCAGGCGCTGAACTCGGCGTTCGACAAGGACAAGTTCAACGTACGCGTGTTCAACACCCTGAACTTGTACGAGGAGACGATCGCGAGACAGTACGTGTCTGTCCAGGAAGGCCAGTTCACCTTCCGCTACTACAAGAAGGAGAAGGCCATCCTCGAGCGCTACATCCCAGGGCTGATGCGCGACGCTTGGAAGGCCATGGTCAAGTACTACGGCTTCACGCCCAGCCAGCCGATTGGTGTCGAGCTCTACGCTGACAGGCAGGACTTTGCGATTCGCACCAGCGGTTTGCCGGGCACTGCGATTCAAGGTGTTTGCTTCGGCAAGACACTCGCATCGATGAGCCCGTACAACGAGACCTTCAACGTGGGCATGACCGTTTGGCACGAGCTGGCGCACGTTTTCCATATACAAATGAGCAAGAGCCATGTGCCGCGCTGGTTCACGGAGGGCATGGCGGAGTACGAGACCATCGTCGCGCGGCCGGAGTGGCAGCGTGAACAAGATCAGGATCTGTTCGCGGCGCTACGCGATGATCGGCTGCCGAAGCTGGGCAACATGAACAAAGCCTTCACGCGCGCCGAAGAGCTCAGCGACATCGCGACGGCGTACTACGCTTCGAGCCAGATCCTGGTGATGCTCGGGGAAAAGTACGGCCGCGCGAAGCTGAACAAGATGCTCGAGCTGTGGGCAGAGGGAAAGCGCACGCCCGAAGTACTCAAGCTGGCTCTCGGCAAGGACAGCACGGACCTAGACCAAGAGTTCGCGGCTTTCAGCGGGAAGCTGCTCAGTCGCTACAAGACCCAGTTCATGCCCATTCGCCGCACCGGGCCTTTCGAGGACGCGGAGGACGCCGCGAAGAAGGCTCCAAGTGATGCCAGAGCGCAGACGGTGTACGCCCTCGCGCTGTTGCGCCAGGGCAAAGCCAAGCAAGCGGACTCCGCGCTGCAAGCCGCGCTGAAGGCTGACCCCAAGTTCCCCGACGCGATCTTCCTGCAAGCTCAGCTTGCGCTGGCCAAGCGCGACGCGGCGGAGGGCAAGCGGCTCTTGAAGCAGCTGATCACGAACGGGAATGACGGCTACGCAGTGCGCATGATGCTCGCGGATATCGCCGAGGGTACTGGAGACGCAGCGGGTATGAAGAGCGAGCTCGAGGCCGCGAGCAAGCTCGATCCGAGCATGGCGGAGCCAGTTCAGGCGCTGGTTGACCTGGCGACCAAAACCAAGGACGAGGCAGCGGAGCTCGACGGTCTGCGCAAGCTCGCGAAGCTCGAGCAACACGATCCGCGAGTCTACCGCCGCTTGATGGAGAAGCTGCTGGAGAAGAAGGAGCTCGCCGAAGCTCGCGCCGCGGGGGAGGCCGGCACCTGGGCGGATCTGGAAGGCATGGATACACACCGCGTCTTTGGTGAGGTGCTGCTCGCGTCCAAGATGGTGCCCCGTGCAATCTTCGAAGGCCAATCCGCGCTGCTCTGCAAAGGCCGACCGAAGGACCAGGCGAAAGTCCACGACCTCCTGGCACGGGCGTATGCAGCGGTGCCCAACGCGAAGGAGGCAGCAAAGCACAGGAAGCTCGCAAAGGAAGTGCTCAAGAAGGCCAAGTAGGCAGCTTGAGGCAGCACAGGTCGGCGCCCACTCAACGAATTGTTCTGCGAGCGCAGCGGCTTACGGGATTCCGCAGGGAACACATCGTGGCAATCTGCTCCGCGCCGACTTTGGAGTTGCCTGGCAGACGTTCGCCGGACGATTTGTTATCGTGACCGTTCACCGCAACGGAAGGGGCGAAGCGTGAAGATTGCGATGCTGGCTCGAAACGCCAAACTGTACTCCCATCAGCGACTCAAGGAGGCTGCGGAAGCGCGCGGCCACCAGTTCGATATCATCGACACCCTGCGCTGCTACTTGAACATCAAGGCATCGGGTTCGTCGCTGTTCTATCGTGGCAAGGAGCTCGAGTACTACGACGCGGTGATCCCGCGCATCGGCGCGTCTGTCACATTCTACGGGCTCGCGGTGCTGCGTCAGTTCGAGATGATCGGCACGTATCCCCTGAACGAGTCGGTGGCCATCGGACGCTCGCGAGACAAGCTGCGGTCGATGCAGCTGCTTGCGCGCAAGGGCATTGGCTTGCCGAACACGACGTTCGCGCACGAGTCGCGCTTCACGGGGGAGATCATCGAAACCGTCGGTGGCGCCCCGGTCGTGATCAAGCTCCTCGAAGGGACGCAGGGCATCGGTGTAGTCCTCGCGGATACGCCGCGATCGGCGAAGTCTGTGGTTGAAGCCTTCCGTGGTGCCGGGGTCAACATCCTGGTTCAGCAGTTCATCAAGGAAGCTGGCGGGTCAGATGTGCGCGCGTTTGTCGTCGGGGACAAGGTTGTCGCCGCGATGCAGCGCAAAGGCGCGGAGGGTGAGTTCCGTTCGAACCTGCACCGCGGGGGCAGTGCCGCCGCCGTCAAGCTCAGCAGCGTCGAGCGCGCGACGGCGCTGGCGTCTGCCAAGGCGATGGGACTCAATGTGTGCGGCGTGGACATGTTGCGTTCGAATACCGGGCCGGTGGTGATGGAGGTCAACTCGTCGCCTGGCCTGGAAGGCGTGGAGAAGGCGACGGAAGTCGACGTCGCCAGCAAGATCATCGAGTTCATCGAAACCAACGCGAAGCCCCATAAGACGAAGACCAAGGGCAAAGGCTAGCTCGAGTCGCCCCCCCGTCAGCCAATCAGATCGGCTGTGCGCGTGTGCGCGCCGTCGACCTGCGCGACACCTTTCGCACGGGTGACAGCAGCGTCCGCCGCTGGTGTCACCGCCAGCGCTGAGGTTCGCGCGCTTAGGGGGGTGTGGCTGCTGCCAGCGGCGTGTCAGCAGCCGCCCCCTCGGCGCGGTTGGGTTCAGCTGGAAGTGGTAGCGTCGCGCAATGGCGAAGCTCGCAGAGGGACTGGTACGCGGCGAGGACGGCGTGGTGCGTTGCTGGTGGGGCGCGCAGCCTGCAATCTACCAGCACTATCACGACACGGAGTGGGGCTTTCCCGTCAGCGATGACACGCGGTTGTTCGAAAAGCTGTGTCTGGAAGGCTTTCAGTCTGGCCTGAGCTGGCTCACGATCCTCAACAAACGAGAGAATTTCCGCAAGGCATTTAAAGGCTTCGACTACCGTCGTGTAGCGCGCTTCGGCGAGAAGGACGTCGAGCGGCTACTCGGAGACGCGGGGATCGTGAGGCACCGCGGAAAGATTGAGTCCACGATCAACAACGCAAAGCGCACTCAGGAGCTGGTGAAGGAGCACGGTTCGTTGCACGCCTTCGTGCTACATTTCGCTCCTCACCCCCAAACCCGGCCGAGGCGTTGCACGAAGCAAGCGCTACTCGCGCTGTCGAAGACGCCCGAGTCAGTAGCGCTCAGTAAGGCGCTCAAACAGCGGGGATTCAGCTTCGTCGGGCCGACGACGGTGTATGCTTTCATGCAGGCTATGGGGCTCGTGAACGACCACGTAGAGGGCTGTCCGGTGCGGCCCCGAGTTGAGGCTGCGCGGAACATAGCCGGAGCCTCGCTCCCGTAGCTCAGGGGCGGCGTTTTGCCGCGCGGAACGTTTGCCGCGCCTGTGCGATGGAGATGCGCTGCCACTTCGCGTAGGTGCGAATCGCGCGATCGGTGAGCGCGGTCGGGCTGTCGTTCTCCCCCAACCCTTTGACGACGGCGTCTACCAAGTAGCCTTCGGGCGCCATCAGGGTTTGGGTGGACACCAGGTTCTTCGAGCCAGCGCTCTCGAGTGACGCGCTGAAGTAGCGGTCCGAGTAGCAGGCGAGCACGAAGGCGGGGTGAGCTGGGGCGTCCCGCGCGAGCACATCCGCCGGCGACAGGCTCGGCAAGCGCTTGCCGTCCATGAGGCGATTGTGCCCGGCGTATCCAGCCACGTGCACGACCTCGCTGCGCTTCTGCGCGTCAGCTTCGCGCTGCGGATCCTTGAAGCTGACCCGCGCGCCCTCGGTTGCGTTACGCCACAGATCATCGATGGCGCGATCGATCTTGCTGCCGTGCACGGCCTGCAACACCACCAGCTGCTCGATCTGACAGGGTGCCTTCGAAACAGTGCCGGGCGCGGTGGGGTGCGCGCATCGTTGGAGGTGCCAGTTCTTTGCGGAAACAATACGTCGATAGACGACGCGTTCGAGGTAGACGTCGTCTTGCTTCGTCACCTCGACGCGCTCCCAACCGCTACGCTTACCGTCGAAGATACGTCGCGCCCCGAAGATCGCACCCCAGTAGAGGTTGGTCTCCAGGCGGCCCGGCTGACCAGCCCAGCTCGCGCCACAGTCGATCTGCGCGTTCGAGCAGAGTGGAACCGTGACGTGGACCACCAGCGGCCTACCCGCTTCGAGATCGCGCTTGATGCTCGGATAGGCGTCGCCCCAACCCGAATCGCTCGGCGCCACGGTCGATGTCCCACTCGATGTCCCACTCGACGCCCCAGTCGACGCTGCCGCACGAGGCTGCTGTCGGGCGGGGGTAGGCGTGGCTTTTGCCGCCGTGTTAGCCGCGGAGCCTCGCGTTTTGTTTGGCTTTCCAGCCGCCGGCTGCGTCAGGAGTAGTCCCACTAGGGCCGTGAACAGCCACCCGCACGGACGCACTGCTATGCAGCGTGGAAAAGCATGGAGCCGTCGAGCAAGAGTCCGCGCGGTGTGGGCTGCGTGGAATGGGGCGGCAGCGTCGAGGATGAAGCGCATGAGGGAGCTATCGTTCGCGAGCCTGCAAGTGTGACGTGGGACCTGACTTTTCCGACCCCGCATAGCGCGCTACCCTTGGCAGTTGGCGCCTCACGGTGCCACATCAAACGGGGGGGAACATGGCGTCGATCAACGTTCATGACACAGCCGTGCTGTTCATCGACTACCAGCACGACGTGTGCGCTCGTGGTGGGCGGATGGTGAGTCAATCGGAGGAAGTGATCGCGGGGTTTGAAGAGGTGAGATCTCAGGCTGGTTGGCTTCTGGAACAGCTCCGCGACTTGCCTGCCGGCGCGCCCCACTACGCATTCGTCGCGCATGGCTTCGAGTCCGGTTATCCGGAGCTGGTCGGAGGACGGCTCAGCTCCTTCGAGAACTACGTGATGGAGAGCGCTGCCTTCGAGCGCGGGACCGCCGGTACGGCTCAGGTTCCCGAGCTGATCCCCACGGCAGACGAGCACGTGTTCTGGAAGAACACACTCTCTCCATTCGAGAGCAGCAACCTCGGGCACTGGCTGAACAAGCGAGGCATCGACACGCTGGCGGTCGCCGGTGTCGTCACTCACTATGCGGTGCTCGCGACCGCGCTGGCTGCCTTCGATCGCGGATTTCGCGTGATGGTGATCAAGGACTGCTGCGCGTCAGGTTCTCGGGAGCGCCACGACATGGCGCTCGAGATCCTGGAGCCGTTGTGCGAGATGGTGACCGCCGAAGACCTCCACGCGCGATTGTACGATGCCTCGGGGAAACATCGCACGGCTTCGCGGCCAGTGCAGAGTCGGCCCAAGGCGGTTTGATTCTTTAGCAGGGTGTTGAAAAACACCCTGCCAATCAGCGTCCTGTCAGGCGTCGTTGACGCTCCCGCGTCGCCCGCTCAGGGTGAGCTGCCACTCGGCTCCACCATCGCTCAGCTCCGCGGTGTAGATAGATTGCGCGCGCAGGCGGCGTGAGAACGCTGCGGCGAGCGCCGTGGCGAGCAGCAGCGGGAGCGCGATCGCGTAGTCTCCCGAGAGCTCGAACACCATCACCGCCGCGAGCAGCGGGGCATGCGTCGTTGCTGCCGTCGCAGCCGCCATGCCCACCAGCGCGTAACCTCCGATGGCGCTCGCTGGCAGCCAGCCTGCGTGCACCAACCCAGCTGCGAAGACGAAGCCAATGGAACCCCCCACGAGCAGCGTGGGCGTGAACACGCCGCCAGGGCTACCGGAAGAAACCGATGACGTGGTCGCGAGCATCTTGCCCCCCAGTAGCAGCACCACGAAGCCCACGGAGAACTGACCCCCGATCAGGCGATTCAGCGGTTCGTAGCCATTGCCGGCGACCTCGGGCAGGAAGGCGATCACCGAGCCTGCGAGCAGCCCTCCAATTGCTACGCGGAAAGGCTTGCCCCAAGGCAGCCGCTTGAAAGCGTGCTCGCCCCAGCGCAGCAAGCGCATGAATACCTGCGCTCCCAGGGCCACCACCAGGCCGAGTCCAGCGAACGCTAGCAGCTCCCAGCGACTGGTCATGGCGAAGCTGTGCTCGCCGTAGATCGGACCTGGGCCCGCGACGGCGCGTGTGATGCTCGTCGCTAGGACCGTAGCGATCAGCAGCGGCCAGAAGGCCTCGAGCACGACCACACCGATCACCACCTCGAGCACGAACAGCACTGCAGCAAACGGCGTGTTGTACGCGGCAGCGAAGCCAGCGGCCGTGCCAGCCGCTATCAGAATGCGTGTCTGGCTGAGCGGCAGGCGGAGTGCGCTGCCAAGGCTTTGCCCCGCGGCACCGCCGAACTGAATCAGTGGCCCCTCTCGGCCTAGTGAGCCGCCGCTGGCAATTGCTAGCCAAGAAGCGGTCGACTTGAGCAGCGTGCTGCGCATGGACAGCGTGACGCGCCCGAGCACCACCGCCTCCATCACGTCGCCGACGCCACCGGAACGCGTCACGAGTCGCGAGACGAAACCGCCGAGCAGCGCCCCGGCGGCAGGCAGCAGCGCGCGCTGCCACGGCTCCAAGCTGCCCACCGCGGCGACGACGTCCGACGCGCCAAACAACGTGCGGTTCAGCCAGGCCAGGGACGCGCGGAACACAATCGCGAAGGCCGCAGAAGCCACCGCAACCCCGATCAAGCCAACGGCGTAGCGAAAGCGCGAGCGCTCGCTGAGCGTCGAGCGCTTTTCCGCTGGGGTTTCTTCTGGGGCCGCCGCCTGGGAATGCGCGCGCCCCGACGGAGGCTCGCTCGGCTCGGGCACTTGTGCCTACGCTAGCACCCAAATCCCGCGAGGGTCTGGAGGTTTTTTCCGTCGCCGCCTGGCCCTTGGCGCTTGCTCGGTCCCAGCGAGCTGCGATTCACGGCTTATTGCCACGCGGCAATCACGGCTTGAGCATCCGCCGCCGGGGTACCACCCAGGCGCGCCACCCTACACCGGCCACTCGCCGCTTTGGCACAGAAGGCGTCCGAAAGCGGCGCCGCGTCGGGGGTGAGAATCAGGGTTCTTAGCTGGAGGTCGCCGGGAAACTGCAACGGGTCACGCAGCGTGAGCTCCTGGATGTCGCTGGTGTCGAACGGCATCTCCATTGGACGCTGAAAGGCGAGGCGCGTCGTGTCCACCGGAGCTAGCGCAGCGACCGCCGCGAAGGGGCCAGCCAACTCAGCGGCGAGCAACGCTAACGCGGCGCCGTTTCCGCGTCCGACGAGGTACACGCGCTTGGGATCGACTCCTGGTAAGCCGGCGCTGGCCGTGCCTGCGGCGATGACGTCATCCACCTCGTTGAAGAATGCGCTGAAGTCTCCCGGGTTCCCGGCTTCGCCGCGGAACTGCGGGAGGAACACCGCGAAGCCCTTGCTCAGGAACTCACTTGCAGCCGCCCAGTCCGCGTGGCTTGGGCTGAAGCCATCGTGTAGGTAGACCACAGCGGGCGCCGCGGTTGGGGTGTTCGGCTTGGCCAGCCAGCCGCGGAGCTGGAGAGCGCCGCTCGAGTACAGCATTTCCTGGGCGCCGGCTGGGGGGGGCACCGGCGCAGACTCTGGCCCTGCCCCCTTCATCAGCAGCGGGCGCGCTTCGGCTCGCAGCTCGCTCAGATGTCCGCTGGTGGCGTTCATCTCCGCGGGGATACGAATGGTCCCTGGGAGCGACGGGCCTTTCGCCGTTCCCCCGCCCTCCGGCGTCGCGCCCCCTCTCGTCCCCCCAGGAGCCGCCTCCGGGTGGTGGAAGACGTTGACCCGGAGTGCAGTGGTCGGCGAGTTGCCGTACTCGACGTCTTGCAGCATGAACAGGTGGGGTATCATCCCGTCTGGCTCGAACTGGACGCTCGCGAGGTAGCGCCCGTCGGCGAACTGTCGCTTGCTCCCTCTGAGCCTCAGCTCTGCTTGTATCCGTGCGGTTTCGGCGGGGCCGTACTCGCGCCGAAGCTTTAGCATGACACACTGCCGGACGCCTTCGCGCTTGCACCCGGCGAGCTGCGTCGCCTGAAAGACCTCCTGGAGCCGAGCCGGAACGCCATCGATCTCGGTGGCCAGCTCCCGTTTGTAGTCGGTTCCAAGGACGAAATTCTCGTCCCGCCAGTTCGTAGAGAAATTCATGAACATGCCAGCCAGAGACTGGGTGTAGTTGGTCGCGTACAGATCGGTGTCCGCATCGCTCAGCTTGTTGACCTTTTGCACCAGCGCGCGGAACGGAGCGGACAGGCTGACGTCAGAGATGTCGCTCGCGTCCGCGGCGAGGTTGAGCGAGTACAGGGCCATGTCCTCTGCCATGCCCCGCACCTGGATGCGCTCACCTGGAGGTGCGGAGACCTCCACGGTTTGCTTGCTGACCGTAGTCGCGGCGGTGCCGCGAAAGCGTATGGTTATCATCGGCCACTTCGCGTTTCCCCAGTGAAACTTGGGCGTCACGGTCTTCTGCCCCTTGTCGGGTAGCAGGTTCGATGTCGCGAGTAGTTTCCCGTCCATGTGGCGGTCGCTCATGGCCGAAATGAAGCTGCTGCTGACCCAAAACGGGGTGAGTCTTATGCGGCTGTTGCCGCCGACACGGCTGATCACACCGACCACCTTGTTCGAGTTCACACTGAGGACGGGGCTGCCACTCTGCGAGTGGAAGTCGACGGGGCGATCGAGCTCGACGTCGATGTAGCCCGGGTCCCACTCGGTGATGCGGCCCTCGACGCGTTCGTGCCCTGGCGAGCCTTCACGCTTGTTTGGGAACCAGACGCGTTCACCTGGAGGCAGATACGTATTCGAGTCAGCCTCTAGAGCGACATATCCGCGCGGTAAGCGAGGGACGCCCATCACGACCAGATCTTGGGAGAAGTCTTGAATGGCGCCATCCACCCCGTGGTCCTGGTAACCCCAGAGCGAGTAGCGGGACTGCAACAGCGGCTCACCCTGCATGCTCCAGAAGTTGACCGCGTTGATCTCGTTCGTCAGGTAGTGCGCGGAGCTCACGAGCACGATGTGGAGGCCAGCTTTGAGAAAGAAGCCGGTCCCGTTGAAGCTCGGTGCTTCGCGCCTCCAGATGGGCTGGGGTTGCACCAGGATCTCATTGCTGCGCGGTCCCGCGGCTTGTGGAGCTTGCGGGACGTTGCTGGCGTCCAGCGCTGGTTTCTTGTGGCAAGCGAGAGCAGCGAGGGCAGCCGGTAGCAAGCAAGCGAAGTGTCGCGCACGCATGTTTGCACCATACTCGCTGAGGCGAAGGTTCTCAGCCGGATTCGCCAAAGAATTTGGGCGCCGCGCGGAATCAAAACCTGAAGCTGGCCACTCCGGCGCGCGGTGCCGGCGCCGACTTGTGCTGCGAGGTGGGAGCGTTCATGCTTCGCCTCGATGTCCGAGCCCATGAACAAGGAGACCGCGATCCGCACTCGGCTGAGCGAGATTGCGGGGCCCGTTTTCTACTCTGACCTGAAGGCCCACTTGGTGCGCGACGCGGTGTTCGTGGTCGCCGTGGAGGTCAGCTTGGTCGAGTGTGGTGTGGCGGTGGCGCTTGACGACGTGGACCGTGTCCATGAGCTGATCGCACGTGGTCACCTGCGTAAGCCGAGCCGTCAGGAGCGGGCTCGCTGGGCGGACACCGCGGACGCAGCGTGGACCGCGATTGTCGTGCAACCGTATGTGTTGGTTCAGGTCACGCGGCAGATGGGCGACGTCTCCTGACGCGTTGGTCGCGCGCGCTCCAGGGCGTTGCCACGGGTGCGTTGACCCCTCCCCCCGAAATCCAGCGAACCAGGGACCGACGGCAGCTACCCGTTGCGGTCTGCTCGGGTGTCTAGCAGGCGGCGCTATGGATGCTGTAACGGTCCGATATCGCAAAAGAAACCGGCTTGGCCCGGGCGCTGACCTCGCGCGTCGCAAGTGCACGCCGAGCGACGCGGCCGGCGGTGGGTTCGCGCTTTGGATACTGCATTGGACTGTCGGCCCAAGATCGATTACGTCCCGGCGCCACGTAGCGGCCCTTTCCTGCCCCTCGGCGGAACCGCACGTGACCGATCCAACGCGCGGCAGGTGTCAGCGCGGCCCAAAAACAACCCACACCCAACCGCTAGAAGGTGTGCCCCGACTGGATCGCCCTAGGCGCACAGTCAGTCGAGTCTCCCCCCAACAGCCCCTGAACCTTGCGCCTGGTCGGCGCGAAATCGAGAAGCCATGACGGACCTGAGTTTATACCGCAATATCGGGATCTTCGCCCACGTGGACGCGGGCAAGACCACGACCACCGAGCGCATCCTGAAGCTCACCGGCAAGATCCACAAGATCGGTGAGGTGCACGACGGTGCCGCCACGACCGACTTCATGGAGCAGGAGCAGGAGCGCGGCATCACGATTCAGTC
Organism: Polyangiaceae bacterium; assembly: GCA_050183255.1. Lineage (GTDB taxonomy): Bacteria > Myxococcota_A > Polyangia > Polyangiales > Polyangiaceae > JAHBVY01. The sequence continues at coordinate 13,759 of JBFXBK010000018.1, read as the reverse complement.
CGCCGCCACGACGTGCTTCTGGAAGGGGCACCGCTTCAACATCATCGACACCCCCGGGCACGTGGACTTCACCATCGAGGTGTACCGCTCCCTGAAGGTGCTCGATGGCGGCGTGGGTGTGTTCTGCGGTTCTGGCGGCGTGGAGCCCCAGTCCGAGACCAACTGGCGCTACGCGAACGACTCCAAGGTCGCGCGCATCATCTACGTGAACAAGCTCGACCGCATGGGCGCCGACTTCTACCGCGTGGTGAAGCAGATCAGGGAAGTGCTCGCCGCGCGTCCCGTCGTCATGGTGCTGCCCATCGGCATCGAGAGCGACTTCAAGGGTGTCGTCGATCTGCTCGAGAAGAAGGCGTACGTATGGGACGACTCCGGCCTGCCGGAGAACTACAAGGTCGAAGAGATCCCTGCGGATATGATGGACGACGTCGAGAAGTACCGCGCGGAGCTGATCGAGTCCGCCGTGGAGATGGACGACGACGTGATGGAGAAGTACCTCGGCGGCGAAGAGCCTGACGTGGACACGATCAAGCGCTGCATTCGCAAGGGCACCATCGAGCTCAAGTTCTTCCCGACCTTCTGCGGTTCATCGTTCAAGAACAAGGGCGTGCAGCACGTATTGGACGCCGTCGTCGACTACCTGCCGAACCCCACCGAGGTTCCGCCGCAGCCCGAGGTCGACCTCGAGGGTAACGAGACCGGCGAGTTCGCAATCGTCGACCCCACCAAGCCGCTGCGCGCGCTGGCGTTCAAGATCATGGACGACCGCTTCGGCGCCCTGACCTTCACCCGCATCTACTCGGGGAAGATCAACAAGGGCGACACCGTGCTGAACACGGCCACCGGCAAGACCGAGCGCATCGGCCGCATGGTGGAGATGCACGCCAACGACCGCACCATGGTGGACTCGGCCCAGGCGGGCGACATCATCGCGATCGTCGGTCTGAAGAACGTGCGCACTGGTCACACGCTGTGCGACGAGAAGCAGCCCGCGACCTTGGAGCCCATGGTGTTCCCGGATCCGGTCATCTCCGTCGCCGTCACGCCGAAGGACAAGGCCAACAGCGAGAAGCTCAGCACGGCGCTCTCCAAGATGGTCGCCGAGGACCCCTCTTTCCACGTGGAAGTGGATCAGGAGTCCGGCGAGACCATCCTCAAGGGCATGGGCGAGCTCCACCTCGACATCAAGGTCGACATCCTCAAGCGCACTCACAAGGTCGAGGCCACCGTGGGCGAGCCTCAGGTTGCCTACCGCGAGACCATCACCAAGGCCACCGAGGACAGCTACACCCACAAGAAGCAGACGGGTGGTTCCGGTCAGTACGCGAAGATCGACTACACCATCGAGCCTCTCGAGCAGGGTGAAGGCTTCATCTTCGAGTCGAACGTCGTCGGCGGTAACGTCCCGAAGGAGTTCATCCCCTCCGTCGAGAAGGGCTTCAAGATGATGCTCGACAAGGGCCCGCAGTGTGGCTTCCCCGTCGTCGACATCAAGGTCACCCTGCGTGACGGTGGCTTCCACGCCGTCGACTCTTCGCAGATGGCGTTCGAGACGGCGGCTCGCGCCGCGTACCGCCAGACCATGCCGAAGTGTGGTCCCGAGCTGCTCGAGCCCATCATGAAGGTGGACGTCTACGTGCCCGACGCAAACGTCGGTGACGTGATCGGCGACCTGAACCGCCGCCGCGGCATGATCAAGAGCCAGGAGCCGGGCGCGACCAACGTGCATATCCGTGCGGAATGCCCGCTGTCCGAGATGTTCGGCTACATCGGTGATCTGCGCTCCATGACTGCTGGCCGCGGCCAGTTCGTGATGGAGTTCAGCCACTACGCCACCTGCCCGCGCCAGATCGTCGAGAAGGTGAAGGAGCAAGTGAAGGAGCGCGAAGCTCGTCTCGCGAAGAAGTGAGCCGCTAGCTCCAAAATGCGAAAGGCCTTCGGATCCGCTCCGAGGGCCTTTTCGCGTTTGTCAGGTCGCCGGTCGTTCGTTGCGGCAAGCGGCCCAGATTCTCTTCCTTACTCACGTCGCCAGAGCACCAAGTCGTTCAGGCCATGGCGTTCCACACGCTTGTCCACATATCCGGGAGGTATCACACCTCCAAAACCGTTGTAGGTGATCAGGCACGTACCGTTCGACGCAGCGCGCAGCAGGCCTTGCACGAGACGCACGTCCTGGCGAAATCGCACTTCGCTGAACTTCACGGCTTGATCGATCTGACCCTCGTTGCCCAGCAAGTTCTCGCCGAACGGATTGTAGAGGAAGTAGGCATCCACAGCGGGCAAGGCCACCTCGCCCAACGCCGCGTGGATGAACTGGGCGCGCGCGCCGAGCCCGAATGCTTCCGCGAGGGAACGGCTGCAAGCCATGAGATCGCCTCGGTGTTCGATGCCCAACACCTCGAGCGGGCTGCAGAGGGCGACGATTGAGCACAGCTTCCCCGGGCCGGAACCAATGTCGAGCATGCGGCAACAGCGCTCCTCTGTCAGCCACTCCGCGACGCGGCGGGCTACAGATACCGGCGTCCAGTACTGTCGCGAATGCGCGCGCACGTGCTGGGGCAAGAGCTGGTCGAACGCTTCGTCGCTGACCTCTTCGTTGCCGCGGATGCGTGCTGCGAGCTCGGTTGCTGCTGGCGACACGTGTCCATTCTGGCCAGTCTCGCGCCAGCTTTGAACCGGATTTCAGCTGCATGACGATTGTGTCTTCGGATCCGAGACAACGGGGCCGTATCCATGAGTGAGGCGGTCGGTCCGCGTTGGCGCGGCGGTGGTTAAGGAGTGAACGTTGGCCTTGGCTGGAGCAGAAACCGAGCTGCGGATTGAGCTCGCGGAGTACGTGAGCGTGCTCGATGGTGGCTCGTGTCCTGTTGGCACGTTAGCTGCGCATCGCTTCCGCTCTCGCGTGCTGTTGCCCGCGGTCGCGCTGCATAGCCGCGTGGTGCTGGTCCTCGATGGGCCGCTAACGCTCTCCTACGACTACCTCAAGGCATTGTTCGAAGGGCTGCCCCAGTGTGATCAGCGGGTGCGACGGGTGTTGCGCGTGGAGTCGCCCAGTCGTCCGATGCGGGCCACGCTGGCTCGGCGGCTGATGAATCTTTCGAGCGGCGCCCTGCCGAAGGTCGGCTAGTCGCCGCGCAAGCCGAGGGACTTAGCCTTCTTGTACAGGTGGGAGCGCTCGAGCCCGAGCGCGCGGGCGGTTGCCGCCATCTGCCCCGAGTGATGAGTCAGCGCTTCCTCGAGGATCGTGCGCTCGGCTTCCTCTACGAGGACGCGGAACGGGACGTCTGGTCTGTAGAGCCCGGCAGTCTTCGGTTGCGCCCCCATCCCGAGTGCGTGCTCGACATCCGTGTTCGTCACGGTGTCGTCCGGACTCAGAATCACCAGGCGCTCAATCAGGTTCTTCAGCTCGCGCACGTTGCCGGGGAAGGAATGCCGGCCGAGACTCTCCACGGCTTCTGGCGAGAGGCGCACCCCGGGCCGATCATTATGCTTTGCTGCTGCCGCGAGGAACCGAGCGGCGAGCAGCGGGATGTCCTCGCGTCGAGCGCGTAACGGCGGGAGCGCCAGCGGCACGACATTCAGTCGGTCGTAGAGGTCTGGACGGAACTCACCTTCGTTGCACGCTTCAACCAGGTTGCGGTTCGTGGCGGCGACGACGCGTACATTGACTTTGAAGGTTTCGCTCCCCCCCACCCGCTCCACCTCGTGCTCTTGAAGCACCCGCAGGAGCTTGGCCTGCATGTCGAGCGGCATGTCTCCCACCTCGTCGAGGAACAGCGTGCCGGCGCTCGCACGTTCGAACTTTCCGCGGCGCAGCTTGGTGGCGCCCGTGAACGCGCCCGCCTCATGGCCGAACAGCTCGCTCTCAATCAGGTCTTTGGGGACCGCGGCGCAGTTCAACTTCTCCAGGGGACCGGAGCTGCGTGGGGAGGCGCGATGAATGGCGCGGGCGACCAACTCCTTGCCTGTGCCTCGCTCGCCGGTGATGAGGATGCTCGCCTGGGAGCGCGCGGCGCGGCTGATCTGCGCGCGTAGTTCCTCCATGGCTCGACTCTCCCCAATCAGCTCGTCGAAGTAGCCTGCTTCGGCCTTTAGCTCCTGCGCCTCTGCCTCGGCGCGCAACAGGCGCAGGGTATTCTCCACGACCAGCAGCAAGCGATCGGTGGACAGCGGCTTCTCCAGGAAGTCCAGGGCGCCGAGGCGGGTTGCCTTCACCGCCGCATCAATCGTCGCGTGCCCACTCATCATGATGGCAGCGGTGTCGTTGCCTTCGTTGCGTAGTCGCTCGAGCAAATCCACGCCGTCCCCATCGGGGAGCGCCACGTCGAGAATCATCAGGTCGTAGCTACCGCGGCTCAGGCGCTCCGCCGCCAGACCGACCCCACCAGCCACGTCGACGGAGTAGCCCTCGAGGGTCAGGGCCTTCTTCAGCGTGCTCAGGATGGCGGCTTCGTCGTCCACCACCAGCAGATGGGCTCGAGACATGGCGACAGCCTACGCCAAGCCCCTTCAGTGTGCGACGCTGGACGGGGTCGAGAGCGCCTCTGATGCGGCGTTGCCAGCTCGGTTCCCGTGTGTCGCCAGCGATTTCGTCGGCGAGAGCAGAGAATCGACACCTGCGCGGGGCGTCGCTGTAGGCTCTCTTACCCATGAGCGCGCCTCGGCCCGTTGCCTCTGGCGTCCTCTCCAAGACGCCGCTCAGCAATCTCTTGGTCTACATCCTGGACCGAGAGCTCAGTGGAACTTTGGTCGTGGAGACAACCGACGGCGCGAAGAGCGCGCTGTCCTTTGTGCGAGGTGTCCCCGCGAAGGCGCGCACGTCCGATGCCGTGATCTACCTCGGGCGCCTGCTGATGGAGCAAGGGCTGATCGACGACGGTATCGAGGCGACCACGCTCTCCCGCGTCGCCTCGGAGAAGAAGCTCTTTGGCCAGCTACTACTCGAGCAAGGTGCGGTGACCCGTGAACAGCTGATCAAGGCGCTGCAGGAGCAGGTCACGCGTAAGGTCGAGTGGATGTGCGGCCTGCCGGAAACTGCGGCTTACGGGTTCTACCAGGACATCGATTTTCTGCAGGGATATGGCGGGGAGCCGACACCCATTCGACCGCTGGCGGCGCTCTGGCGTGGAGTGCGTCGATTTGGGCCTGATCACCTCGTGGATGCGTCGCTCGAGCGTCTGGGGGAGCGCCCGTTGCGCTTCCACCCCGATGCGGCGGTCAAGAAGTTTGGGCTGAACAACGCGGAGAACTCGGTCATCGACGTGATTCGCGCCAAATCGCAGCCGATCTCATCACTGCTTCGAGCGGACCTCGTTGACACCCAGACGCTGCGCCGCTTGGTGTTCGTGCTGTTCATCACTCGCCATCTGGATTTGGGTGAGGGGACCGGCGACCCGATTGGGGGGGAGGCGGGCCCAGCGTCATCCAGGCGCCCGGAGCCGAGCCGTCCCCGAGGGGAACCTCGCAGCATGAAGCCGCCCGAGCATACCCCCGCGGAAACAAACGTCGGGGAGCTCAGCCCCGAGGCAAAGGACCTGCGCCGCGAGGTGATGGAGCGCTTTGCCGTGGTCGACAAGCAGAACTATTACGAGATGCTCGGGGTGCCGGAGTCTGCGACTACCGCGGAGATCCAGACCGCGTTCTTTCAGCTGGCGAAGCGCTTTCACCCCGACAAGGTCGCGTCGCAGCTGCCCGCGCTGCGCGAACAGGTGAACAAGGTGTTTGCGCGCATCAGCGAAGCAAACCAGGTGCTCACCGACGATGAACGCCGCACAGAGTACGAACGCCTGATGCGCGAAGGCGGCGCGAGCGCAGACGAACAAGAGAAGGTGCAGCAGGTGCTGCGCGCCGCCCAAAGCTTCCAAAAAGCCGAAGTGTTGCTGAAGAAGCGCGACCTCGCTGGCGCCGCGGAGCTCGCCAGAAAGGCCGCGGATGACGACCCGGAGCAGGCTGACTACCTGGCGTTCTACGCCTGGGTCACGAGCCAGCTCCCGGAGCGCATGGAGCAGAACCGGTACGACGACTTGATCGTCCTGCTGGATCGCTGTGTGGCGCAGGAACCAGACAACCAGCGCTGTCGCTGGTACCGGGGCCAGCTGCACAAGCGCAACGAGAATATGAAGCTGGCGATCAGGGACTTCCGCTGGGTGCTGGAGAGGAACCCGCGGCACGTCGACGCTCAGCGCGAGGTGCGCCTCTACGAGATGCGCCGCCAGACCGGCCACTCGGTGAAGCCGTCGGGTCCCCCTCCCAAGGGGTCGAATCCGCCCGGAAAAGGCGGAGAGATCGGGCAGATCTGGGGCAAGCTGTTTAGAAAAGATAAATCTCAGTCGTAGAGCGCGCCCCACTGTTAAGCGCGGCGCGGGCGGATTACTCAGTCGTAGAGCGCGGCGGCTCCCACGGCCCGCGAAGGGCGGGCTTGAATGGGGGTCGCTAGCTAAGTTACCGTGCGGTAACTGGCAAGTCGCGGCCTTTGCTTGGAACTTTGGATACGGGACGGCCTGCGCCTTCTGACGAAGAGCTTCGTGAGGGCCCGCTGCGTGATCGGCCTCATCGTGACTACGCTCACCCGCCTCTGCGCCCGCCCCCTGCGGGCCGTTCCGCCGCCTCCACAACTCCCTCGCTGTTCCCGGGGTAATGGCGACTACAGCCTCTCAAAGACTGAGCCGTCCGTCGCCTCGAGCGCTTTACGTCTCGGCTCGGGGCTTCGCCCCATTGCCTCGGGGAAAGACTCATGGCGCTTGGAGGCTGGCTGGCTGTTGGGTCTTGCCGGTTTGCGCACGAGTCACTTCGGCTCGGGGCTTCGCCCCATTGCCTTTGGCTTTGTTGGTGCGTCTGCGGCTCGGGGCTTTGCCCCATTGCCTTTGGCTCTTGGTGCGTCTGCGGCTCGGGGCTTCGCCCCATTGCCTCAGGCTTTTGGTCGTGCGTTACGGCTCGGGGCTTCGCCCCGTTGCCTTTGGCTTTTGTTGGTGCGGTGGCGGCTTCGCCCCATTGCCTTTGGCTTTTGTTGGTGCGGTGGCGTCTCGGGGCTTCGCCCCATTGCCTTTGGCTTGCTTAGCGCTTGCGCACGACCTCGACGCTGCGCAGCGTGGACACCTCGTCGTTCGCGGCAGCGACTCCAATCCGCACTCGCGAGTCGGCCAGGGCGGCTAGCGAACAGGTCGTCGCGGCGTCCCCAGCGGTCAGCGTCACGCTCGCTGCCTTGCGGAGTACACTCAATGTAGAAGCGCCGGTCGCTGCCGGTGGCCATGCACAGTCAGCTTCACCCAAGCGCTGGGAGGCGCCGCACGTCGCGCCCGTGCAGTCGTCGTTGGCGCCTAGGAGGATCACTCGGGGCGGCGGACCTGAGACTCGCACCAGGCTGAGTTCGAAGCCGTCATAGGTCGCTTCGCTGATCCATACGGAACCGGTGCCCCGCAAGCCGACGCCGGCTGCGGTGTAGCTGATGAGCGCAGCGGCGTCTTCCAAGCTCGGGGGTGCGCTCGGGACGACGCTGGTTGAGAGCGTTGGTTGGGTCAGCAGTTGCGGCCCGACGTCGCGCGCGTAGGCTTCGCGCACGTCACTGCGCACCCCGAATAGGCTCCCAGCCTCGGTCCAAACGAAGGCGCCAGGATCCACCGCAGAGGCGGCTTGCGGGGGGAGCGCGGACGGCGGGTCAGGACTTGGTACGAACCGCGACTCCCAAGGGAAAAAGCGGTATCCGACGCGCTCCCCTGCGCTGCCCGTGATGAGCCACGGTTCGCCGCGCGCCGCTGGGAGCAAGACTGGAGCCTCCAGGGTGACGGGCAGCGGCGGGAGCGGGAACACCCGCTCCCCCGCAAGCCACACGGCGCCTCGCGTCGGGTCACAGCTGGTGTCGCTGACGGCGCAGACACCAACGCCCAAGACGCTGGAGCCTGGCATCGGCACGAAGCGCGCGCTCTCGGAGGCGCGGAGCGCCGTGCTGCCGAGGTGCTGGCTCGCATCGGCGCTCAGCCACTCTACGGATTGCACGGGTTGCTTGCTTGCGTCGACTCCACCACCCACGAACACGCGGCCATCTTCGAGCACGAAGGCGATCGGGTTCGCTCGGCGCTGGACTAGCTGGGTCAAGCCCGCGATGCGCGCAGACAAAGTGGCTGGCGAAATGGCTTCGATGCTCGCTAGCGCGGGGCTCTGTGGAGAGCGGCCACCGATCAGGAGCGTTTCCCCGGTGATCAGACTCACAGCGGCGTGAGCCGCGCGCGCCGAGATCACGATCTCCTGATTGAGATCGAAGCGCCCGCTCTCGGGGTCGTAGGCGATCGCCGACGCCAGAGGAGTGGCGAGGTCAAAGCGCTCGTCACCGCGTTCGCGCGGATCGATACCGCCGCTCAGCAGCATACCGTCGCCGAAGGGAGTGATCCGAGTGTCGGCGCGTGCGGGTAAGATGCCACCTGGCACTTCGCTGGCTTCCGCTGTGTCCAGCTTGAGGAGCAGTGCCCGAGCGGCGTTCGGTCCCGCGTCTTCGCCTCCCACTACCAAGACCTCGTTTCTGCGCGGATTGACGCCGATGGAGCTGCTCGAGAGCGGGAAGCTCTGGGCCCGCGCCAGCTCGCACGCCTCGTCGCTCGGCCACAGGCTCAGGTCAGCGCGAGCGCCGCGCACGGGGCCAACGCCTTGCCACTCTCCGCTGCCGTCTCGCGCAAGGCCTTCGAGGGCTTCAGTTGCCAGCGGCAGGCGCAGCACGCGCCGCCCCGAGTGCAGCGGGAGGGACTCCGCGCTCGAGTTGTCGACCGTGAAGTCACCCAGCGCGCTCAGATCCAGCGTCGCGTCGGCGCCGGGCGCGCAGGCCGGAAAGGTATGTACGGCAATGGGTTGCAGCCGATCAGGCTCGGGATCTGGACGGCAGCCCGTCAGCGCGCTGGGCAGCAACCCGAGCAGCGCGCCCAGCAACCAAGTGTTCGCGCGCGCTGGGTAATCGATTCGAAGTGCCATGGGGCGAAGACAGGCGACAAACCGCACCGCGATTGCCGCTCAAACAGGATACGTCGAGCCAGGCAGTGCGCGCTGCCTAAACATTCAGCACACTTACTGTTACAAGCCGCCCGTCGGGTTGCTTGAAGGCGTTTGAATGTTTCCCCAAATCTTTGGGAAATACGTGCTGGAGCGGGAGATCGCGTCCGGCGGCATGGCTCACGTGTACTTGGCCACGTTGCGTGGTGCCGTGGGCTTTCAGAAGCGCCTGGTGGTCAAACAAATCCGCCCTGAACTGGCCTCCGATCCCGGATTCGTCGCGCGCTTCGTCGAAGAAGCCAAGACCACCGTCGGGCTGAACCACCCGAACATCGTCCCCGTCTACGAGCTCGGGGTCGAGCAAGGCGTCTACTACATCTCGCTCGAGTTCTGCGAAGGCATCACCCTCGGCGACTTGCTCTCAGCGACAGGACCTCTGGACGCCGAGGAGGGGGCGTACCTCGGCATGGAGACGTGTCACGCGCTCGACTACGCCCACCGCCGCGCGCAGGTCGTGCATCGCGACGTGACGCCGCGCAACGTGTTGATCGACGAGGAAGGCGCAGTGCGGCTGATCGACTTTGGCATCGCGGCCCCGGTGCGCAGCGATGGCGAGACGGTGGAGGCGTTTGGTTCCCCGGGGCACATGCCTCCGGAGCAGCTCAAAGGGGAGGTCGTGCCCGCAACCGACGTCTTCGCGGTTGGGGCGCTGCTGCTGGAGGCCTGGTCTGGGCGCGCGCCGTTTCGCCGGGCCACGGCCAAGGCCTCCCACGAGGCTGTGATGAACGAGCGCCCGGCGGCTCCCTCGACATACCACGCGCGCCTGGCTGAGCTGGACGCGGTGATCGCGCTCGCGGTGCATCCCGACGCTGACAAGCGCCCCGCAGACGCGGAAGCGCTCGCGAAGCCCCTGCGGGATTTCCTGAGGCGCTCAGATCGGCGTGAGGTCGAGCGACGCCTTGGCCGCCGGGTTCGCCTCGCGCGGCGCAAGGCCGCTGGCTCGGTTGCGTCGATCCCCGATCTGGATCGCCCTCAAGGCGACGGCCGCGTGCCCACGTTGCCCGACGGAAGCACTCAGACCTTCGCTGCCCACCAGGAGATCGAAATTTGGACGCGACGTTTGGACGGGGTCGCGCCGGAAGACGGTGACGTCGATCAGTTACTCGGCAACGCTACGCCGCAACCGACGCCGGTTACCCCGGTAGCGCGCCCGTCCACGCCCGGCCCAGCGGCGGAGACCGGCCCTGCCACGCGACGCATCGAGGCAGCGAGCGACAAGCTCGCCAGGGGAGAAGAGCTCGCCGGACCCGACTCGGATGAGAAGCATGAACTGAGCGGTGAGCTCGCGGGCGCGCTCCAGCGCGACGCCGCGGAGAGCAAGACGGCGCCAAGCTACGTATGGGTCCTCGCCGCGTTGTTCGGGCTCGCTGGGGTGTTGTTCGTGCTGTTTCGCTTCGTCATCAACGACACACAGGACGGCCAGGTGCCAGCGTCACGGGACGTACCCAGCGCCCCGACGCAGCCAATCGTTACCGCAGGGAAAATCGCGCTGCAAGCTGACGCAGCCGTTTCCTCCGCTGAGGGTTCCTCCATTCCTCCCAGCGCTGCTGCGCCGCCCAGTGCTGTCCCCGTGAACAGCGCGCCGGCGTCAGCGCGCTTGGCAGGCAGCGCACCTCCCCCCCAAATTCCGGTGCCGAGCGGGATCAGTTCGGTGGCAGCGCCGGTGAAGAGCGCGCCGAGCGAAGCCGCCCAAGACGCGACGTTGAACCTGACTTCCACGCCGCCCTCTCAGGTCTCCGTCGGGGGTCGTGCCCGGGGCTCGACGCCCGTGATGGGGCTCAAGCTGGCTCCCGGTGCTTATCTCGTCGTCTTCACCAACCCGGCGCTCGGGGAGCGCGTGCCAGCACAGATCCAGCTCAAGCCCGGACAGACCAAGCGCGTCCACGTCGATTTCACCGGGGCCACGCCGCGCGTCATCCAGTGAGGGCGCTTCATTAAGTGTCGCGCTGCACGCTGAGGGCGCCGTTCTGGCGCAGGGCCTCGAAGAGCGCGATGGACACCGAGTTGGCCAGGTTGAGCGAGCGCACGGCGCCCAGGGTTGGGATGCCGAGGACTTCGTCCGCGCGCTCCAGGAGCAAGTTATCCGGCAGACCCACGGACTCCTTGCCGAACACCAGGATGTCCCCCAGTCGCAGTTCGACTTCGAGGTAGCTCTGGCGTGCCTTGCCGCTGAATAGCCACGTGCGTGGTGAGCGATCCGGGCTGTTTTCTCGGATGAACGCCTCGGCATCCGCCAGCGTCTCGTGGGTGTGGATTTCCACCAGGTGCCAATAGTCCAGTCCTGCGCGACGAACGGCATGCTCGTCGATGCGGAAGCCCAGCTTCCCCACGAGGTGCAGAGGCGCGCACGTCGCCCCACACAGGCGCGCGATGTTGCCGGTGTTCGGAGGGATCTCCGGCTCCACCAGAACCACGTGGAAGGGCGCCTGCTGAGGGCGCGCGCGAAGCCGTTCGAGGGTGTCCATCGGTCGTTTGTGTCTAGCGGCTTTGCCCAGTGGTTGCAGGGGATTCGATGCCTCGAGGGCGGTTTCGGTCCCCAAGCTTGACGCCGCCTTCCGTGGGTCAGTAGCCTCACCCCGGCGGAGGCCTGATTCTTGGGAAAGTCGTTGTTTCGCGCCATTCGTGCACGAAGTTCTGTTTGCGCGCCTGACCAGGCGCCCGAATCGCTTGCTGCCTCCCACGGGGAGCGCGCTGGAGTCCATGCTCGTGGTGTGCGTCGCGCGCTTGCGGTTGGGCTAGGTATTGCCGCGCTCAGCGCGGTGTGGCTCGCGCCTGATGTGGCTCACGCGGAACCGATGGATCCGGCGATGGAGCGCTTGGTTCTCGACAAGTCATGTCGCACCGACGCGGGTGCGATCAGCGCCTCTGCAGAGGCGAGCGGCACGGCTTGCCAGGCGGATAACGCGGCGTTCAAGCGCCTGATGAATCAGTGGGGTTGGGTGATCGCGCCTTCAGCGATGCACTCCGCGCGCACCACTGGTTTTGGCGGCTTCAACCTCTCGCTGGAGATGGGCATCCACGACATCGACGAGAGCAAGAGCTACTGGAAAGAGGGCACTCAAGGTCCGCGCGATCCGTCTTCTGACAAGGCGTCGATCCGCAACTCGAGCCCCGACAGCACGCTGAACCTGTACTCCGTCAAGATCCGCAAGGGCTTCGGCTTCGGTCTCGAGCTGACGGGTCAGGTTGGCTTCATCCCCCAGACCAGCATCATCTCCGGTGGCGCTGATGTGCGCATGAGCCTGCTCGAGGGTTTCCGCACGGGAGTGGGCGGTATCCTCCCGGATTTCGCCGTCGGTGGCGGGGTGCGTACCATCACGGGCACGCCGCAGTTCCAGCTGACTGTGGCTGCGCTCGACATGCAGATTAGCAAGCCGCTACCCATCGCCGACTCTCAGGTGCTGACGCCCTGGGTGGGCTACCAGTACGTGTGGATCTTCGGGGACTCCGGTCTGATCGACACCACACCCGCGACGGATCCGATCGGGTACTGCAACTACGCGGGGCCGAACATCCCCGGTAACCCAGACGTCGGTAACCCGGGGAAAGAGGACAGCCAGGGCCAGCACATTTACGATGGCCAGCCTGTGTGCCGCGGCGGCAGCCCCCTCGACTTCAACAACAACGTCGTCTTCGACAAGGCGCGCCTGAAGCGTCAGCGGCTGATGTTCGGCTTGAACTACCGCTACGAGATGGTGACCATCGGTGGCGAGTTCATCACGGACATCGTGGATCCCGCGGACGCCCAGAGCGACGACGCTTCGAAGGAAGCGCTGCAGGGGGAGAGCCGCCAGTGGTCCATCGTGCTCGACCTCGGCGCGATGTTCTGATCTCGGCGCGATGCTCTGATCTCGGCGCGATGCTCTGATCTCGGCGCGATGCTCTGACGTTGGCGCGATGCGCTGCGTCCTAGCGCAGCATCGCGAGGGCGATGCAGGCGATGAGCCCCAGCGCGAGCCCCAGGATGGTGCTCAGCATCGCGGCTCGATGCGCCCTCTGCGCGGACTCCTTGCTCAGACCATAAATTCCACACAGAAATGCCTGGGAGCAGGTGCGTGGCAGCGACCAGGTGTTGCGCGCGACCTGACCAGCGTTCTTCACGCCTTCGGATAGTGCCAGGGCGATCAGGCCGAGGGGCATCGTGACCAGGTCCCAGCCGGCGCTGTAGAGGCCGAATCGCAGCGCGTGTCCCAAGCGCCCTCGTCCGCCTTCGCGGCGTGCAGCGAGGTCGAGCCCAAGCCCGTAGAGCCCGTGGAGTAATGCCATCGCGATCGCGAGGGTGGGCACCCCAGCGACGATCGTGCGCAGCAGCAAGCTGCCGAGCACCGGATCCTCTGCCGCGACGTCAGACAAGCCGGGGACCAGCAACCACAACACCGGACCGACGATCAGACACAGTCCGCTCACCGCGATCGCCTCGGCGGTCAACGCGAAGCGTGCGGCGCTGACCAGATCGCCATCGGGAAAACGCGCGAAGAACGTCTGGCCGTGCTGCGTGGTCAGCTTCGCGGTGTTCCAGAGTCGCTGCCAAAAGCTATGCATTGGCCGCTCCCAGGGCACGATCACCACGACGCCCGAGCCATGATCGAAGTCGTCGAGCTGCGGGATCTCGACGACCGCTGCGGGCACGTCGGTCAGCTCGATCTCCTCTGGCGTCAGCTCGGGATCGCTGACCAGGCGCGCCGCCGGAAACGATGGCTCGGAATCGAACGCTGCTCGCAGCCGA
>JBFXBK010000017.1:0-49925 GCA_050183255.1 Polyangiaceae bacterium | reverse complement strand
GCTTGGTGTAGAATTTCCTGGAGGAAATGAAAGCTGGGGCCCATCGTCACGGGGCGGGAGCATCGAGAAGGTGCCGTGAGGACTCTCCGCTGTTGGACACGTGAACGCTACGAGGCCGGTAGGTGCAGGTCCGGCGAGCGGAGCCGCAGACGATGGGGCTCGCTGCCCCCGGGCGAACGCGGACGCCGCCTGGCGTCTTGCACGAGCGAAGCATCCGAACCCTTGCAACTTGCAACGCTGAACTCTCGGACGAGCGCGCAGGGCACGCCTGGCTCGAAGCTTGCGTGTACAACTGGCTGATGACCGCCTCTCTGGAATCGGAAAACTCCGCGTCCCTGCGCGTGCTCGTGATTGACGATGAGCCGAACATCCGGTCCACGGTCTCGGTCTGTCTCGAGTCGATGGGGTGCGAGGTGCACGCCGCCGCCGGAGCTCGAGAGGCGCTCGCGATCGTGGAACGCAGGCCCTTCGACGTTGCGTTTCTGGACATTCGCCTCGGCGCCGCCGACGGACTCGAGGTGTTGGGCCAGATCCTCGACCTCAATCCCAACCTGGGTGTCGTCATGATGACCGCCTACGGGAGCATCGAGAGCGCGGTCACGGCCATGAAGCGTGGTGCGCAAGACTACCTTCAGAAGCCGTTCACCCCCGCGCAGATCCGCGTGATCGTGGAGCGCCTGGCCGAGCGACGAGGCCTGGAGAACCGCATCGCCGATCTAGAGGGCCGTCTTGCAACCTCGACGCCCCAGGTGCTCCTGGAGACGAGCTCGAGTGCCATGCAGAGCGCCATCGACGTGGTGACTCAAGCCGCCAAAGCCAACTCGCCGATCTTGCTTCGCGGTGAGAGCGGTACGGGGAAGGGAGTGCTCGCCCGCCTGGCTCACGAACTGAGCCCGCGGCGCGGACGACGTCTGGTGACCGTGAACTGCCCGACGCTGACCGACGACCTGCTCGCGAGCGACCTGTTCGGCCACGCGCGGGGCGCTTTCACCGGAGCGGTGCGTGACCAGCGAGGGAAGGTGGAGGAGGCCGATGGCGGCACGCTCTTCTTGGACGAGATTGGAGAGATCTCACCAGCGCTCCAGACGAAGCTGCTGCGCTTCGCGCAGGACCGCGAGTTCGAGCGCGTTGGGGAGACGCAGACTCGGCAGGCTGATGTTCGGCTCGTGGCGGCCACGAACCGCGATCTCCAAGCCGACGTCAAGCAGGGTCGTTTCCGACTGGATCTACTCTATCGACTCAATGTGATTGAGGTCGTCGTGCCCGCTCTGCGTGAACGCCCAGAGGACCTCGCGCGCCTCGCCCAGCACTTCTTGAGATTTGCTGCGTCCGATGCTGGGCGTCCAGCACCACGCTTGAACCCCGACGCACAGGCGCTCTTGCTGGCGTACCAGTGGCCCGGCAATGTGCGGGAGCTCAAGAACGAGATGGAGCGCGCGGTCGTGCTGTCCGCAGATAGTTTGCTGACTCCTCAGAGCTTTTCCGAGAGGATCCGTGGAGGCGCGTCGGTGACGCCGCGAGTCGGTGGAGATTTCACGCTGGCTGAAGTCGAGCAAGAGCATACGCTGCGCGTGCTCGCTCGCTTGGCGACACGAGATGAGGCGGCCCGGGTGTTGGGCATCGACCCCTCGACGTTGTGGCGCCGACTGAAGCGTTATGAGACAGGCGGTCAAGGCTAGCTAGCGCTCCGGACGCGGTAAGGAGTGCCTGATGACGCGCTCGCACTGCGAGCCACACTCGGGGAACTGGCGAATGAACCGCGCCTTGTCTTCGCAACGGGCCTCGAGCGCGTCATCAGCGAGACGCTCTGGACACAGGCGAGCGTACGCGGCGAGCTCACGCTCGAGGACCTCCTGGCGCTGTGCGGGGGCGAGATCGTGAATGGCACGAGTCTCACTCGTCCGCTGCCAGAGCCAAACGCCCAGCGCTAGTCCGACAAAGAGGATCACGGCGGAGCCCGCCGTGAGTCGGTGTTTGGTTGCTGCGTTCATACTCGCCGGCTGGTGCAACGGGCGTTCCAGCGCGCGTCGCGCTCCGGCTATCAATGATATCCGTGCGGTATCGAGCGTCTCAACCGGTGCCCCGCTCCGACCAACCTCATGTTGCAACGGGTCGCCTTTCGCAACCTTGCAGCCTGCATGGCGCCGCGGGCTCGTTCCCCATCCCGAAGCACAAAAACCTCAGCGAAACGTGGCGAGTGTCCGGAGCCCCAGCTGGGTACACCAATTGCTATGTGGGTCGTAGAGGAGTTCATGATGAATGTAGTCGCGTACCTGGCTCTCGGTTTGCTGCTGTTCGGCGCTCTGTATGCGCTCACCTCGACCCTGGATCGGGCCTGAGACCATGTTGCTCCTTGCCGCTGCCTTGGCTGCCCTCACGTTTGGCTATCTGCTCGTGGCTATAATCCGCCCGGAAAAATTTTGAGGCCTGTGATGCTGTATGGACTTGCACTGTTTGCCAGTTGCTTGCTGCTTGCCTGGCCGCTCTCTCGCTACATGGCTTGGGTCTTCTCGCCGACGTCGCGCGGCCGCTTCGACTCCTGGCTCGAGCGGCTGGTGGGGGAGGGAGCCGTCGCCTCGCAAGACTGGCGTCGTTACGCGTCGTCGCTCGTCGTGTTCAACGCGCTGATGTTCGCCTTGGTGTTCCTGGTGCTGGTGTTTCAGCATCGACTGCCACTCAACCCCGACGCCAAGCCAGGGCTCGAGCCTAGCCTCGCGTTCCACACGGCGATCTCATTTGCGACGAACACGAACCTGCAGCACTACTCAGGTGAACAATCGCTGAGCTATTTCTCGCAGGTCTTCGGCTTGAGTTGGCTCCAGTTCGTGTCGGCGGCTACCGGGCTTGGCGCGCTCGCCGCGATCGCACGAGCGCTGGGACCCAGCAGGTCGGTTGGGAACTTCTACCGTGACCTGTTGCGCGGGAGCTTGCTGCTGCTGCTCCCCATTTCCGTGGGGTTTGCTATCGTGTTGGTGTTGCTTGGCGTCCCGATGACGCTGGATGGCGCCGCGGTGGCTCACACCCTCGAGGGCACCACTCAGACGATCGCGCGGGGCCCAGTTGCCGGGATGCTGGCGATCAAGCAGCTAGGCACCAACGGCGGCGGCTTCTTCGGCCCGAACAGCACCCACCCGTTCGAGAATCCGTCACAGCTCACCAACGCGCTGTCGAACGTCGCGATTCTTCTGCTGCCGATGGCGAGCGTGTGGATGTTCGGACGCTTGATTGGCCGTATCAGGCACGCCAGCGTGATCTTCGGCGTGATGGCCGTGCTGTTTCTGGTGACCGCCGTCGGTGCGCTGCACTTCGAGGCGCAACCCAACCTGGCCGCGAGCTCAGTGGTCGATCAAGGCTTGGGCAATCTGGAGGGCAAGGAGCTGCGAGTGGGTGCGGGCCCCGGGGCATTCTGGGCAGTCTCCACCACGGCCACGAGCAACGGGTCCGTCGCTGCGATGCACGACAGCTTGAGTCCTCTCGGCGGCCTCACGGCGTTGGCCGGTATGTGGCTCAACGTGAGCTTCGGCGGCGTCGGCGTAGGCATGATCAACATGTTCCTCTACGTCGTGGTCGCGGTGTTCATCGCAGGCTTGATGGTGGGGCGCACTCCTGAGTACCTCGGGCGCAAGATCGAGACTCGCGAGATGAAGATCGCGGCGCTCGCGCTGCTGCTGCATCCGCTGTTGATCCTCGGGGGAACGGCGCTGTTCGCCGCGACGCCCTGGGGCGTTCACAGCGTAGCCAATCCAGGGAGCCACGGATTCAGCGAGATCCTCTACGAGATGAGCTCGGCTGCAGCGAACAACGGCTCTGGCTTCGAGGGCCTCGGAGACAACACGGTGCCCTGGAACACGCTCACCGGGGTATGGATGTTTCTGGGACGCTACCTTCCAATCGTCTTGCCGCTCGCGATCGCGGGCTTCCTTGCGGAAAAGAAAGTGGTGCCCGAGACGGCAGGCACCTTCCGTACCGACACGCCGTTGTTCGGCTTCTTGCTGCTGGGTAGCGTATTGCTACTCGGTGGCCTGCTGTTCCTACCAGCCGCGGTGCTCGGCCCCATCGCCGAGCACCTTGGGATGCTTGGAGCGCGTTGACAATCCTGGGAACGAAGAGATCCAAATGACCGACCACGAGGCTACCTACGACGCCCTGCTCTCCTACGCACGCGAGGAGATTCGGGCGAAACAGCTCGACCGAGGCGAAGCGATTGCGCGTCAGGCGCTCTCGGTGTGCCCAGACAAGGCGGATGCGTACAACGTTTTGGCCGTGGTGCGCGAGCGACAAGGGCAGCACGGGGAGGCCGTGAACCTGCTCCGGGCAGGCCTGGCACTTGCACCCATGTACGCGCCCGCGCGTGTGAACCTAGACACTCTGACAGCGTTTCCTCCGGGGAATATCTTGCTGCTGGGTGATGAGGCGCGAGAGGACGGTCATGAGTAGCATCTCCTCGGCGCGTCGCGGGCCTGCACCACAGGGGTTGTTTGCGCCCGCGTTGGCTGTTCCGGCGCTTCGCGAGGCGGTCGTGATGCTGTCTCCGCGGCGTTTGGTGCGAAACCCCGTGATGTTCGTCACGGAGCTGGGGGCGGCCTTGAGCACCCTCTCCGGTCTCAGCGCGCTGGCGAGCGCTCATGAGAGTGGCGGGTATCAACTCCTCGTCAGTGCCATTCTTTGGCTGACCGTGCTGTTCGCCAACTTCGCTGAGGCCTTGGCCGAGGCGCGTGGTCAGGCTCAGACTCAGGCGCTACGAGAGACTCGCAAAGCGACGCCAGCGCGGCGTCGAGGCCAGAACGGTAGCATCGAAGCGACTAGCTCGACCGAGCTTCGGATGGGAGATCTGATCGTGGTCTCCGAAGGCGAGGTGATCCCCGCGGATGGTGAGATCGTCGAAGGGATCGCGAGCATCGACGAGTCGGCGATCACGGGAGAGAGCGCGCCGGTCGTACGCGAGGCAGGCGGCGACCGCAGCGGCGTGACGGGCGGTACACGCGTGCTGAGCGACGAGATCGTCGTGAAGGTCACGGCCGAGCCTGGAGACTCGTTCCTCGACCGCATGATCGCGCTTGTGGAGGGCGCGAAGCGTCAGAAGACACCGAACGAGGTCGCG
This sequence comes from Polyangiaceae bacterium, assembly GCA_050183255.1. Classification (GTDB taxonomy): domain Bacteria; phylum Myxococcota_A; class Polyangia; order Polyangiales; family Polyangiaceae; genus JAHBVY01. Next base: position 44,824 of record JBFXBK010000017.1, on the reverse strand, counting down.
CTCACGGTGACCCTGGCGGGCCTCACCTTGGCGTTTCTCATGGTCACGGTGTCACTCGTGCCCATGGCCGCGTACTTCTCCGCGAGCATCGACGTTGCGACGGCGACCGCGCTCCTCGTCTGCCTCATCCCCACCACCATCGGCGGCCTGCTGTCTGCCATCGGTCTCGCGGGGATGGACCGAGCGCTGAAAGCGAACGTGCTGGCGAAGAGCGGGAAGGCCGTTGAGCTGGCAGGCGACATCGATACGGTGCTGCTGGACAAGACGGGAACCATTACCGAGGGGAATCGGCGAGCGACTGAGCTGTTCGTGGCGAAAGGGGTGCGGCGCGACGACCTCGTGGAGGCTGCGCTCCTCACGTCGCTCACGGACCAGACGCCTGAGGGCAAGTCGCTGGCGGAGCTTTGCCGTAAGGAGCGGCAGATCGCGGCGCTTCCCGATGCGGCCGAAGGTATCCCCTTCACGGCACAGACTCGCCTCTCCGGGGTCAACCTGCCCGATGGTCGCCAGCTGCGAAAAGGCGCTGTCGACGCCGTCAAACGCTGGCTTGGCGAGCAGGGCGCGGCGCTCCCGGAGGGAGTGACGGCACACGTCTCCGCGATCGCTCGGGGGGGAGGCACACCGCTGGTTGTCGCCGAGCAAGGTCGAGCGCTGGGAGTGGTCGCGCTCAGCGACGTGTTGAAGCCTGGCATCAAGCAGCGCTTCGAGCGCCTGCGTGCGATGGGCCTGCGCATCGTCATGGTGACTGGAGACAATCCTCTCACTGCGGAAGCGATCGCCAAGGAGGCTGGAGTCGACGACTTCATCGCTGAGGCGACGCCCGAGGAGAAGCTCGCCTATATCCGCAAGGAACAAACTGGCGGCCGCCTGATCGCGATGATGGGCGACGGCACCAATGACGCCCCCGCGTTGGCTCAGGCTGATATCGGGGTGGCGATGAACTCCGGCACGCAAGCCGCCAAGGAAGCCAGCAACATGGTGGATCTGGACAGCAACCCCACGAAGCTGATCGAGGTGATCGAGATCGGTAAGCAGCTGTTGATGACGAGAGGTGCCCTGACCACGTTCTCGATCGCGAACGATGTCGCCAAGTACTTCGCGATCGTGCCGGCGCTGTTCATGGCAGCGATCCCAGCCTTGGCAGCTCTGAACGTGATGGGGCTCACGTCTCCCCGTAGCGCGATTCTGTCCGCAGTGATCTTCAATGCCCTGATCATCCCGGCCCTGATCCCAGTTGCCATCAAGGGTGTGCGCTATCGTCCGGCGAGCGCCGACAAGCTCCTGCAACGGAACCTCCTAGTCTACGGCCTGGGGGGCCTCGTGCTGCCGTTTGCTGGCATCAAGCTGATCGATCTCCTGCTAACGGCTGTCGGACTGGTCTGAGGTGTTGTCATGTGGAAAGATGTCTCAATAAGCCTTCGTACCTGCCTGGCGACGCTCTCAGTGTGCGCAGTGGGCTATCCAGCGGTCGTCTTTGGATTCGCTCAGTTCGCGGTGCCTGGGCGCGCCGACGGGAGCCTGATTCGGGACGACAAGGGCCGCGTGGTTGGGAGCCAGCTGATAGCCCAGCGCTTTCAGCGTCCGGAGTACCTCTGGCCGCGCCCTTCGGCGGTCGACTACGACGCTGCAGCGACTGGAGGGAGCAACCTCTCCCCCACAAACCCTGTTCTGAAGGAACGCATTGGAAAAGACGTCCTGCGTTTCGCTGCGACATCGAGTGACCCGGTGCCCGCCGAGCTGGTCATGGCTTCGGGCTCGGGGGTCGATCCGCACGTGACCCTCGACGGTGCCCTCTATCAAGCGCCTCGCATTGCGAGGGTGAGGCGAGTGTCCTTGCCGAGCGTGGAAGGGGTGCTTCGAAGTTGCTCGGAGTCGAGTCTGGGATCGCCTGCGTTGGTGAACGTGCTCCAGGCCAACATTGCGCTGGACCGCGCTTTGGGTTCGGTATCACGGTGACTCATGTCCGAGCCGCAAACGCGATCTGACGAGTTCTTGGAGCTGGTTCGCCGCTCGCGTCAGGGCCGCTTGAAGGTGTTCCTGGGGCCGGCGGCGGGGGTCGGAAAGACCTACCGCATGCTTCAGGAGGCGCAGCAGCTGAAGAAGCGCGGCGTAGATGTAGTGGTGGGGGTGGTGGAGAGTCATGGCCGCGCGGAAACAATGGCGCTCGTCGAGGGGCTCGAGTGCGTTCCTCCCAGGAAGATTGAGTACCGAGGGGTCGAGTTAGCGGAGCTGGATTTGGACGCGGTCAAGCGCAGGGCTCCGGAGATCGCACTGATCGACGAGGTCGCGCACACCAACGCACCAGGTAGCGGGCACAAGAAGCGCTACGAAGACATCCTCGATCTGCTCCGAGTGGGAATCCACGTCTACTGTGCGTTCAACATCCAGCACCTGGAGAGCCTGAACGACGTCGTGCGCAAGGCCACGGGCGTCAAGGTGCACGAGACCGTCCCGGATTCGTTTCTTCGCCGCGCGGATCAGATCATCAACATCGACTTGCCCCCGGACGATTTGCTGGAGCGTCTGCGGGCCGGGAAGATCTACCCTCAGGATCGCGTCGCCTGGGCGCTGGGGAACTTCTTCCAGGTGCAGAACCTGACAGCGCTGCGAGAGCTCTCCCTGAGGGAGGTGGCGGAGGCGGTTGGCCGTGCTCAGCCAACAGATGGATCCCAGAAACTCGTACAACCGGCGGAGCGCGCGACCGGAGGTCGCGTGATGGTTTGCCTGAGCTCGCGCTCGCCCCGGACTCGGTCGCTATTGCGGCGAGCTTCCCGCATGGCGGGTCGCCTGAACGTGCACTGGTACGCGCTCTACGTGGAAACACCGAGCGAGGGGCCGACGCGCATCGATGCGTCGACCCAGAGGCATCTGTTCGACGGCCAGCAGATGGCGCGGGACCTGGGGGCGGACGTGCAACACATCAAGGCAACCGAGCCAGTGGAGGGGATTCTGGAGTTCGCTCGGGCCAACGGCGTGACCGACATCGTGATCGGGGTGACTGACCAGCCCTGGTACAAGCAAGTGTTTGGGCTCACGGTACCGCAGCGTCTGGTGCGCCGCGCGCAAGGGTTCGATCTGCACCTGCTCTCTTCGGAGGAGGCGCCCCGATGACGTTGCGCGGCAAGTTGCTTCTGACCACGCTACCGCTGGTCCTGGCCCTAGTTCTGACTACTGGTGGGGCCTTGTACGCGGCGTTTCGCTTCGGGAGCGCACCGGACGCGATCCTGCAGCAGAACTTCAAGAGCTTCGACGCGGGCCGCAACATGGTTCACGCCATCGATACCATCGACGGCCTCGTGTTCGCTGCAGCTCTCCGCAGGGAACCGTTTCAGCGCGAGACTGCGGCGCAGGCGATCGCCGACTTTGATCGAGAGCTACGCACGCAGGAAGGCAACATCACCGAGACCGGCGAGAGAGAAGCTACCAAGGCGTTGCGCACGCGCTGGGAGCGCTACGTGGCGGATCTGGATGAGGCTTCGTCCACGTCTCGGCTGGAGGCTTATCTCAAGCGCTCCGGCGAGCTCCAGGCGGCAGTTGACACCATTCTGGATACGAACCGCGGGGCAATGCATCGGAAGAGCGACCTCGCCCGGGAGGAGTCTCGTCGCATCGGCGTGATGCTTGGGAGCGCTGCCCTCGTGGCCCTGTTGCTCGCGTTGGTGTTCACCGGCACCTCCCTGCGACGCACCTTGGCCCCGGTGCGAGTCCTGGAGCGCGCGGTAGGCAGACTCGCTGATGGGGACTTCGAGGCTCGCATCCGTTTCTCTGGGAGCGATGAGATCGCGTCGCTGTCGCGTTCGTTCAACGACATGGCGGAGCGACTGCTCAGGTATCGACAGAGCAGCGTCGGCGAGCTCCTGGAAGCCAATGGGCGCCTCGAGTCGGTAATGGACAGCCTGGCGGATGGAGTCATCGTCTACGACCTGGACGGGACGCCCACCGCAAACAATCAAGTCGTCGTTCAGTGGACGGGGCACGAACTGACGCTGGAAGCCCTGCCAGAGGCGCTGCAAGATGCCGTGCGGAATGCCTTCGAGACGGTGAAGGAGACGGGCCAAGCCTATGAACCGCGATCGATTGCTGACGCGGTCGAGGTACCTGGTGCGCCTACTCCCCGCTGGCTGCTTGCGGGAGCGACTCCGGTGCGGGCGCGCGATGGGTTGCTGTCCGGGATCACGGTCGCGCTTCGGGATGTGTCGACGATGCGCCGCCTGGAGGGCTTTCACGGCGATCTGGTCGCCGCGGCGGCCCATGAGTTGCGGACGCCGCTCACCTCGCTGCACATGGCCGTGCACTTGTGCCTAGAGGGCGCTGCAGGGCCTATCACGGATCGCCAGCAGGACTTGCTGGCGACGGCTCGCAGTGACTGCGAGCGCTTGCAGTCAGTGGTCGAGGAGCTCCTCGAACTCGCGCGTCTCGAGTCTGGCGCAGCGACACTCGCGCTCTCCAAGGTGAATGTCGCCGAGGCACTGCGTGATGCCGTCGCGCGTCTCGAACCTCGTGCGCGACAGCTCGGTTCGCGTCTCGTCGCCCTTCAAGGCGATGGTCTACTCGAGGTGGATGCGGATGCTGCGCGCCTGGCGCGGGCTCTGGACAACCTGATCGAGAACGCACTGGTCCACAGCGGAGGCAGCGACGTCGAGGTCGGTTTCGAGTCGCAGCACGGAACGGTTCGGATCTTCGTGGACGACGCGGGGCGCGGGATCCCTCAGGAGCTCCGGGAGCGAGTCTTCTCGAAGTTCTTCCGCGTGCCGGGGACGACCAAACAGGGCAACGGGCTCGGTCTGAGCATCGTGCGTGACATCGTCAACGCGCATGGGGGAGAGGTCGGCGCCGCGGACTCGCCCCTCGGTGGCGCACGGGTTTGGTTGACGATCCCCAAGGCACCCTGAGAGTCGGCACCCTCGAAGGGCATTGCATTCTGCAAGGCGCGACCGCGTCTCGGCGTGCACTGCGCAACAGAGCCCCAGCATAGCTTCGCCGTCGCGGCTTGACCTCGCGTGGCATGGATCCTGCGTTTGGGGACCACTCTCCCACGTTAGGTGTACAAATTTGAGTGGTCACTCCGATTCAACGAAGCCTCCGCCGCGCGGGCGCTACTTGCTCAGTCTGTGCCTGGCTTCCCTCGGTATCGTGTACGGGGACATTGGGACCAGCCCGCTCTATGCCATCCGTGAGTGTTTCCACGGGGAACATGGCGTCGCCGTGAGCCACGAGAACATTCTCGGGGTGCTCTCGCTCGTGTTCTGGTCGCTCACGGTGGTGATCTCCCTGAAGTATCTGCTCTACGTGATGCGCGCTGACAACCGGGGCGAAGGCGGGGTGCTGGCACTGATGGCGCTAGCGTCAAACAGCTTGAGGCAGCGCCCGCGAACGACTTGGCTCGTCACGATGCTCGGCTTGTTCGGCGCTGCGCTCTTGTACGGCGACGGGATGATCACGCCTGCTATCTCCGTGCTCGGCGCGATGGAAGGCTTGGCCATTGCGGCTCCGTCGTTGGAGCACTTCGTGGTTCCCATCACCGTCGTGATCCTGATCGGCTTGTTCTTGCTGCAAAAGCGCGGAACGGCGAGCGTCGGCGCGGTGTTCGGGCCGGTGACCTTGATCTGGTTCATCGTGCTCTCGGCACTTGGAGTTCACCAGATCGTCCAGAATCCAAGCGTGCTCGGCGCTCTGAACCCCGTTCACGGCGCGGCGTTCCTTGCGCGGAACCACTTACACGGGTTTCTGGTGCTGGGGGCAGTGTTCCTGGTGGTGACTGGCGGAGAGGCGCTTTATGCCGACATGGGGCATTTCGGGTCGCGCCCGATCCGGCTCACCTGGTTCGTCTTGGTGCTGCCTGCGCTCTTGCTCAATTACTTTGGGCAGGGTGCGCTGTTGCTCGCGGATCCCAAGGCGATCTCGAACCCGTTCTATCGTATGGCGCCGAGCTGGGCGATCGTGCCCCTGTTGGTGCTCTCCACGTTCGCGACGGTGATTGCTTCACAGGCAGTCATCTCCGGTGCGTTCTCGCTCACCCGTCAGGCGACCATGCTCGGCTTCTGGCCGCGCATGGAGATCCAGCACACGTCCGCCAAGGAGATTGGTCAGATCTATGTGCCTGGGATCAATTGGCTGTTGATGACCGCGACCATCGCCCTGGTGCTCGGCTTCGGCTCCTCATCGAGCCTCGCCGCTGCGTATGGGATCGCCGTGACCACCACGATGGTGATCACCACGTGCCTGGCGTATGTCGTCGCGCGCTTTCGCTGGGGTTGGTCGCGGGCTGCTTGCGTGGCGCTCACTCTGTTCTTGCTAGTCATCGACTTCGCGTTCTTCGGCGCGAACGTCGTCAAGATCGAGCAGGGCGGCTGGTTCCCCCTCGCCGTAGCGAGCCTGGTGTTCTTGGTGATGACCACCTGGCGAAAAGGCAGGACCTTGCTGGCGGATCAGATCCGCCAAAGCATCGTCCCCCTGACTGACTTCTTCGAGCTGATGGTCGTGGAACCGACATCAAGGGTGCCTGGCACTGCGGTCTTCATGACGGGCAACGCGACGGGCACTCCGCCTGCGCTGATGAACAACTTTCTGCACAACCACGCAGTGCATGAGCACGTCGTGTTTCTGACGGTGGTGATGGAGGAGGTCGCCTACGTCGAAGACGGCGAGCGGGTGACAGTGGAAGAGCTCGGGCATGGCTTCGTACGAGTGATCGCCCGCTATGGCTTCATGGAGAATCCTGACGTCATTGCGCTGCTGGATCGGGAAGACACTCCGACACCGCCCATCGATCACACCACCTTCTTCCTCGGCAACGAGATCGTCCTCGCCGCGGGCGAAGGCGGCATGCTCCGCTGGCGCACGCGGTTGTTCGCGTTCCTGGCGAGGAATGCTGTGAGGCCGACCACCTTCTTCAATATCCCCACGGAACGCGTGATGGAGATTGGTTCCCAGGTCCAGATGTAGTCTCCCCGAGTCGATGGTGGCGGATTGCGGGCTGGATGCAACGTAACGTGACTCACGGACGTCCGACGTTTGCCGGATGGTGTGCGCCTGCGAACGAGCCCACGTTTAGCCAAGACGTGGAGGTCAGTCATGGACTCGCTGTTTTTTCATCCCAAGTTGGTTCACTTGCCCATCGCGCTCGCGGTGTTGATGCCGCTGGTGACAGCTGGGTTGCTCTTCGCCTGGTGGCGTGAGTGGCTCCCTGGCCGCGCGTGGTTCGTCGCAGTGCTGCTCCAGCTGGTGCTCGTCATCTCGGGGATCGGGGCGTTGCGCAGCGGCGAAGCGGACGAGGAGCGCGTGGAGCGCGTAGTCGCCGAGAGCTACATCGAGGCACACGGGCACGCCGCGCAACGCTTCATGTTGGCGAGCGGCGTGGTGCTGGGGCTGATGCTGCTCGGCGGTGCGCTGTCGCGGAGACCCGCTGGGCGTGCCGTCGCTGGCCTTGCGACGGCGGGCACGCTGGGGGTGCTGGCGCTCGGCTACCAAACGGGAGAAGCCGGCGGCCACCTGGTTTACACCCACGGCGCAGCCCAGGCTTATCAAGGAACGAATTTCCAGAAGGATATGCCCGCGGTCGCAGCGACCGGTGACGATGACGACGACTGACCAGCGTGCCGCGGGGTGAGCCAGTGTGCCTCACCCCCAGACCCTGAAAATCAGCCGTCGTCGCTTGCCTGGCTTAGTGTTGGTGCTACACCAAGCTGGTCATGTCACTCAAACAGGTCGCTCGCGATACCCTCGCGATTTGCGTCGCGGGGTCCTACGTCGGCCCCTCGGGGGGGCGAGTCGAGATCGGCTCGCAGATCGAGGCGGCGGTGGCGGGCACGCGTCTTTACACACCCAAGGAGCTCGATGACTTGCTGGCCTTGCCTGGCGGACCTGGAACGGCGCCGCGCGTCGAAGTCAGCGACGAAACGACTCAGGTCGGGGCCCGGCGTCTGGTCAGTGAGGGCGAGACCCACGTCGCGCTGCTCAACTTTGCTTCCGCCAGGAATCCAGGCGGCGGCTTCATCAACGGCGCCAAGGCGCAGGAAGAAGACGTCACGCGCTGCTCGGCGCTACACCCGTGTCTCACTTCACCCAGAGTCGGGGCGTATTACAAGGTGAACCGGGCACTCGACTCGATGCTCTACACGGATCACATCATCTACTCGCCCGCGGTGCCGTTCTTCCGCTCGCGGAGCACCGACTTGATCGACGAGCCGTTCTCCGCTGGCGTGATCACCGCTCCGGCGCCCAACGCTGGCGAAGCGTTGAAACGGGACACCGGCTGCCTACCGGAGGTCGAGGAGACCTTGCGTCGCCGCGCGGCAAAGGTGCTCATGGTTGCAGCGGATCAGCGGCACCGTGTGCTGGTGCTTGGAGCGTGGGGTTGCGGTGTATTCCGCAATCAGCCTTCGCAGGTAGCAGAGGCCTTTGGTCAGCACCTGACCTCTGCGCGCTTCGCTGGGTGCTTCGATCGCGTGTTGTTCGCGGTCCACGACCGCAGCAAGGATCGCGGAACGCTGGCTGCCTTCAAGCGTCGCTTCGCCACTACCTAGTCGGTACCAGGCGCCGGAGCAGCACGTTCTCGGCAATCCGGTAGCCCTCCGCAGTGCTCTGCACGATCGTGTGCTGTGAGCCGATCGCTTTGCGAATCGCCGAAACCGCGGTGTGCAGGCGCGCGTCATGGCGCAGGGGGTGATACGCGTCGAGCTCCCAGGCTCGTACGATCAGCTCTTCCTTGCTCAAGGGCTCGTCACTATCGGCGAGTAGCTCGAGCAGCCGCCACAGCAGCTGCCGACTGCGCAGGTTGGTGACCTTGCCCGCGAACCACAGCTCCGCGCTTCGTGGGTCCATTCCCGCGGGGATCAAGTTCGCGCTGCGATCCTTGCTCCGACTGCAGTTGGCGATCTCCACATGTATGCCGCAGCGCCTGCGGTGGGCTGCGACGACCAGTTCCTCGTACGGGCTGAGCTGGACCTCGTCTCCAAGCAGTGCCAGCGCTCGGCGCCGGACGCTTGGAAAGGGGCTCTGCGCCAGGCGTTCGAGCCCCAGGGGGTCGACGTTGCCGAGGGCGCCGCCGCAGCGCATCAGCTCGCCGAGCTGCACTCCCAGCTCGAGATCCATCGCACGCGCGAGGCTCTCCAGCTCCCCGACGCTGCGTGAGAGCGTCGCCTGATCCAGATCCGAGATGAGCTCGCTCTCCACCTGAGTGACTAGCGCTGCGTGCTCGATCAAGCGGTAGTCGGTGTTGCGGGCCAATGCGCGGGCACGCCGCGCCGCTTCGACCGCGGCGTGTGGATCACCACGGGTCAGGTCGCGAAACGCGGACACATAGGCCGCCGTGGCCGCGACCTCAGGATGCGCAGGCTCGGAGAGCGCAGGGGGTGTGTCTTCGAGCGCCCAGGCCCCGCGCAGCGCGTAGTAGTGCAGTCGGTGTAGATCGTCGTGCTCCGAGGAGCTGGAGCCTGATGGTGCCAGCTCCGCGCTCGGCGGCTCTCCCATGCCCAGGGCGATGCGGCAGCGCGCCGCACATACGGCGGCGAGCAAATCGAAGCGCTGATACTCCTTCGCAGGGCCCTCCACGCTGCCGCAGACTTCACGCGCTTCCTCGAGGTAACCTTGCGCGAGTAGCTGCTGCACCTCCAGAAAGTGGGTGAAGGCACGCTGAAACGCCGAGCCAGACATCTTGCGCAGGCGTCCCAGGAATACGCTGGTCTCCGTCAGCTCACCACAGTCGAGGGAGGCCCCCAGGGCCAAGAACAGCAGCCGAGCTGGGCCTAGTCCGTGGAGCCGTGCTGCGCGCTTCTCCGCGAGGAGCGGTCGCACCACGTCTCGCGCGCGGCGGATCGCTCCAGCAGAGTAGAGCACCCAGCCGAGGCCACGGCGCAAGTCGCCGCTGCGATCCTCCAGATCTGCGAGGCGTGGTTCGATGCGCTTCGCGAGCGCGACCGAGTCGCCGTGCTCTCCGCATTGCCCCAGGGCAACGGCTAGTAAGATGTCTCGCTCCACGCTCTCCAGCGGGGTGGTCGGGGCGAGTGACTCGAGCAACTCTCGCGCGGACTGCGCCTGATGTCTGTCCAGCGCCAGGTTGGCGCGCAAGATGTTGGCGAAGAACGCCACCTGAGCGTCACCCTGGGTGTTTGCGTCTTCGACCAGCGAATCGACGGTCTCCAGTGCTTCGTCGAAGCGCCCGGCGATGCGCAAGAGCTTGGCCCAGCGCAACCGGTCCTGGTGCGAGGGGGCAGCGGGCAACGCCAGCTTGGGCACAGACTTTGGATCCGCAAGCTCGACCGCGATTTCGATGCGCGCAGCCGCCAGGTTCGGATCGCTCAGGCCTTCTAGCAGCCGCCACAAGTGGGCTTCATAGCCCTGCTCGATCAGCGCGCTGAGGTGTCGCTCGAGCAGCTTCTGCGCCGACGGTATATCGTTGCCGTGAAGAAACAAACGCAGCGCCTCGAGCCAGCCGAAGGGCTCACTCTCCCCCGCGAGCAGCTCTGCCGCTTTTGTCTCGAGCCGACTCGCGTCGGAGCCACTCAGCCCGGCTCGCATCAGGCTGCGCTGGGAGTCGTGGATGCGCACTCCGGCGGGGCCGCGTTCGAGCAAGCCCTGGTGTACCAGCGCGTCGATGTCGACCGGCGCGTGGAGGCGCTGCACGACTGCTGCACCCAGCGGTAGCTCGATCATCGACAGCAAGCGAAGCAGCGGTCGCGCGTTTTCAGCTACGTCTGCGAGGGGATCGTCTCCCGCTTCGAGCGCCGAGCCAGACAGCAACCTGAGCAGGCGCCACGGCGATCCTCCGGCGCGGGCCAAGAGCTCCGGATCGTGATCTACGCCCGGGAACCACGCGCTCGCCATGCGCTCGAGATCGGGTTCATCGAATCCGGTCACTGCCAGGGACTGCCCGAGGGCGACGTCGAGCTCCAGACGTTGTCGACCGATGGCGATCCAGCGACTGCGCGTCGCGTGTTGTGCGAGCGCCGCGAGCAGCGCCTCGAGATCGGCAAGCGGGAGGTGCTGGACGTCATCGAGCACGATCCAAAAGCCACCCGCGACCGCCGACTGTGCGTCTCCCTCGACTTCGAGCTCTGCCAAATCGAGGGCTGTCGCGACGAGCGACTCACGGTTGGAGACCAGTGGCTTCAAGTCCATGGTGAGTTGGTGAATGCCAACCAGCGCGCTCACCAGGCTGCTCAAGGTCTGCTCGAGGGTCGCCTCGGGAGCCAGCCGCAGCACCAGCGTCCGTGGCACACGGTCGGGGAAGCGTGTGTGCAGCGTGCGCTGCACCAACGCCGTCTTTCCAATCCCACTCGGACCCCAGACCATGACCAACGGTCCGCGCTCGAGCGCCTGCACCAACGCGTCCACTTCGCTCTGCCGCCCGACCCACACTGGAGGTGGGTTGGGCAGCCGCAAGGAGAGCGGTAACGATCGGCGCAGGAACTCCAGCTTGGACATTGGATTCACGCGAGGCGTGCGCGTCCGTTGTTCTACGGAGCGCGAGCCTCATTGTTCACGGAAAACAGTACTTGCCGCTGCCGACCTGGGTGCAATCCCAGAACGTCGGGCAATCTGCGAAGCTGGTGCAGGCCTGAGTGCAGATCCCATCTTCCAAGGTACTGCCGTTCTTGTTCAAGCAGTCGTAGGATCCTGGGCAGTCTTCGAGGATCACCGAGCACTTTTGACCCCACGCGTCGTTGCTCGTGCCGCCGTCGCCGCCGTTGCCGCCGTTGTCGCTGCCACCATTTCCGCCGTTGTCACTGCCGCCGTTGCCGCCATTGCCGCTCCCGCCGTTGCCGCTGCCGCCGCTGCCATCGGTGCAGGGGCCTTCGCAGCTCGGCGAGTCGCAACCTTCGCTTACCAAACACGAGGCGCAGGCCGGCGGCAGGCTGCCGCACACGCCGGTACACTGGCTTCCGTCGACACCGCACTCGGCCAGCGCATCGCACACCTGATTACAGCTGGGCGCGTTGCCGCTACCGCCGCTGCCGCTACCGCCGTTGGTGTTGCCCGTGCCGCCGTTGCCGCTGCCGCCATTGCCAGAGCCGCCATTGCCACTGCCGCCCGAGTTGCCGCCAGATCCGTCTCCATCGCTGCCGCCACAGGCGACCATCAGTGCCAGCGTCAGCGCTCCAAGTGTCCACCGCCACACACCTTTTTGCTTCGATCCAAGTTCAATGCTCATGGGAATTTCCTTTCGGCGAAGCCAAGCTCCGTTGGTCTGGCCTACGCCTCGGCCTCACTGAGCAAGCCCTGAGCTGCACCAAGCTCGACTGAGCTGGCGACTACCCTCTCCCCCAAATCCAAGGCGCGAGGATCCCACTCGAGGACGCGAACAAACGGCCGTTGCGGTTTACGGCGAGGTCGGACGCCCGGGAGAGATCGGAGTTGGATTTTGGGGGAGAGGAGCAGTGCGCGCGACTGTTACCGCGAGGAGATGAATGCGCGAGCCGCGAACTAGATCCGCTTGACCATCACCAGTACGTCGGCGTCCCGCTTGCGCGTCTCCACCACGGCGCGATAGCCGATCTTCGCGTAGAGCCCGCCGTCGAGCTGCTCCGTCGCCAGGTACAGCTGAGGCACGCCACGTGCGAGGGCGATGCTCTCGACGTGAAGTGCGAGCTGGGTCGCTAGCTTGCGTCCGCGGTACTCCGGCTTGACGTACACATTGCCGAGCCAGAACTCGAACTCGGGAAAGCTCTTACGCATTTCCTGCTGCTTGAGCACCGCGGAGCCAATCGCAGCGCCGCCTTCGAGTGCGATGATCTGGATCGGTAACGTGTCGCGACTCAGCTCGCCTCGCAGCTCCTCTGCTACGCCCTCGCTCGATGCGTAGGGCCAGCCTTCCCACGCCTCGAACCACCACGCGGCGACTTCGTCCACGGCGTGCGGGCGATCGCTCAAGTACGCAAACTCAGTCATCGGTGCACTGGGAGCCCGGCGGGCACGCTCGAGTCTGGGGGCCTAGCTCTTCTTGCTGACTTCGTTCAAGTCCACGCCGTGGCGTCGCATCATGCGATACAGCGTACTGCGAGCCACGCCGAGTCGTTTCGCGGCGAGGCTGACATTGCCAGCGACCTCTTGTAGCGCGCGGCGCACGGCCCAGCCCTGGGCCTCCTGGAGCTGATTCTCGGCTGCGGTGCTCGGTGGAGCCGGCTCGTGATCCTCGACGAGATCCGGTGGAAGGTGCGCCAGGTCTACGCTGGCCGAGCCCTGGGACAACACCAATGCGACGTCCAGGGTGCTCTTCAGCTCGCGCACGTTGCCTGGCCAGGCGTGGCGCTCGATGAACCCTTCGACTTCACGCGACAGCGTAGGCGTCGGCACGACCTCATGCTTCGCAGCTAGCTGCGCGAGCAGGTGCCGCGCCAGGTTCACGCTGTCACTGCGGGAGCGCAGCGGTGGCAGCGTCACCGTGGCTCCCTTCAGGCGATAGTAGAGATCCTTACGGAAAGAACCTTCTTCCACCAGCCCCGGGAGATCTCGACACGTAGCGCACAGCACCCGCACGTCAGCGTGCTCCTGCTTGGTGTCCCCCACGCGGTGGTAAGTCCCCGACTCGAGGAAGCGCAGCAGCGCCGCTTGCATCGCCAACGGCATCTCGCCGACCTCGTCGAGGAACAACGTGCCGCCTCGCGCGGCGTGGAGCAGGCCGTGGCGGCCGCCCTTCTCCGCGCCTGTGAAGGCCCCTGGCGCGTAGCCGAACAGCTCGCTCTCGAGCAACGATGGGGTGAAGGAGCCGCAGTTCACGGCGACGAAGGGACCCGCTGCGCGGTTGCTGGCAGCGTGGATGGCGCTCGCCAAGAGCTCTTTGCCGGAGCCCGTTTCCGCGAGGAGCATGATTGGGATGTCGCTCGCCGCGATGCGGGCTGCCCAGTCCAGGGCAGTGCGCGTCGCCTTGTCTTCTGCGAAGATTTCCGAGAAGGCGTCTCTCCGTGGAGCCCTGGGCACTCGCGGGGGAGGGGGAATCGTCGACAGCCGGGTGCTGGGATCCATGAAGACCAGCAGCGCGATGACGCGGCCCCCACTCTCGATGGGCTCGGCGTGCACCCGATGGGCGCGACCGCTGATCGGTGAGTACACCTCGAGGGTCGTCGCCGAGAGCGCTAGCTGTGTCAGCTGCTGGAAATCCAAGCCCAGCAGCGTGCCAACGTCCCGCGTGGCTTCACTGCCGGTGAACAACTCTCGCGCCGGACTGTTCAAACGCGACACCCGCCCTGGCGGCTCAACCAACGCAACTGGGCAGTTCATGCGCTCCAGACTACGACCCAGCGCCCGAGTCACCGCTGCGCCGGCCAATGAATAAGCGCGGAGCCGGAGCAGTTCCGTCAGCGCCGAGGCGGCGGCCATGACCGCCGAGGCGATGGCGTTGTCCGCCCGTGAGACCAGCGATGTAGCGTCGAGCACCGCCACCGGTGTGCCGTCTGCGTCGTGAACCGGCGCCGCGTAGCACACGAGGCCGTGATAGGGCCGAGCGAAGTGTGCCGTGCCGTGGACGATGACCGGTCTCCCCGCGGCAATAGCAGTGCCGATCGCATTCGTGCCGCGCACCGACTCGCTCCAGCTCGCGCCCTCCATGAGCAGCACCCGGCGCGCCTCTGGTGCGAAGGCGCCACCGCCATTGGCGCTGACGATCACCCCGTCCATGTCGGAGACCAGCAGCATGTAGTCCTGGCTGCCGACGTTGGCGGCGGTGCGCTGGAGCACCTCGAAGCCATCATGTAACACTGGCTCTACCCGCTCGGCTCGCTCGCGGAGTGCGTTTCCGCGGGTTAACGCGTCCTCGGGCTTCGGTCCGTCGATCGGGGCGCCCAGTGAGCGTGAGCGCTCCCAGTGGCCGACCACCGGCAGGTGTGCGCCGAACGCAATCCCGCGCGGGTGCTTGGCCTGGAAGTCGAGCCAAGTCCCTTCAGTCGCGTGATCGAGCAACAGCGGGTCAAGCACTGTTCGAGAAGCGTATGCCTCCCCAGGCACCCAAACAAGCAACCCAGGTTTCTGATTCGTTTCGCAACACCTGGCTTGTTGCAGGTCGCTCCAGTCGAGCGCTGCTCCCGAGCAAAGTCTCAACTTTTCCGCAGTGTTTCGCGTTGGCCCAGGCCGTGCACAGGTGGCGCGCAACCCAACGAGGGAGGAACTCATGCGATACGAACGACCCAACAGTGCCGGCTCGAAAGTGAACTACCAGTCTCGCTACGCGAACTTCATCGGTGGCGAGTGGGTGAAACCCAAGAAGGAGCAGTACTTCGAGAACATCTCGCCGGTGACTGGCAGACCGTTCTGCGAGATCCCGCGCTCCACCGCGGAAGACGTCGAGCTCGCTCTCGACGCCGCGCACTCCGCCAAGGTGAAGTGGGGAAAGACGCCCGTCGCAGCGCGCGCTCAGGTGCTGAACCGTATCGCCGACGTGATGCAGGAGAACCTGGAGATGCTCGCCGTGTCCGAGACCTGGGACAACGGAAAACCCATACGGGAATCCTTGGCGGCGGACCTCCCGCTGGCCATTGACCACTTCCGCTACTTCGCGGGCTGCCTGCGCGCCGAAGAGGGAAGCATGGCGGAGCTCGACGAGCACACAGTCGCCTACCACGTGAAGGAGCCCCTGGGCGTCGTCGGTCAGATCATTCCGTGGAACTTCCCGCTCTTGATGGCCGCGTGGAAGCTCGCGCCGGCGCTCGCTGCTGGCAACGCCGTGGTGCTCAAGCCTGCCGAGCAAACGCCGTCCACCATCTTGCTATTCGCGGAGCTGATCAGCAAGGTGCTGCCACCGGGCGTGCTGAACATCGTCAACGGCTTTGGCGTGGAGGCGGGCAAGCCCCTGGCGCAGAACCGGCGCGTCTCCAAGGTTGCTTTCACCGGGGAAACGACCACTGGGCGACTCATCATGCAATACGCCTCGGAGAACCTGATCCCGGTGACACTCGAGCTGGGCGGCAAGAGTCCGAACATCTTCTTTGGCGACGTGTGGGACGAGGACGACGCGTTCCGCCAGAAGGCCCTCGAGGGCTTCGCGATGTTCGCCCTCAACCAAGGTGAAGTCTGCACGTGTCCTTCGCGCGCGCTGGTCGACAAGAAGATCTACGGAGCCTTCATGGATAGCGCTGTGGCGCGTGCTGCGCGCGCGGTGCCTGGCAACCCCCTGGATACCGACACCAAGCTCGGCGCCCAAGCGAGTAACGATCAGCTCGAGAAGATCCTCTCCTACATCGACATTGGCAAGAAGGAAGGCGCGAAGGTGCTGACCGGCGGTGAGCGCGTGCGCATCGCAGGCTTCGAAGACGGCTACTACGTCGCGCCTACGGTCTTCGAAGGCAACAACTCCATGCGGATTTTCCAGGAGGAGATCTTCGGACCCGTCGTCAGCGTGGCTCAGTTCGACGGTTTTGACGACGCGATCAAGATCGCAAACGATACCTTGTACGGTCTCGGTGCCGGCGTGTGGACTCGCAACACGCACACCGCGTATCGCGCGGCGCGCGCCATCCAGGCGGGCCGCGTCTGGACGAACTGCTACCACCTGTACCCTGCGCATGCTGCGTTCGGTGGCTACAAGCAGTCGGGCATTGGCCGCGAGACTCACAAGATGATGCTCGACCACTACCAGCAGACCAAGAACATCCTGGTCAGCTACGACCCGAACCCGATGGGCTTCTTCTAGACCTCGTGGCCATGTCAGCTCCAACTGACAGCGATCCCGCGCCCCCTCCCGCAAGGGAGGAGGCGCAGATCAGCGCGACCCCCGCAGCGCTCGAGCTGATCGCAAGGCTCATCGGCATGCACGGACCGCTGATGTTTCATCAGTCTGGTGGTTGCTGCGATGGCAGCGCGCCGATGTGTTATCCCCGCGGAGAGCTGCGACTCGGTGTGCGCGACGTGCTGCTTGGCGAGGTGGGGGACACACCGTTCTACATGGGCGGCGATCAGTACGAGCGCTGGAAGCACACGCGCCTCACCCTGGACGTGGTTCCCGGGCGTGGCTCGGGGTTCTCCATCGAGGCTCCCGAAGGCGTGCGCTTCATCATTCGCTCCGACGTTTGTAGCGTTTGAGCCGCAGCCTTGTCTCACCTGGGCAGGGTGCCACGCCTGCCATACGCTGAATCCGCGAGGATGAAACACTTTCCCGTTTGGCCCAGGGTCTGCATTGGCACTGGGCATGACGATTTTCGAACGACTACGCGCCGATCACGATGTTCAACGCACGCTGATGAAGCTGGTGGTGAAGACCCACGGTGACTCCCGTGGTCGCCAGGAGCTCTTCGAGCGCCTCAAGAAGGCCATGGAGGCCCACGCCGAGGCGGAAGAGCGCGCCTTCTACGCGCCGCTGCTCTCCACGGAGCTGGGCCGTGAACACGCGGCCCACTCGGTGAAGGAGCACGAAGAGATCCGCCAGAAGCTCGAGGAGCTGGCGCAGCACGACATGAGCAGCTCGGGCTGGGTGGCGAAGGCCAAGGTGCTGTGCGAGCTCAACGATCACCACATGACCGAGGAAGAGCATCAGATCTTCCAGGTCGCCGGCAAGGCGCTCAGCGACGAAGAACAGCGCGGCATGGTGAAGGAATTCGACGCTTACTACGAGCAGGCTCAGGCCGCTGAGTAAGACGCCTGCGAAACTCAGGGCAAGACGCGCGAGTTCGAGTGGATCTGGTAGGTGCCGGAGCGGTTGTCCACCCAAGAGACGACCACGGTATCCTGTGAGGTCCCGGGAGCAACCGCGACCGCCGCCTGTCGCTGAAAAATTTCCTCAGGGAAATCATTGGCCAGGCTATCGGTCGACCAGGTCGCGCCGCCATCCACTGAGTAGCTCAGGTAGGCGTCGTGATTGCCGGCGCCTTGCGCCGCGGAGGGACCTCGCCGGTCGTCTGTCCAGACGACGTACAAGCGACCCGACCCACCTTCCGCTAGAGATGGGTAGTAGTCGGTATTCACCGAGGTCCCGGTGGTCACATCGTCATTGACGCGGACAGGCGTGCTCCAGCTTGCGCCACCGTCGGCGCTGCGGGTGAAGAACACATCCGTCTGCTGGTCGCTGGCGTTGCGCTTGGCGTAGGTCAAGAGCAGCTCGCCATTGGTCGCGCGCCGAAGCACCGGGTGGCTCGTTTGTGCGCCGCTCACGCCTGCCGCGGCGGTAGCCGTCTGCCAGCTGGACCCCGCAGTCGCCGTGCGGAAAACAGTCAGTTGGCCATCGTTGTGCGCCACGGCGATCCAGGCCTCGCCGGTGAACCCCGCCGCGACTGAATGGGACCAGCCGAAGCCGCCCGCGTCACCAGCTAGCGCCGTCGTGCTCCAGGTTGCGCCGTCATCGATGCTCCGACTGTAGAAGACACCGTCGTGACTGCCGTTGACTCGGCGAGTCCAGGCTGCCCACAGCGATCCATCGTCTCCCCGAGCGACGTCGCCGTTCATTTGCGCGTTCTCGGTGTCTGCCGTCACCGTCGCCGAGCTGGCGAAGCTCGCTCCCTGGTCGCTGCTTGAGGAGAAGTGAGCCTCCTGAGGCGTCGTCCCGCGCAACATCCAGTAGACCCCGACGTGGGGGGTGCCGTTGTCGAGCCAAGTCAGCAGAGCGCCTCGTTCGGCGTCGCCCGCAGCGGCGTCGTCGACGCGCACCCTATTGCCCCAGTCGGTGCCATTGGTGCTTGACCAGAGGAACACCCGTCGGTTCGTGTCGCCTTCGTAGCGCAGGTTGTACCAGGTGCCGCCTTGGTAGCTGAGTACACGCTTCCCTACGGAATACTGGTAGCTCGCAACCGCGTTTGCAGTGCCCCCGGTGCCTCCCGTTGCAGTGCCTCCCGTTGCAGTGCCTCCCGTCGAGGAACCTGCGCTTCCGCCGGTCGCGGTTCCGCTGCTCCCGCCCGTCGCTGAGCCCGCGCTGCCTCCAGCTCCTGAGCTACCCCCAGCGGCTTGTCCAGCGACGCCGGCCTGGCCCCCGCTGCCAGCGTTCGCGCCAGTCCCGCCGCTGCTGACGGCCCCGTCACCCGTCCCCGCATCGGATCCGCGGCGACCCTGCTCGTCGTCTTCGTCGCTGCAGCCTGCCAGCGCCAAGAGGGTGAAGGCGGCGGACCAGCGCTTGCTATGACGATTCAACATCGGGGCAGGATAGGTACAGCGACCTTCGGGGAAAACCCTCGCAAGTCGCGCGATTGTTTCCAGGTGCATATCCGCGCCTAGATCGGCAGACTTACAGCAATGACACCGTTCGCACTCGCGCTCTGGGAACTCCCACAAAACCTGCTCGGCGCCGGCCTGCTCGCCGCGCACCGTGCGCTACGCGGTGCGAAGAGCGAGACTCGCGAGCGCCAGCGGTTGTTCATCGAGTCGAAGTGGGTCGCTGTTTCCCTGGGGTACTTCGTCTTCTGGATGGAGCCCAAGGCTTCGCGACACTTCTTCCTGGATGAGGCGACCAGGGACCACGAGTTTGGCCACACGCTGCAGTCTCGCATGCTTGGTCCGCTCTACTTGGCGCTGATTGGCGTGCCATCGGTCTCCCGCGTGGCCTACGCAATCGCGTATCGCGAGCTCACCGGCAAGCGCTGGCGCCACTACTTCGACGGCTGGCCAGAGAAGCAAGCTGACCGCTACGGCAGCGTCGACCGTACGCGGATCCGCCGGAGCTGGCCTAAGGACTGACGTGCCGCTCGAGCCAGTCGCGCAGGTCTCCCGTGACCTGTGCTCTCTCTGGTTCGTGCAGCAGGTCGTGATACAGCCCGCGGTAGAGCAACAGCTGCTTGTCCGCCGAGCCTGCGCGCCCCACGAACTCCACACTTCCTCGGGGATCCGTCGCTTTGTCTGCGGTGCCGTGCAAGGCCAAGAGCGGGAGCTGGATCGTTTGGGGGTGAGCCCACACGTATTCCAGCGCCTCTAGCAGCGCCCCACCGGTTCGCGCCGGACCCGCTGGTTGATACACCAGGTCGCTGTTATCCATCGCGGTCACGCGTGCCGGATCACGACTGAACCACGCGTTTGGGATGTCCACCAACGGCGCATTGGGCAGCAACGTGCCAAAGAAGGGCGTTGCTGCAGCTTCCACCGCCGTGCGATCCACACGCAGCGCCGGAGCCAGCAGGATCAACCCGTTCAAGTCGCTCTGGTGCTGTTCCGCGTACAAGGCGCTTAGCGCGCCGCCGACGCTGTGCCCCATGAGGAACACTGGCTTCGGCTGTGGCAGCTCACGCCGCGCAAGCGTCACTGTTTGCCGCAGGTCCCGCACGAGCTGGTCGAAGTCATCCAGCGTAGCGCGCTGCCCCGCGGAGCGACCATGGCCGCGCATGTCGGCTGCGTACACCGCGAATCCGCGGGCCGTCATGGCCCGTGCGAACGCCGCGTAGTCGCCGCCGTGAGACTTGAGCCCGTGTTGGATCACCAGGGCGGCCCGCGGCGCCCGGCTCGGCTTCCAGCTCTGGCGATACAGCTTCAGACCGTCACTCGCGGCGAAAAGAGTTTCCGTGTGGTTTGACTCAGGTGCAGCCTGCGTCACCTCCGGCAACTTCGCAGCCCGCGTCGGCGGCGCACATCCGTTGCAGGCAAGCAGCCCGGCGGCGTAAATCAGCCCGGGGTACGTCAGCGAAGCAACTCCGGTCCTCCTCGTGCGTGTCATCACAAGCCTCCCGCGAAGTCGAAGCCGAGAGATACGCCCAGCTGGCGAACTCCGGCACGGTCTGTGTAGTTCAATCCAAGCATCAACCCGCCCGCGGCGGAGAGCTCTTGCCAGTAGTGATGCTGGCGACCAAAGCGCAGCCAGAGGCCTGCTTCGAAGTCGTCGAATGGATAGTCTTCGTCCACGCGCTTCCGGTCGCTCTTGAGTTGCCAGCTCGGCCGAACGTAGATCAGCGGCCGCACTGGGCCGAAACTCGCTCCGGCGCGCAGCTCCGGAGTGAGCTTGAATCCGAACGGAAGCGTGTCTCCCAGCCGATCAAAGCCTCCTCCTCCGCACAGGCTGATGAAGTCCTGGCTCTGCGAGCGCGCGCCAATTCCCAGCGCGAAGACTGTGGCGCCGTAGCTCACACCGGGCTCGCCGCCTCCCGCGTAGCCGTCCAAGCCGAGGCAGTAGTTGACGCTGCGTCCCAGATACACACGGTTGCTGGTCGCCCCTTCGAACACCGAGATATCGACGGGCGAGTCCTCCGCCGAGTGCTGATAGCGCGCGAACAACGCCGTTTCCGCGAGGTGCGGTATCGGCTCTGGATTCAGCTCGCTCGCGTCCGCGTATTCAGCCCGTGGTTCTGCCAGCGCCAGGTGAGGGGACAAAAACGCGAGCGCGGGCAGTATGCGCCACAGGCGAGTGGGTGACATGAACGCTTCTTGCCAGGGCCTCCGTGCGGCGTCTGTCAACTGGCGGACACGCCGGCGATCATTCTGATGTTTCAGTGCCAGCGGAAGTGAGGCGTTCCAGGCGCTCCAGGTGCAGCACGCAGATCACCTTCCCAACGCGCTGCACGTAGAGCTCACGGCTGAGTTCGCCTAGTACTCGATTCACCATCTGACGCGTGGCACCGACCAGCTCCGCGAGATCTTGCTGGGTGATCCGCACGTCGACCGCAAAGCCGTGCTGGCAGGGGCCGTGGTTCTCCCGTGCGAGCTCCAGCAGTGTCTCCGCCACGCGCGCTCGCACGTCTTTGAAAACCAGTGACTCGAGGCGCCGCACCAAGCGCTGCTGCCGATCCTCGAGCTCCTGCACTACCGAAAGCGCGAGCTCCGGGTGCTGGCTGAGCAGTTTGGCGAACGCCGCTCGGTGTAGTCCGGCGAGTTCACTTGCTTCAAGGCTCTCGACCTCGAGCGGGGTCGGTGTGCCGCCGGTGGAGAGGCGCCCGAAGAGATCTCCCGGTGCAAGGATCGCCTCGACCAGGCGTCCGCCGAGGGAGCTCGTGCGGCAGAGCTTGATCCCTCCGGAAACGAGCACCCAGACGCGGGTGTCTTGCTCCTCGAGGAGCAAGCTGCTCCGCTTGCTCAGCTCACGGCGCTCGGCACCGTGCACCAGATCTTCTAGTGTGGTTTTTGCGACGCCATCGAAGAGCCGCGTGCCCCCCAGCGCCCACACGCCGCGCTGGGGCTGACGTGTGGGGCGCCCCGTGCGTTCCTCACGCCGGTTGAGCAGACCAACCAGCTGTCGGCCCAGAGCGCGCACCGGCGGGAGCTGCTTGAGGGCGGTGAAGGGCGCTTCGTCGGACACGACTCCGCGACCATATCACCCGCTCAGCGGAGATCAGGTCTCGAGCGCGGCCGCGGAGAACGACTTGAGCGGTTTCACCTACGGAGCGCGGTCGCTCGACAACCAACTCGAAGCTGCGGCGGCGCGTGTCGGAGTTAGCGCGTCCGGCGATCCAGCAGGTTGCGTACCCGCTCCGCGAGCACACCTGGGGCGAACGGCTTGCGCAGGAACGGGAAGCGCTCCGCGTCTGCGTACTCGGGCACCGCCTCCGCAAAGCCACTGACCAGCAGCACCTGAAGCTGCGGGAAGCGCTTGCGGAGCTCGCTCGCCAGGACATGGCCGGACATTCCGGGCAGCCGAACATCACTCACCAGCAGCTCGAACGCTTCGAGATCCGGTAGCTCCAGCGCGCGCTCGGAGCTCTCCGCGGATTGCACCTGGTAGCCCAGCACCTTGAGCGCGCGCACCGTGGTGCGTCGGACCAGCGGATCGTCCTCCACCACGAGAATTCGCTCCAGGCCTCCGATGCGTTGCCTTACGGAATTGGGTGCGGGAACGGGGATCGAAGCCCTGGTGATGGGCACCCAGATGTCGAAGCACGTGCCTACTCCAGGGTACGTATCCACGAGGATGCTTCCATCGAGCTGCGAGATGATGCCGTGCACTGTCGCCAGCCCCAGCCCAGTGCCGCGCCCCTCGCGCTTGGTCGTGTAGAATGGCTCAAAGATGTGCGGCAGCACGTCACCAGAGATGCCCACCCCGGTGTCGCTGAGCTGGACGAGCACCGACTCCGCGTCGGGCGAGGCAACGACCTTCGGCGGCACGCCGCGGCGAGTCGTGATTCGGAGCCTCCCACCTTGAGGCATCGCGTCGCGCGCGTTCACTGCGAGGTTCAGCAGCACGAGCTGAAACTGGCCTGGATCACCCATGAGCGTCGCCCCGTCCGCGCCCAGGTCTGTCTCCAGTTGGACGCGTTCACCAACGGCGCGCTGCAGCAGGGTGCGCACCGAGGTGATCAGCGCGTCGATATCGATCGTCTGGGAGACACCCACCTGCTTGCGACCGAACGCAAGCAGGGAACGCGTCAGCTCGGTCGCCCGCCGCAGCGCCGACTCCAGGTCTGCCTTTGCCTCCGCGGCGTCCGTGTCGCGCTCCGCTCCCCAGTGATCCGCGGCGCCCCACATCACGGTCAGGAGGTTGTTGAAGTCGTGTGCGACCGCGCCTGCGAGGCGCGCGAGCGCCTCCATCTTCTGAGAATGGAGCAGCTGCGCCTCCAGGTTCTTCAGCTCGGTGACCTCTTGGACGCCTCCCATGACCCCGATGGGCTTGCCCTGAGCGTTCATCAGCGGCATCGCGCGGTCCTTCAGCCAGCGCACCTGACCGTCGCGATCGATCACTCGATACTCGCTCATGAACGGCTTGCCCGCGTTGAGCGCCTTCGCCAGTTCGGTCGCGTCAGGCATGTCGTCGGGATGAATCAAGCTCATCCAGCCTCCGCGCTCGGCCACGTCCTCGGGGCTGTAGCTCGTGGCTTGCTCGAGGGAGCCCGCAAGGATCGTGGGCACGAGGGACACCAGATCGGACTGGTAGACGTAGTCCGAGGCGAGCTCCGAGTACAGGCGCAGCCGCTCTTCGCTCTGGCGCAGCGCCTGCTCGAACATCTTCTGCGCGGTGATATCGCGCACCGCCCCCACCATGCACTCGATTCTCCCATGCTCATCCAGCACCACGGCGCCGCGCCCTTCCACCCAGTGGTCGCGGTCGTCGTCATGCAGCACCCGGTATTGAATCGCCGCTTCGCCCAGGGACCCCGCGAGCGCACTGGCGATCACGCTGGAGAGGTGCCCGCGATCGTCGGGGTGGATCAGCTGAACGAAGTCCTGCAGCGTCGAAGAAGTGTTTCCGTGCAGAACCGGTAGGATATGGCTTGCGGTGTCCGACCAGCGCACGACGTCGGACTTTGGGTCCCAGACCCAAATCGCCACCCCTGAGGCTCGCAGCGCATGCTCGATCTCAGCGGTGGTGAAGCCTTGCAGCTCGTCCCCGGACATTTCCCTTCGAGAAAGTACCGGAGCTAGCTAGCAGACACTAGCGATCGCGACTGGTTCGGGAGCGCGCGTCGTTTCGTGGCGGCTAGCGGGTGTTCGCCCTCACGACTTTGCCCACTTTTCGTAGGCGCTGGACGAGCTTCGTCTTGCCCGCGTGCTTCTGCCAGAAGCCGCTCGCGGCGCCGTTGCTCGTCATGCGGATATAAAGCTGATCGGCCTCGGCCAGCACTTGGCGCGCCGTCGGCGCCCTAGGGTGCTTCTCGAGCCACCCGGTGTAGGCCTCTAGAGCGCGCCAGCGTTCATCCCCGCGCTCCATCGCCCGCTCGATGGCGAGGCGCTCCTTTGAGGACTTCAGGTCTTCGTAATGGACGCTCAGGCCGCGTAGGAAGCCTGAGTCCACGTCCGAAAATAGCTGGGTGTAGTGCTCCGCCAGGTAGCGTGCATACGTCAGCGAATCGGTCTTCTGTAGGCGTTCGGCCTCTTTGTACCGGTCCTTGCGTTCGCGGCTTCGCACGAGCGTTCGTGCCGCACTCCAGCTCTTCGCGCGCGCGGCGAGCTCCGTGTCGAGCATCTCCCGCAGCGCACCCTTGGCCCGCTGCCGCTGCTTCATCAGCTGAGCATCCGAGAGCACGACCCGCACCAGGTAGACTTGGGAGTCTGCAGATAGCTCTGGGAGCGCAACCGCTCGCTCTGGCTGGTTGACGCTCAGGTAGAGGCCACCGAGCAGCGCCGCCTGTTGAGCATCCGCCGGAGTCCGCTCGAGCTGTTTTCGTGCGGAAGTAGCTTGTCCGCGCTTCGCTAGTGCGATGGCGCGCGCCTTCCCCCAAAACGCAGTCGGCGCGGCGCTCTGCTTGGGAAACTTTGCGGGCAGCGCTTGCGCTTTGGGCTGACTGGCCGCCCAGTGGAGCAGGCGCTCCTGCAGGTTGATCGACCACTTGGCCTTCGGCGCGGTCTCGCTGAGCGTCCACAGTTCGTCCCAGCGCCCCCCTGTCAGCGTGTCTTCGTTGCTGAGAGCCGTGAGCAAGACCGGGTCCGTCACTCGGCTCAACACGGCAGGGCTTGGAGGGTTCCCGTTACGCAGCAGGTAGTACATCTCGCTCGCCGCGCGCTGTGGATGTCGCTTGTAGACGTCCACCAGGATGTCCCACGCCGCGTCCAAATTACCCGCGAAGAACTCGATGCGCACGCCCCACAGGCGCACGTCGTCCGCCAGCGCGTGCTTTGGATACTTGCGTAGCCAGGCGCTACTTCTTTTCCTTAGGGAATCGAAAATTGGTTTGGGGGTGAGGCGCGCCACCTCACTCTTCCAGCCGTTGGGGATGTCGCTGGTCAAGGCTTTCTTTAGCGTCTCACGTTCGTCGTTGGCTTTCCCGTTTGGTCGCTTCGCCCAGTAGGCGGCGCGTTGCTCCTTGCTCAGCGGCTCCAGCGTCGCTGTGGCGTCGAGTAGGTCGCTGGCTGCTTCGGCCACCGAGTTGAACGGTACGGCGCTGAGCGACGGCAGGTCGAGCCAGGCGCTGGTCAAGCGTCGGGCTTCCGCCTTCGCGGCGTCGAGATCTCCCTTGGCCATTGCTGCATCCACGCCACTGAGGGAGAGCTTGGCCTGAGACGGCTCGGAGTTCGCGTAGCGCTCGAACTCTGCGTAGCCCTTCGGATCACTGCGGACCAACGGGTGCGCGAACGTCAGCTCGGGCGCGCGAAGGTACTCCCAGTCTTCTTGGCCCCAGGTCAGCTCACTGAGCTGCGAGTCCAGCGGTCGCAGCACGCTCAGGTCGCCGTAGTCGGCGCCTCCACATGCGATCGCATCCGGCGGTGTCGTCACGAACCACAGCACGCTGGCCATGAAGCCACACCACAGCGCCCGTTCAAAGAGCCAACCAGAAGCTGCCAGGCGGCGCCTCACATCGATACGAAGACTCACGAAGTACTTCCCGGAGCAGTGAGAGCGCGAAACGCTCCCAGCGTGTCTTGATTCGCCGCGAACACCCAGGTGCCGCGATACAGCGGATCCTCGCGGAACGAAACGGAGCGTTGCAGCCAGCAGCCGTGGTCGCTCACCGCCTTGGGTACACCGCTTCCGCTGCCGGTGCGGGCACGCTCGAACGCGCCCACCCCGATACGAAACGCCAGGCCGTGACTCGAGAGCTGGTGCCCGAGCTTGCGCTGATTCACGCCCGTGCAGGGCAGCCCGGTGTCGAACAGCTGCAAGATCGTCCCGTCGACCACGCCGCGAAGGTGTTCGCCGTAGTGAGCGTCGGCGACGTGACTCGGCACGCTGGTGATCCATAGGGAAACGAGCCTGAGGGGACCCTTGCGCAGCTCTCGCAGCGCCTCTGCCCACAGCCCAAGCTTGCTCACGGGTACGTCGTAGTCGAGCTGGAGCTCGGCCAGCTCGACGCCGCTCTTGCTCACCTCGAGCAGCAGCGGATTCAGCAAATTCTCGACTTGCTCGGCGAACTGCCTGGTGGAGTCCTTCGTCAATGCAGCGTGCACGCTGTCTTCCAGGCGCACGACGGCGGCCACGCGTCGCGCGCCGGTGGTCGCCGGATCGATGCCCCGGCGCATTCGCAGCTGACCGCTCTCTCGCCGCACGCTTCCGACCAGCAACGCGGGCACCAACCCGTGGTCTTGGGCTCGAGCCGTCGCGAAGCGCTCCGCGTCCCGCGTCGTCCACACCCACTGGCCGAGCTGTTTTACCGGCGGGGCGCTGGCCAAAGTTGGCAGCGGATCCGGAGCTTTCGCTGCGCGCAGCGTCAATGCCGCGGGTAAGACTCCCAGCGCGAGTAGGAGCCCCACCCAACGCAGACTTCGGGGAGAGGGACGCATGGCTTGGTTCTCGTGGTTACCGGTGGAAAACGCCAGAAACCGACGAGCTTCTTCCCTGCGTCGCGCGCACCCGCGCCTGCGTCAGCGCTCCGGCAGCGGAATGAACTCCGCTTCGTCCCCCGGCACTCGCTCGAAACGGCTGCTTTTGCCGTCAATCGTCAGCTGCTGCCAGTCGGTCTTCGCTTCTTCGATGCGCTCTCGGTGGCTCGAGACGAAGTTCCACCACAGGTGTCGATCACCATCCAGCGGCGCGCCACCGAGCAGCATCACCCGGGCGTCGCGCGTCGCGCTGATCGTGGCTCCCTCACCCCCGGAAAAGACGGCCATCTGTCCTACGCCAACCGAGACGGTAGCGCCGTCTGGGCCCAAGGCCTCCACCTCGCCGACGGCGACGTAGGCGGCGTGCTCAGCGTATCCGTCGGGAAGCTCCACGGTGCTTCCGGCAGCGAGCTCTGCGTCCACATAGAACGTCGGCGAGTGGACCTTGACGGGTGACTGCAATCCGTAGGCTTCGCCGGCGATCACGCGCAGGGTGACGCCTCCCCGTTCCAGTGTCGGAATCACTTCCGCGGGGTAATGCGCGAAGCGCGGCTCCGTCTCTTCGTCCGCCTGGGGCAACCCCAGCCAAACCTGAACACCGTGGAGGTTTTCAACCACCTCATCCGGCATGCGCTCGGAGTGCACGATGCCCCTTCCAGCCGTCATCCAGTTGACGGCGCCGGGTCGAATCACCTTCTCCGAGCCGAGGCTATCACGATGCAAAATAGCGCCTTCGAACAGATAGGTCACCGTCGCCAGGTTGATGTGGGGGTGAGGGCGCACCTGCATGCCGCCTGCGAGGCGCCCGCCTGGCTCTCCAAAGTGATCGAAGAAGATGAACGGGCCCACCCGCCGCTGCTTGATCGCGGGCAACACTCGCCGCACTTCCAGGCCCCCGAGATCCTTGCCGCGACTGTCGATCAAGGTTTCGAGATGGGACACGTGGCCGCAGTCGATGCACGCTGCGGGTTCCGGATCGCTGTGGACGCTCATGCAAAGCGTGTGACTCCGCGCGCAGCCGGTGTAAAGGGCCCAACCAACGGAGCAACCAGTGAGCTTGATTGACGACGACTTGCCGCCTCACGACATCGAGAACGCGCTGCAGAGCCTCGCGGTGGAGCCGTCCACCCACGCGCCGCGCGTGCTCATTCTTTATGGCTCACTGCGGGAGAAGAGCTTCAGCCGCTACCTCGCGGAGGAGTGCGAGCGGGTGCTGACGCGCTTCGGTGCGGAGGTGCGCATCTTCAAGCCGAATGGCTTGCCGGTGTTCGATCGGCAGTCCAACGACCATCCGCAAGTTCAGGAGCTGCGCGAGCTCTCGAATTGGTCCGAGGCCCACGTGTGGGTGAGCCCCGAGCAGCACGGTTCCATGACCGCGGCGTTCAAGAACCAGATCGACTGGCTGCCGTTGAACGACGGCGCCGTGCGGCCCACTCAGGGTCGTACGCTGGCGGTGCTCGAGGTGAGCGGCGGCTCGCAGTCGTACAACGCGGTGAACCAGCTGCGGATCCTTGGACGCTGGATGCGCATGTACACCATCCCGAATCAGTCGTCGGTGCCTCAAGCATGGAAAGAGTTCGACGACGACGGCCGGATGAAGCCTTCGAGCTATCGCGATCGGGTGGTGGACGTGATGGAAGAGCTGTTTCGCATGACGCTGCTCTTGCGCGATCGCGTCGATGTCTTGACCACGCGCTACAGCGAGCAGAAGCAGCTGCGGGAGGCGGGCCAGCTGAAGAAGGGGCTGGGCGTTTGAGTTGGCCAGTTACCGCGCGGTACTAATGCCCGGCGAGTCGCCGCGCGAGGTGTAGGAGCGCGAACGCCGCACCAGCGGTCGTGCCGAAGGCGAGCAGAAATACGGGCAAGCGCTGGGCCGCCGGCAGCTCTGGCAGTGACATGCCGCCGATTAGCAGCGCCACCCCGGCGAACACGCCGAACGCGCCGAGGACGATCAAGATCGGGCCGTGCATACCCAGGGTCAGCGCGAGCACAGTGTTCACGCCCCAGCACAAGAGCCCCGCGGCGAGCGCTCGGATCCCCTGCTGGCGCGGTGTCATCGGCGGCTTGTAGCAGGAGGCGACTGAAGGAGTACGAAGAACTACATCTCCCGCGCAGCGGTAGAGTCACCGTGAGCCTCGAACGTGCGGCAAACAGTGTCGCTGACGCCCAAGGTCTCCGGGGGTCGAGGTTCGAGAACGAGCTGGAGTTAGAGCCAGCGTGGGAGTTAGAGCTAGAGATAGGGTTAGCGTGGGCGCGTGTGTTTGGCGTTCGGCGCATGCGCTCAGCGAGCAGGCTGCCGGCCAGGCGCAGCCGAAGCCCGGCCAACCGTTAACGATGTCCTGGCACAGCTCGAAGAACTCGAATCCCGACACCAGCGCGAACGCCCACACGAACACGAACCCCAACACCCACACCAACCCAAACGCTAGCGCTAACTCAAACCCTAACCCTTGCCCTCCCCAGAAATCCCGACAAGAACCCGCGAACGATGGCAAGCAAAGGCCGCCCCTACCGCACCTTCGAGTTCCAAGGCTTCTCCATCCTGGTTGGCCGCGGTGACGCCGAAAACGACGAGCTCTCGTTTCGCGTCGCGAAGCAGCGGGACATCTGGCTCCACGTCGGCGGTGGAACGCCGGGCAGCCACGTCGTGATCCAGCGCCCCGAGTCTGGGGAAGAGCCACCGCGCGACGTGCTCGAATACGCCGCGAAGCTCGCCGCTTGGTTCTCCAAGGCTCGCAACGCGAAGCGAGTCGAGGTGCACTACTGCCCGGCGAGCCACGTAAAAAAGCCGCGCGGTGCCCCGCGCGGCTTGGTTCAGCTGAGTAGCTTCAAGAGTATCCGTGTGGCACCGGAGCTGCCCGAGTCCGAGTCACCTGAGCTCGATTGACCTCAGCAGACTCAGTGGCTGAGCTGGGATCCCTGCACCACGAGTCCGTAGAACTCCTTACGTAGGTTGTCTTCGCCCTGAGTCGCGCTGACGATCTGCAGGACGTCGTCAAAGCGCTGGCCTTGGCTGTGCTTCGAGCCACGCAAGATCTCGGCGAACTCCACCACTCCGGCTGCGAAGCGGAAGTCACTGCTGGCTGCGTCGAAGCTGTTCGCTGCAGCGGCGAGGTCGAAGTCGAAGGTCAGCTCCTGGCTCACGTCCCCATCGGGCTCCTTGTACCGCAGGCGCACGGTGGCCATGCGACCCTGGCTCAGGCTCCGGTCCCGCTCGAGCTCGTAGAACGAGGTGACGAAGTGACCGGCGCCGAGATCACCCGAGTCCACCGCGTCGTTGGTGAAGTCGGAGTTGTCGAGCACGCGGTTCTCGTACCCGATCAAGCGGTAGCGCTGGACCGTGTCCTGGTTGAACTCCACCTGGATCTTCACGTCCTTGGCGATCACCTGAAGCGTGCTCACCAAGTTGTCTCCCAGCACGTGCATCGCCTCGTTCTGGTTGTCGATGAGCGCGTAGTTGCCGTTGCCGTGGTCGGCGAGCTGCTCCATGAAGGCATCGTTGGCCGAGTTGCCGAAGCCCAGGACGGAGAGCGTGACGCCCTTGTCACGGTACTCCTCGATCTCGGAGATCAGCGCGTTTCCAGTCAGGCCGACGTTGAAATCGCCGTCAGTGCACAGCACCACGCGATTGATACCGTTGCTGCGATAGGCACTCTCGGCCATCGCGTACGCCGTCTGAATCCCCGCGGCACCATTGGTTCCGCCTCGAGCTTCGAGACGATTGATCTGGTCGAGGATCTCGCTCTTGTCGCTGACCTCCGTCGGCTGCATCTCGAAGCGGACGTCGCCGGCGTAGACCACGATGCCCAGCCGGTCCGTAGGCTCCAGCCGCTTGACCAGTTGGCGCAAGGACCACTGGATGAGCGGTAGCTTGTTGGTCGCTGACATCGAGCCTGACGCATCGATCAAGAACACGAGGTTGGCTGGCTTGCGCTCTTCGGGAGGCACTTGCTTGCCCTTGATCCCGATGCGGAACAGATCCTGGTTCGCTTCCCCGAACTTGGACGGTGCCATCTCGAAGCTGACGCTGAAGGGATCCGTGGTTGGCTCTGGATACTGGTAGCGGAAGTAGTTCGTGTACTCTTCGACTCGCACGCCCAACGGATCCGGCAAGCTGCCGCCGCTGATGCTCTGCCGCATGCTGGTGTAGCTGCCGGTGTCGACGTCCGCGCCGAAGGTGGAGGTGTCCTCGACTGCCGTCTCGATCCAGTCGTTTTCCTGCGGAACTGCCACCGAGCCGGCTGCGCCACCTTGAGCGGTGCCCGCGCTACCGTAGCCACCGCCGCTGCCGCCGGTACCATAGCCGCCGCCGGTTCCGCCATAGCCGCTGCCGCCGTTCGCGCCGCTGCCGCCGTAGCCGCTACCGCCGTTACCTGCGTAGCCAGTGCCACCCGCTGCGTAGCTACCGCCTTCGCCGTAGCCGCCGCCGCTCCCGCCGAAGGCGGAAGAGCCGCCTTCCGGTCCGCTGCCACCCACTGGTGCAGTGCCGCCTTCGGCACCGGTTCCAGAGCTTGAGCTGGCGTCGGAGCCACAAGCCACGACGGTGGATAGGGCGAGGCTGGCCGCCGCCCAGGTGAGTGCTGAAGTGAGTCGAGTCATGTGTTCCCTCCGAGGACCATGCGCGTGTGCGGTGCGTCCGAGTCGTCTTGGTTGCAGCGCGAGACAGGCTGCGCTTGCCACTATTCAAGTCTCGTGCCGTCTATTCCGCAGCCGAATTTGCCTGCAATCCGCTTGCGGCACAGCCTGGCACGGCGATCGGGACTCTCGGCACACGCGCTGAGCCATGAAAAGCAAGAGCCGCGCGGTGGTCCGCGCGGCTCGTATGAAATGAGTCTTCAGAATGAATCCGCGGGGCAGCAATCTCCCCGCGGATCTGCTGTATCGAGGCTAGTGGCTGAGCTGCGAGGCGTGCACCACGAGTCCGTAGAACTCGTTGCGCAGGTTGTCGTCGCCCTGAGTCGCGTTGACGATCTGCAGGATGTCGTCGAAGCGCTGGCCTTGGCTGTGCTTCGAGCCGCGCAAGATCTCCGCGAACTCCACCACTCCGGCTGCAAAGCGGAAGTCACTGCTGGCCTCGTCGAAGCTGTTCGCTGCAGCGGCGAGGTCAAAGTCGAAGGTCAGCTCCTGGCTGGTATCGGCGGTGGGCTCCTTGTAGCGGAGGCGAACCGTAGCCATGCGTCCTTCGGTCAGGTTCAAGTCGCGCTCGAGCTCGTAGAAGGAGGTGACGAAGTGCCCAGCGCCGAGATCACCGGCGTCTTTCGTGTCATCGGTGAAGTCCTGGTTGTCGAGCTTGCGGTTTTCGTAGCCGACGAGGCGATAGCGGCTCACGATGTCCTGATTGAATTCCACCTGGATTTTGACGTCTTTCGCGATGACCTGCAGAGTGCTCACCAGATTTTCGCCGAGGACGCGCGCCGCTTCGTTCTGGGTGTCGATGAGCGCGTAGTTGCCGTTGCCGTGGTCTGCGAGCTGTTCCATGGTGGCGTCGTTCGCGCCCATACCAAAGCCAAGCACCGAGAGCGTCACCCCGCGCAGACGATACTCGTCGATCTTGGAGATCAGCGCGCTGCCCGTAAGGCCCACGTTGAAGTCTCCGTCGGTGCAGAGCACGACCCGGTTGATGCCGTCACTGCGGAAGCCACTCTCCGCGAGCTCGTAGGCCTTTTGGATCCCTGCCTCGCCGTTGGTGCTGCCGCTGGACTGCATCGAGTTGATCGCGTCGAGGATCTCGCTCTTGTTCTCGACGGCAGTGGACTTCAGCACCACCGCCTCGTAACCGGCGTACACGACGATACCGAGGCGATCCGTCGGCTCGAGCTTGCTCACCAGCTGACGCAGTGACCACTGCACCAGGGGGAGCTTGTTGTAAGCGCCCATCGAGCCAGACACATCGACCAGGAACACCAGGTTCGCTGGCTTGCGCTCAGACAGCGGCACTTGCTTGCCGTGAACGCCGATGCGGAACAGGTCTTGGTTCGCCTCGCCAAACTTGGAGGGGGCGAGTTCGAAGCTCACACTGAATGGGGCCGCATCGGGGTTAGGGTAGTCGTACTTGAAATAGTTCGTGTACTCCTCCACGCGCACGCCGCTGGGGTCCGGGAGTTGCCCTGCGGTAATGTTCTGGCGCATCGTGGTGTAGCTGCCGGTGTCCACGTCGGCTCCAAATGTCGAGGTGTCCTCGACGGCCGTATCAACCCAGTCGTTCTCTTTCGGTGCGGAGATAGTGCCGGAATTGGCTCCTTGCCCGTCTGCCGCTGGGTAGCCGGCGTTCCCGCTGCCGCCTCCGCCGACAGCGCCGCTGGAGTCGGAGGAGTCCGAGCTCCCGCACGCGACGAGGGAACACAGGGTTAGGCTGACGGTGGTCCAAGCGAGGGTTGAAGTAAGTTGGGACATGGGTTCCTCCACACGAGTTAAGAAGTGTGCCGAGCCGGCGCCTGGTCCTTTCAAGTGCCGTGCCGAGCCGAAGAGGGCTGAATTTAAGGACATTCGGCCCGTGGCACAGACTGGCACGGCTAGCCGCCGAGGCATTCGGATCGCGGTCCTCTGGGGCGCGGGTTTATGTCGCTACGTTCAGCCCAGGGTTGAGACAGAGTGCGGAGATGCGGCGTTGGGCGAGCGTTCTGGGTTTGCTGCTCGTCGGGTGCGCTGCGGTGCGGGCTCCGGCGGGTGCGGAGGCACCTGTTTCCTCGCAGGCGCCGCAGCCAGCGGACACGGCAGCTCCGTCCATATCCGCGGGGAATAAAGCAGAGAGCGTCACGCTGTCCCCGGCGCACAAGGAGCCATACTGCGACTGGAAAGGGGTAAACGCCGATGACGTGGACGCGGCGAACCAGGAGCTGCTCCTGAGCGATGACGAGCGCGCTCGCGCGCTAGCCACCCATTTGCCGTTCGGTACACCTCCCCCCCGATCCAAGCATCAAGTACTGCGGGTGCTGAGACAGTTCGTGATCGAGTACGACGCGGACTTGCGTGGGCCTATCTGGACTGCATATCGCCTGGAGCGAGCCGACGTGCTCGAGGCGGAGCGGCGGGACGCGTTTCGCGCGGACCCATTGCTAGATGCGGACGTGCGCGCGGAGTGTCGCGACTACGAAGAGCCGATCTTCGACATTGGGCACCTGGTACCTCGCGCGGACATGAACCGTAGCTCGAGCGCGATGCTCAACACGTTCTTGCTATCCAACATGACACCTCAGCACTGCGCGACGAATCGCGGCCCCTGGCTGGTGCTCGAGGACCTGGTGCGGCAGTGGGCTACGACGGGGCCGCTCTTGATCTACAGCGGCGCGCTCTATGACTGGCACCCGCCTGAAGGCGAGGACCCACCGGCGCAGGTGCCGCGCATGTACTCGCCGCGTTATCCTGCGGAAATGGGCGAGGTGAGGCGCGTCGCGGTGCCGTCGCACTTGTTCAAGATCGTGATCCGGCTCCACGAGAGCGGTGTTACAGGTCCCTTTGAAGCCATCGCCTTCTTGCTGCGGAACTCGCCGCAAAAGGTTCCTAAGCCGAAGCTGAAGGCCTACCTGCAGGCTGCAATCGTGGCTCCTGGCAGGCTGGAACATTTGACGGGGGTGCGCTTCTTTCCCCGGCTGCATCGTGAGGAGCCTGCGCTCGAGTTAGCGTTGCTCAGCGAGCAGCCCGAGGCCCTCTGGGACTACGAGTCGCTCACGCCGCAGCTCACGGGACGCTGCAAGGACGACTACGCGGACTACTAGCGTGCGTGCTAGCGTCCTCGACCGAGGAGACCAGCATGCCCAGCGAGAAATCCGTGCCCGACCACACTGCCGTTCGAGTCGCGCTCTGGCGCGCGCTGCACGTCGAGATCGATCCGGAGCCCCACGTCTTCAACGACACGATTGGCCTTCAGCTCGCGGATCCAGGCGACGGCTGGCGGAACCGCGGGGATATGATCCCTCAGGACAGCGGGATGGGACGCATCTCGATCATCACGCGCGCCCGCTTCGTCGAGGACCGGGTGCTCGAAGAGCTCGAGCGCGGTGTCGGGCAGTACGTGATCCTCGGTGCCGGACTGGATACGTTTTGCCAGCGGCGACCCGAGCTGGCGTCCCGGTTGCGCGTCTTCGAGGTCGATCACCCAGATACCCAAGCGTGGAAGCAGGCTCGGCTGCGCGAGCTCGGTTATGGACCGGAAGCGCAACCGACCTTCGTGCCCGTGGACTTCGAAGCTGGGGAGTCGTGGTGGGCGAAGCTGCAGCAGGCTGGATTCGACCGTTCGAGGCCTGCGATCGTCGCCTCGACCGGGGTCAGCATGTACCTCACGCGGGAGGCCATCGTCGCGACGCTGCGTGAAGTGAGCGCGCTTGCAGCGGGCTCGACCTTGATCATGACCTACCTGTTGCGCCACGAGCTGCTCGGGGAGTGGGAGCGTGCGCTGCGCGTGCGCATCGAAGCCATGGCGGCAGCGTCCAACACGCCGTTCATCAGCTTCTTTTCCCCACAGGAAATCTGCGCGCTCGCCAGGGAGTGCGGATTCAAGACCGCAGACTACGTCTCAGCGGACGAGCTGACAGAGCGCTATTTGCAGGCGTTGGGCGTACGCCAGCTGCAGTCGGAGCAGCTGTTGGTTGCCAGGACCTAGCTCACTTCACTTGCTCAGGGACGCACACGCCGTCCTTACACTTCTCGTTGCTCTCGCACGCGCCGTCGTCTTGACAAGGCTTGCGCACGATCTTAGCCACCCACTGCGCGATGTGGTTGCCCGTCGTGATGTCCTGGAAGGGCAGACGGAACGCGGGCGCCGCTGGGTCGCCGTTGCCCACCTTGGTGGGATCGAACGCCGCCATCCAGAGCTGGGTCGTACCACCAGCCGCGAGCCGCAAGCCGTACGCGCGGTTACTCGAGAAGGTGAAGTACATCACCGGGTGAGCATTCGCGGTGTGCACGCCGGGCGCCCACTTGGGCCAGGATGACCAGCCGGGATCGCTGACCGCGCTCAGGCGTGTTGGAGCGCCGCCCGCCTTCGGCACCACCCAGAGCTCGCCGTCCACGGTGTTCGAGAATGAGTCCGTGTTGCTCGCCGAGCGGTTGTAGAGCACCCACTGACTGTCCGGCGACCACGCGGGGTAGTAGTTGTTTTCGCCCTGAGACTGCACGAGCAGCGTGCCCGAGCCGAATTGCCCGGAGGAAAATGGCGCGACGTACAGGCTACCACCAGTGATGCCCGGCACCGCGACTGGCGGTGGTGCGCTCGAGGCGGAGTAGACCAACGCAGAGCCGTCAGGTGACCAGTCGGGCATGGTGCCGTTCGCGACGACCTGTGAGTTGACGTCGACGCCGCTGTTCGCGTCGCGCCAGCCGATGGACTTACCGTTCGAGTACAGGAGCTGTCCGCCATCGGGCGAGAAGGAGAAGAAGTTGCCTGCGCCAGCGACGGGGCCATTGGTGCCCTGCACGGCGACCTTGGTCGCGATGTCGAACTCGGTGTACGGCGCTGGCGCTGGGATGTCTTTGCCTACCACGATCTTGCGTCCGTCGGGTGATACCGCATGGCAACCCACGCACACGCCGGCTCCTGCCTGTTGCGGTGTGAGGTAGAGCTCTGCGGTGGCCAGGGCGTAGCCGAAGTCGTAACGCTGGATCACGCCGACATCGTTCCAGTAGTAGAGACCGCCGACGATGTCCTCGAGGCTGAACGAGATCTGCCGTTCCTCGCTGAGGCCAACGGTGCCAGGGTTCGTGCCATCGACGCCGCGCATCGAGTAGGTCACCGGGGCTGCTCCGCGCGCGCCGTCGGCGAGCTTCTCCCAGAAGGTTTGGTCTGGCGTGTACACGCAGCCTTGACCCACGGCGCTGCATCCCATGTAAACCACCAGGTCTAGCTTAGCCGCGTGGAAAGTGACTTCGAACAGCGTCTGCCCCCCACCCGGGATGAAGTGCAGCTCGAGGCTGTTCATGTTCGGCGGGATGATCACGCCCGACTCCGGGTAGACCCACTCCGGTGCTGCGGCGACGGGTTCACCACCGAATTTCGTTGGCGCGTCGTCGGTGGCCCCGGGACCAATCACGACGATCGTCTCTTTCTCGGTGCCGCCGTCGCTGTTGCCACCGACGTTGATGATCGCGCCGGTGCCGCCGCTGTTTAGCCCGCCGCTGCCCGAACCGCCCTGACCACTGACCTTGTTGGTGTCACCTGAACTCGCCGAGCAAGCGGCGGCCACAATGACGCTTAGGGTCAAACCAAGAGTCGCAATGCGTGAGCCAAGCATGCCTTGGTGTCACCGCTCGCGTGCCTGTGGTCAAGGTTTTACCGCGCGGGATCAGTCGGTTGCCAGGCTTACCCGAAACGCAGTCTGCTCGTCTTCCCGCTTCGGATCGCGGATGGCATCGATCAGCGCCGTCATCTCGCCAAAGCTCATGTCCCCGGGCGTGTGAAGCACGGCGAGATCTTGCTCACCATCGCCTTTGCCGCGGTGCATCCCAAACTGCTTCCACTGTTCGGCCACGCGCTGATCCAGCTCGACGTACGCCAGCTGCCCTTCTCGTTCCTTGGTGCGCTTTTCCAGCTCGATTTGGCTGATCACCGTGTCGCCTTTGCGCCAGCTCAAGGTGAGCTTGCTGCGACCCCGCGCATCGACGTGGAAGATGGTCGGCTTCTCTTCGTTCACCACGCCGGGCTCGCCAGGGGCTTTCGCAGTGGCTTCGAGGCGACTCTGGGCGGACCACACTGCGGTGACCAGCAGGAACGAAATCAAGCAGAGCAAGAAGTCGATGTACGGCACCAGCGGTACCTCGTGATTCAACGCTCGCTTGCTCGATCCATGTCCCACGCTGATGCCTGCCATATGTGCGCCTCCAAGTTGCTCGTGGCTCGATCGCCAACCGACCGGTGCGGCAGACCCGGGACGCGAATGCAGCCTTGGGTTGGGAACGAAGTTCGATTCTCCGCGGAACTTTCTGCGTGGGGGCGAGACTCGCGGCGCACCACTCAAGTCGAGCGGCGCAGCGCGCTTGCGACGCACGGCGCGCACCAGGCATCCAGTGGATCTCCACGCTCCGCCCGGCGCTTGAGCTCACTCGAGCTGATCTCCGAGAGGTTTGGATCCGCGCTCAGGAACCACGTGGAAATCTCGGGTGCGAGCCCATGGTTCAATGTCGCGAGTTCCGTCTCGTACCCAGCATCGGTTTGGTCCCGGATCCCGCGAAGCAAATAGCGAGCACCCATGCGACGGGCGAAGTCCACGGTGTAGCCACGGGTGAAAGCCACCTCGACTCCGGGCAAGTCAGCGAGCGCCTCGGCGATCAACTGCACGCGCTCAGAGCCAGTGAACAGCGGCTGCTTGGTGGGGTGAATCGCCACCAGACACACCACCTTCGCAAACAATGGGAGCGCTCGTTCCACGACGCTGCGGTGCCCCAGTGTGATCGGGTCGAAGCTCCCGCTGTACACGGCGATCTCCGAACGCAAGCTCCGATCCAGCTGCCGTGGCAGCTCCCCATGGGTTTGGGGGTGAGAACCAGCGGGCATCAGCCCGTGCTCAGCCAGCGCACTTTCCACTGCCTTGGACATCCCGACCTCCTCTGCGCAAACCGTCGCGCACTCGTAAATTGGTTACACAACCAATTTACTTCACTTCCTGCCATTGCCAAGGTGGGCCCTTGAATTTATTTGGTTGTGTGACCAAACTACGGGCGAACATGGGTAGGCCGAGCAACTCTGAAGAACGTCGCACGCAGATCGTGGCTGCGTTTGCCCGGGTGCTCGCGGAGCGCGGCTACGAAGGGGCGACGATCAGTGAAATCGCTCGGGCCGCCGAGCTACGCTCCGGGCTCATTCACTATCACTTCGCTAGCAAGCACGAGATCTTGCTGGCGCTGGTGGAGCGGCTGCAGCAAGGCCTCGAAGCACGCTACCGGAGCCGCTTGGGGAGTGACGCTGGTGACCCGGAGCGCGCCCTCGAGGCGTTCATCGACGCGCACGTCGCCCTCGACGACGACAGCGACGGCAGTGCGGTCGCGTCATGGGTGCAGATCGGGGCTGAGGCGCTGCACGACAGTGACGTGCGCGCCTTGTACAGCGAAGCCTTGCAAGAGCGAGTGGGTGAGCTACGCCGCTTGTTCAGCGAGGTCTTGCGTGCGCGCGGCGCTTCAACGCGTGGCGCCAAGGACTATGCGGCAGTGGTGAGCGCGGCGATTGAGGGCAGCTTTCAAATCGGCTGTGCCGCCCCCGATGTATTACCTCGCGGATTCGCTGCCAAGGCCATCCGCCGAGTCGCGCGCGGACTCTATGAAAGTCAGGAGCCATGACACCATGTCAAACGACGAAACCAGACTCGCGGAGCTGAAGCTCCTCGCACCCATCTCCTATCAGCTGGAGGTGCCTGCCAAGCACCCTAGCTGGCAACGCCTCGCGGAGGCCTACAGCAAGCCAGCGCGCGCCTATCACAACCTGGGCCACGTGGTCGCCGTGGCGCGTGCTTTCTCTCGCATCAAGAGTCAGCTGCAACGGCAAGCCGAGGTCTACGCGGCGGTGCTGTTTCACGACGCGGTTTACGAGCTCGGCGCAGAGCATGACGAGAGCAACGAGGTCAAGAGCGCGCGGCTGTGCCACGAAGTGCTGTCCGGTGGGCTGTCGCCCCAAGGCGTAGACCACGCTTGCGACTTGATCCGCGCCACTCAGTATCACCTGAAGCTGCGGGGCACCGCGACCGGTGATCTCGCGTACTTTCTCGACTGCGACTTGTCCGTGCTGGGGGCGGGCGAAGAGGACTACCAACGCTACGTAGCTGGTATCCGCGAGGAATATAGCTACTTGCCGCCGGGCGCGTTCGATGTGGGGCGCATGGCGTGGCTGCGCGGCATGCTGGGGAAGGGACGTGATGGCGAGACCCGTGCCGGGGCCACCGATGTCGAGCCTCGAATCTTCTCCACCGACGCGTTCGAGAGCGGGTTGGGCGACCGCGCACGTGCCAATCTGCGACACGAGCTGGCTGGCTACGAACGCGCCGCGGGTGGACCGATGTAGCGCTCGCTCAAAGCTCTAGCAGCATCCAGCTGTTGCACCCGAAGTGACCCGTGTCTCCGAGCGGCTTGTCGAGGGGTTGGAAGCCAAGGGAGCGGTAAAGTGCGCGAGCCCGCGTCATGTGCTCGAGCGTCTCTAGGTAGCAGTGACTAAAGCCAGCTGCCTTGGCTTGAGCCAGGATGCAGACTAGCAGGCGCCGACCCACGCCGTGGCCACGTGCTTCCGCCAGGAAATACATCTTACGCAGCTCGCACGTCTTGCCCTCCCCCCCAGCCAAGGGTGCGAAGCCGCCACCGCCGACAACACGTCCGTGGCGAGTGACCACGTAGTACGCGGCACGCTTGCCCCGGTACGCCTGGGACATGTGATCCACCTCTGGATCGTTGATCGCGTAGCCGGGACCTTCGGCGCCGTACTCGGGCATGACGCGGCGAATGATGCCTGCGATGTCCGGATCGTCTTCCGGACGCGATGGGCGGATGTCGAACTCACGGCGCAGGCGGGCGCGTTGCAACGCTCTCGCGTAGTTCGTCATGCCTTCCACGATGCTCTGACGAGTCTCTTCCCCGAGGTCGTCGAGGGCAGTCTTCACCTGACCGTCGGCGAAGTCGTGGATGCGCTTTAGCTTCTGTTTGCCTTTGGCGCTGAGCACCCACGGACGCTTGCGACGATCGGCGCGCGTATCGCGTTCGCTGATCAACTCCGCGCGCTGCAAGGAGGAGAGCACCCGGGAGATCCCAGACTTGTCGAGCTGCAAGCTCTCACATAGCTCGCTGGCGGTGCGCACTCCGTGGCGCCCCAGCTCGATCAGCACGTGGCACTGTGCGGGTGTCACCCCCAGATCCGAGAGGTTGCTGTCCAGCATCCCTAACTCCCGAAATACCGTGCGGGATGCTTCGCGTAGCTGGGCCACTTGGGGACCTTGATTCGGGGGTTGAGCGTGAGCGACCTCGCCGCGACCATCAGTCTTCGAACTCATCTAGTTGATTCAGTCAACTAATTACCTGAATGTGTCAAGGAAATGGTTGCGGGCTACAGGTTGCATCGGCCAGTTGACCTGGACGGAGTCCCGCCTGAAGCTCTGCGGGTGGGGGACGCGCGCATTGGGCCTGAGATAGCGGCCAAGGGCAGCATCGTGCTCCCGATGATCAAGGTGCTGCGGCAGAATCGCGAGCGCGCTCTCGAGCTGTTGCCGGCTGAACTCCATCACTATCTGGATGAGCGCATCATCGTCACCCACTGGTATCCGGGGCGTGAGCACCATCGGCTCACCCAGGCCCTGGGTGAGCTGGTCGACGGAAACTGGGAGATGCTCGGTCGTGGACTTGCCCTCGCTGAGCTCACCGGCGGTTACCGTCACGTGCTCAAACCACGCGAGCCGTTGCGCACGCTGCGCGCTCTGCCGGGCCTGTGGAAGCTCAACCACAACACGGGGGAGCTCGACGTGGAGTGGAAGGCTCCAATCGTGACGGTCACCATCTCGGGCTGGGGTCTCGCGTTGCAAGAGCACGTCTCGATCATGCGGGCTTACATGCTGCAACTGCTGGAGCTGTGCGAAGCGGTGAACCCATCCGTGCGGGTGATCCGCCACGAGCCGCCGCCGAACTCACTGGTGATCGTGGAGGCGGAGTTCCAGGAACCCGGGCCCGCTAGCTAGGCGGTGGCTGTTTGGCGCGTCGTCGCCGCCGTACGAGAGCTGATATTTCCGCCAGGAAGCGAAGGAGGCCTTCGACCACGAGCGTCGCGGCGCACCCGAGCGCTATCCAGCCCGCCCACAAGATGCGTGGCTTGGCGAACAGCTCGAACGTCGCGGCAAAGAGCACAATGAAGCCCACGGCGAGGTTGGCCAGGAGCCCCAGGCTCGCCGGGAACAACCTCCAGGCGCGCTCGATGCGTACACTGCGCCAGAGCAAGAATAGCGTGAGGGCGCCGAGCACCAGGAGAAGCCAAATCGGCGGGCCAGCCAAGAGCTCCCAGCCGCTCTTCACGTGTACGGTGCCGGGCTCACCGTTACAGCCGGTCACTTCCACGCGCTTCCAATCGAGTGGCAGCAGCGCTGCGATCATCGCCAGGCAAACGGGGCGGATCCAGAGGTTGCGAGGTGGTCGGTCTACAATCTCGTCGCCCTCGGAATCCACCTCGCTAGTGTAACCCGACAACCTGCCAGGTTCCGTCCACCAGTTGAATGTCGACGTCTTCAGCTGCTGGGCGTTCGGGCAAGCCGGGCATGGTCAAGATTGGGCCGCAGCGGGCGACGATGAAGCCGGCTCCGTTCGAGACATCGAGGCCCGTTACGTGAAGCGCGTGATTTCTTGGCCGCCCGATGAGTGCCTGGTCGTCGCTGATGGAGAGGTGCGTCTTGGCGAGGCACACGGGAAGCTCTCCCAGGCCCCAGCGGCGCAGGCGCTCCAGGTCGGCTTGGGCCTGAGGACTCAGGTCGACGCCCTTGGCCCCTAATATCCGTGTGGCTATGCGCTCGAGCTTCGTCTCGAGCGGGTCTTCGACTTGGTAGATGTGGCGCACATCAGGTGGGGGGGCAGCGAGCTGATCGAGCACCCGTTTCGCCAGCTCCTCCCCACCGGCGCCTCCGGCGGAGAACACCTCAGTCTCAGCACAGGGGACCCCGAGCTCAACCAAGCGCCCGCGGACTGCTTCGAGTTCCTCCTCGGCGTCATCGGGGAAGCGGTTGAGCGCGACGACCGGCCTTTCGATGCCCAAGGCACGGAGCGCGTCCAGGTGTGCTTCCAGGTTCTGAATCCCCGCGGTAACTGACGCGACGCTGGGCCCACTGGAGAAGTCGGCGCCACCGTGGTGGCGGAGTGCCCGAATCGTCGCCACGCAGACGACGACGTGAGGCGTGAAGCCTTGAGTGCGCCCCACCAAGTCGATGAACTTGAAACCTCCCAGGTCGAAGGCGAAGCCGCCTTCGGTCACCACCACGTCGGCGAGGCTCTGTGCGAGGCGAGTCTGAATGGACGAGCTGGTGCCTTGCGCGATGTTTGCGAATGGCCCACCGTGAAGCATCACGGGATTGCCTTCGAGGCTGGTCACTAGGTTGGGGGAGAGCGCGTCCAAGAGAACGGCTGCCATCGCACCATGTACATTGAGCTGCTCGGCGAAAACGGCTTCCCCACGGATATTTTCGCCGACTACGATTCGACCGAGACGCTCTCGCGCGTCGGCGGGATCCTTCGCCATGCACAGGATCGCCATCACTTCGCTGGCCGCGGTGATGACGAAGCGATCTTCGCGTTGCGGTCCCTGTCGGGTAGCGAGGCCTACTTGAAGCTTGCGCAGCGCTCGGTCGTTCATGTCGATGGTGCGCGGCCAGTGGATCTTGGATGGGTCCAGCTCGAGCTCATTGCCAGAAAAGACATGGTTGTCGATCACGGCCGAGAGCAGATTGTGCGCCGCGCTGATGGCGTGAATGTCACCAGTGAAGTGGAGGTTGATGCGCTCGGATGGGACAACACGCGCGCGGCCTCCGCCGACCGCCCCTCCTTTGCGACCGAATAGTGGGCCCATCGAGGGCTCGCGTAGCGCACCCAAAGCATGGGCGCCGGCTCTGCACAGGGCGTCCACGAGACCCACGGCGACGGTAGTCTTACCCTCGCCCGCGGGCGTCGGTGTCAACGCGGTAACCAGTACGAGCTTGCCTTGCCGCGGGGTAACACTGGCCAGCCGCGCTGGGTCCAGCTTCGCGATGTCGCTGCCAAACCGCCGGACCGCTTCAAGCGGCACACCAAGGCGTGAGAGCGCGCCATCCAGAGGCGCGCTGGGAGAGTTAGGCATGGGTCGTACTACTCGCCAAGCTCCTCGAGCAGCTGCGCCCAGCTCTCCCCGGAGTCGATCATCAGCTCTTTCGCGATCTCCTCGAGTGCCGCCCGCTCGTCCTGGTTCACGGCTTCGGGCTGGTCCAACGCGCCCGCCGTCGTGCGGGCGATCGCCTCGGCATAAGCGAGCAACTGGGGCAGCTCGCTGAAGTCGACTTCCATGTCGTCTTCCGCCGTCGAAAGCAGGTGCAGATCGTGAAGGCCCTCCTTGAAGTAGTCCTTCGACGGTCTGTTCTTCAGCCAGCCGTCGAGCACGTGTGCCCCCGCGGCGCTGAGTTCGAAGTGGCGCGCGGCGAGCGAGTGGATGCGCTCCAGCTGCACGTCCTCCATCTTGCCGTCGGCCCACGCGACGTAGACCAGGGGCAGGAGCTTGATCACCCGGTAGTCATCGGGGTCGATGCCGAGATGCTTGAGGGACGTCTTGAGTCGATCGCGCTGCATGATGAGGCCCTCCGGTGCATCCGTTGTGCCACTGCAACGAATGCGCTCTTGAGGGTATTCCTCGCGCTCAGGGCTGTGAAGGTTGCGCAGGGCGTGCGGGGACGGAGGTCGTGGTCGCAATCTTTGCTTGCACTCACAACCGGAGAAATGGTGCTCAAAGGTGCGCGCGGCGTGCTCGCTTGAACGGTCGTTTGGCGACGTCGCGCCGGGTATTCGCTACACTCTCGAGTGTGAAAGCCTTGAAGCTTGGGGTGCTGGCGGCGCTGTGTTTGCCCAGCTTTCTAGTTGGCGCCTGCGGATCTGATAGCGGCAGCACCGTCGGTGGCGGCGACGGGGTGTTTGGGGGCAACGGTGGAATGGCTGGCTCCAGCTCGGGTGGGACCGCGGGCGGTGTCAACGGCGGCAGCGGTGGATTCCTCGATGGGGGAAGCGATGTCATCACGGCACTGACCATCGATCCCCCGTCCGCAACGCTCATTTCGGCGGACGGGTCGCAGCCCACGCAGACGTTTCGCATCGTCGCGACGCTGCAAGGGGGCGGAACGAAGGACATCAC
>JBFXBK010000016.1:0-50711 GCA_050183255.1 Polyangiaceae bacterium | reverse complement strand
GGAGCTGACGCGCTGCTGAAGGAGCTTTACGCCGAGGGTGCCTCGCGCGCGCGACTCCTCGCGGCGGTGGCAGGCGGAGCAACTACAGGCGGTGGGTTCCTGCAGACGGGCACCAAGAACCTCACGGTGCTCAAGAAGGTGC
Source organism: Polyangiaceae bacterium (assembly GCA_050183255.1). Lineage (GTDB taxonomy): Bacteria > Myxococcota_A > Polyangia > Polyangiales > Polyangiaceae > JAHBVY01. The sequence continues at coordinate 50,569 of JBFXBK010000016.1, read as the reverse complement.
TTTGGAAGCACGGCATCGCCCACAAGGGAATGGACGTGGGCGGCCGATCAGTGCGCGCCCTAACGCTCGACTGCGGAACCGGGCGCTGCGAGAGCAGCACCCGAGACGCTCGCACGCTGCTCCTAGGCTAGCGCTGGTTGCTGCCGCGAGGAAACGAAGCGTTTGGCTACAAACCATGATCGCCCCCGGCGCCTTGGGGCGCGTGGGGGCGTTTGGGTATCGCGACCGCTTGGGTATCGCGACCGCGGAAACTAGCGGTTCGAGTCGACGCGATTGCGGCGGCCGCGATTCTTCGCCTTGTTCTTGGCGTTCTTGCGGTTGCAGCGCTTGCGGTCGGTCTTGCGGGGCTTCTTGGTGAACAAGTACATGGGGTCGGGAGGCCTACGCTTGAACCATTAGGTGTTCAAGGTTTTTCTCTCCCCCCTAGAAAAGCTGGCGCTGGCTATGCGCTAACTTGCCAAGATCACTGCGATTTCTACGCATAAATAAGCGAAACCCCCAAGCCCATCGCAGGCGCCACCTTGGGCGACATGGGGGGTGGGGGTGAGGTGCGCTGTGACTGACCCAACCGCTGTGACTGACCCAACCGCTGTGACTGACTCAACCGCTGTGACTGACTCAACCGCTGTGACTAATCAGCCGCCGCGCTTCAGCTCGGTCAGCACCAGCTTGGAGACGGCCTTGAGGGTGTCGAACACCCCTTGTCCGGTTCTCGCCTGGGCCTCGAAGTCAGGCACGCCCATGGGATTGATCAACGAGCGCAACTCTTCGACCTCGACAGCGTTTGGCAGGTCTCGCTTGTTGTACTGGATCACGTACGGGATCTTCTCCAGCGAGTAGCCTTGCTCCGCCAGGTTGGTGCGTAGGTTGTCCACGCTCTCCTGGTTCGCCTCGAGGCGCTCGATCTGCGAGTCGGCCACGAAGATGACCCCATCGACGCCCTTCAGAATCAGTTTACGACTGGCGTCGTAGAACACCTGACCTGGCACCGTGTACAGGTGGAAGCGCGTCTTGAAGCCGCGAATCTCGCCGAGAGACAACGGTAAGAAGTCGAAGAACAACGTCCGCTCCGTTTCCGTCGCGAGGCTGATCATCTTGCCCTTCGCGTCGGGGTTGGTGCGCTCGTAAATGTACTGAAGATTGGTCGTCTTTCCGCAGAGACCTGGCCCGTAGTAGACGATCTTGCAGTTGATCTCCCGGGCCATGTAGTTGATGAAGCTCATCGCAGTTTCCTCACGTTGTGAGTTCCCGAGCTGGCTTTCGGCACTGCAGCCTGGCCGTTTGGCCCGAGTTCAACCTGGTGGCGCTCCAGCCGGGCGAGCCCAGCGCCAACCAGCCTGAACGGCTTTCTGCACGCGTTGCTTCCATCGACTCGGTTCATCGACACTCGGACTCAGTCGTTGAACAGGTTGTCGATGTCTTCGTCGGTGATCTCCGCGAAGGGTGAGTCTCCACCCGGCTCCTGAACCTTGCTCAAGAGCGCTTCGAAGATCCGATTGAGCTCGTCGCTTGCCTTGCGCACGCGCAGTCGCACCAGACCCAAGCTCGACTTGGAGTCGAAGATCACGACCAGGATGACGCGATTGCCAACCAGCTGGATGTGGATGTTCGCGTTCTCACCCTCGTGGAACTGAGTGGCGAACTCGTTCTCCCTTAGCAGTTTGGCGATGCCACCCGTGGCGGCGATGTTGCCCGCGGTGAGTGACGCCAGGGACGTCGTGTCGATGTTGTCGACCTCGCCGCTTGCCGCGATGAGCTGACCATTCTTGTCGACGATGAAGACGACTTTGGCGTTCGCTTCCCGAACCAGACGGTCCACTACCGTCTGGATCTGGTTGAACTCCTCCTCGTACATCACCATCTGAGGGTTGACCATCAGAGCCTCCAGATTGCCCGCGAGCTGTGCTCGCTGACCAAGTCGCGCATACCGTTGCGCAGTAAAACCTCGCGCGGCACTTCGTTGAGCACCGCACCAAACCGAAGACGCGCGCCAAAGGCGCAGGACTCGGAGCCTTCTTCATCGCGTGGCGTGCCCGCGAAAGCAACTGCCGCGCAAGCAACTGCCGCGCAACTCTCGTGCTTGCCTGTTTCCACCACCGCCGGGTTCGTCGCCGCTGCGACCTCTAAACTCAACCCACGACCGCCGCGCTGCGCTGGCAGCTGGCGATGCCGAGCGGGGCTGCGGTTGGGGCGGCGGCTCGGACGGCAGTGTTTGGGAGGGCGAATGTACGATCCCATGCGGGGGGCGACGCCTGACGGAGCAGGTGACTTGAGAGAGTCGGTTCGGCTCGCGCCGACCGCGGCGGGAGCAAATGGCAATTTTGGGGCACGAGCTGCGTGGACGGTCACCGTCCGCGCCAACGCGTCCGAAGACCCTATCTGACCCCTTCACTGCCAGCAAGCAGCTTGAGAGTGAGAAGCATATGTCCATCGCCCTGTGTGTCGGGCTTTGGAAGGTCAGGCATGCTCGGCTCGAACGACTCGTCCGAGGCGGAGCCGAGGAGTCCCTGCCGGCCCGCCTCGAGAAAGCGCTGCGCCCGCTGAAACACGCCGCGTTTGGGCGCTCCCGGCATGGAGAGAAACGCTCGGTTGCTGGTCCTCACCCCAGGCCCAGGAACGCTTTTGCCCACTGCGCCCGCATTGCTGCCCGACCTGAATCGACATCATCCAGGGACGGGAGTAGGACGCGGGACGTGAAGGATCGCCACTGCTCGAACGGCGCGTTTCTGGGCATCGCCCACCGTCGCCCGAAACCCCAACGCTTCGCACTCACGGTCGGTACCCTGGCCCTCGCGCTGTTCAGTGGCGGAGCCGCGCGCGCTGAGTGGTTTCATCCCGACCTCGAGCGGGCTGCCGCAGAGGTCGAGAGCGCGAAGGGCCCCGAGGCCTACGCCGCCTTGCGCCGAGTTTGGTCTGCTTGGGATCGCGCCAACCCCGATCAGGTCGAACAAGTTCTCGGCCTCGCGAGTGAGAATCCGAAACTGACGCCGTCTGCGCGAGCGTACGCCGCCATGTTGGTGGCCTACGCTCGGGGACGCCGGGGTGACCTCACCGCGAACCGGAAGCAGCTGCGTGAGCTCGGCTTCGTCGATCGCTGGCTGGTCGTCGGCCCCTTCGACAATGAGGGCAAGGCAGGCCTTGCACAAGCTTTCCAGCCGGAAACGGAGTTCAGCTCCGAGATCGTTCTCGGGCGAGCCTACAGCGGGAAGGAGCGCCCCGTACGCTGGCGAGAGGCCCCGAACGTCTTCTCTTACGGCTTTGTCGACTTGGGGTCTTTGCTTCGCCCGGAGCAAAAGGCGTGCGGCTACCTCACGAGCTTCGTGAAGAGCAAGGCTGGCAAGCCGAAGCAGATCTCGACGTGGGTGGGTGCCAGTGGCGCTTTCAAACTGTTTTGGAACGGGAATCAAGTGCTCGAGGACACGGCTTACCGAGGTCATGACGCCGAGCGCTTCGCGACCCGGGTCAAGCTCGAGCCCGGCTTCAACAACCTGACCATCAAGGTCTGTGGCGAAGCGAGCGCCCCTGCCGCAACGGTTCGGTTGGGCGATGCCGCGGGAAAGCCCGATGCAGACCTCGAGTTTTCCAACTCCGTGGAGCACAGCAAGCTCGCTGCCAAGAACGCTTCAAAGAAGGTCGAGGTCATCGCTCCGGCCGGCCCCATTGGCGCGGTTCAGGCCTTTGAAAAGACCATCGCTGGCAAGAAGCCTTCTGCCGCTGCGCTGTATGCCTATGCAGATTACCTCGTGGAAACGGGCGGAGACGACCCGAAGGAGCACTGGGCGCGTGACTACGCTCTGCGCGCCGCGGAGCAGGAACCGACGGTCAAGCGGTTGCTGCTTGCGGGTGACCTATCTGAGGACCGGAACAAGTATGCGGCCTGGGTGAAGAAGGCCGAGGCCCTGGCGAAGCCCGATGACGTGGACGTGCTCCTGGCGCGCGCCCGGCTTGCCCGAAGCAGCCCCGCGTGGCGTGACGCGATTCCCTTCTACGACAAGGTGCTCGCGCTAGATCCGGACAACCCGGAGGGTCTAGAGGGGCGCATTGAACTCTACAACGAAGCCGGTCTGAGGCGGACCGCGCTCGAAGCGCTCGAGCGCGCAGTAGAGAAGAGCCCGGAGTCGGTGACGCTGCTCAACATGTACGCCTCACAGCTGCGTGCTCTGGGGCGCGCGACCGAGGCGGAAGAGGTGGAGAGCAGATACGCGGCGCGCCGCTTCGACGACCGTAGTTATTTGGGGCAGAAGGTGGATCTCGCCGTCACTCGGCGCAACAGTCGCGCGGCGCAGCACTGGACGTCGCGCTTGCTCGAGGCGGACGGAGACAGTCTGTGGGCGTACGCGGTCAGCGCGCAGACGCAACGCATGCTCGGTCAACCTCAACGTGCGGTCGCGGAGTACAAGCGGGCCCTGGACCTGACGCCAGAAGATGTGGGCACGCTGCGTGCTTTGGCCGACCTCCACGCCGAGACCGGCAATCGCGAAGAGCAGCTCGCGCTGCTGCGCCAAATCCTGCAGATCCGCCCCCAAGAGCAAGACGTGCGCCAGTACGTGGAGCACATCGAGCCGCCGAAGCCGCGTTCTGACGAAGCTTATGCGTGGGCCTCAGAGCGTTTCCTCAAGGATCGACTCGCGCGACCGAAGGGCCAGAACAAGCGCACGCTGGTCGACCTGACGGTGACCACGGTCTACGACAACGGCCTGAGCAGTCAGTTCCGCCAGGTGGTGTTCCAGCCCCTGACGGATTCAGCGGCCGCTACCTCGCGGCAGTTCGGCTTTGCCTACCAAGCGGACAGCCAGCGCGTGCAGCTGCGCGGTGCAAGGGTTTACCGCGCTGACGGAAGCGTCGATGAGGCCATCGAGAGCGGGGAAGCCGCCGCGGATGATCCGAGCATCGCGATGTACACGTCGTCGCGCAGCTACTACGTGCAATTCCCGCGGCTAGAGCCTGGAGACGTCGTCGAGCTCAAGTACCGTATCGACGACGTCACACCGGTGAATGAGTTCGCCGACTACTTCGGTGCCGTCGAGTACCTACAGTCGAGCGAGCCCATCGGTCACGCCGAGTACGTCTTGATCGCCCCGAAGAAGCGCAAGCTGTACATCGACACCGTGCGCCTGCCGGGTTTGAAGAAGAGCCAGGAGACCAAAGGCGACCAGCAGATCTATCGCTTTGCGATGGAGAAGGTGCCCGCCATCGTGCCTGAGCCGGCGATGCCACCATGGCCCGAGGTGCTTGGCTTCGTCCACGTGTCCACGTTCAAGGACTACAAGGCGATGGGCACCTGGTACTGGGGCCTGGCCAAGGACCAGTTCGATCTCGACGATGAGACGCGCAAGCTCGTTCACGACATCACCAAGGGTAAGACGACCACCCTCGACAAGGTGAAGGCAGTCTACGACTGGGTGATTGAAAACACCCGCTACGTCGCCCTGGAGTTCGGCATCTACGGCTTCAAGCCGCGGCGCTGTGTGCAGACCGTCGCTCGCGGTTGGGGTGATTGCAAGGACAAGGCCACGGTCATTGTTTCCATGCTGAAAGAGTTGGGCATCAACTCCACGATCGTGATCCTGCGCACGGGGCTGCGCGGCGACTTCGCCTCGCAGGTTGCCAGTCTCGCGCCATTCGACCACGCCATTGCCTACGTGCCAGAGCTGGACCTCTACCTCGACGGTACCGCGGAGTTCACCGGCAGCACCGAGCTGCCGGCGATGGACCTGGGCGCCCTTGGCCTGCTGGTCAACCAAGGCGACAGCAAGCTGGTGCACCTCCCAGAGATTGACCCGAAGGCCGCGGTCGACACTCGAGACATCACGGCGGTGGTGGATGCCGACGGTTCGGCGAAGCTGGAGCTGGCCTACGAGACCAGGGGCACCGGAGCCTCCTCGTGGCGGCGCCGTTACCATGCGGAATCGACCCGGCGGGCTCGTGTGCAGCGCGACCTCGGCCAGGAGTTCCCCGGAATCGAAATCGACGAAGGCAAGGCCGGCATCGTCGCGAACGACCTGGAGGACGTCGAGCAGCCGGTCAGCATGAAGATCAAGGGCAAGGCGCCGACCTTCGCTCGCGTGGAGGGCAAGCGCCTGAGCATGGCGGTCACCAGCAACTACCGGCTGACCCCAAGCTTTGCATCGCTGTCCTCCCGCAAGTTGGACGTGCGCCTGCCCGCCCTAGGGACCAGCAAGAACACCTTCAGTGTGAAGCTACCCGCAGGGATGAAGGTCGTGGCGTTGCCCAGCGCGAAGAGCGGAAAGTCCAAGTTCGGAAGCTTCGAGCTTCAGGTCCAACAGGTGGGCGGCGAGGTCAAGGTCACCAGCACCTTGGTGATCGACGTCGCCCGCGTGAAGAGCAGCGAGTACGCAGAGTGGAAGAAATTCTGTACGGAAGTGGACAGCGCGTTCGCGCAGCGATTGGTGGTGGAGAAATGAGCGCCCGGCTGGCGATCGTTGCCTGTGTTTGCGGGCTAGCTCTGGTTGGCTGTGGGCACCAAACCCGCGGCGCCAATTCGAGCTTGGATGAGCTGCGTAAGATCGGTCCTTCGACCAGCGACCCCAGCGTTGCCGAGCGTTGGTTCTCGGCGGAGTTGGTGTCCCCCGGTGGCGACCCGGCGCGCGCCAGCAAAGCCCGTGAGGTGCTGGACAAACTCAAAGTCGGCTCGGCACGAGCGCACCTGCTGCGTGGCCTCGATGATGTGCACCACGGGCGCATGACGAGCGCCTCGGAGCACTACCTGGCTAGCCTCCAGGCGGCCCGCAACGAGAACGCGCCCGAGTCCCCGCTAATCGCTTGGTATGCTGCCAACGAGGGCCTCGGCTTCCGGCATCTCGCTGGAAAGGACCTGTGGGCAGACCACAAGCAGGCGGTTACGACCGCGATCGATACGCCCGGCTTCATTGGCTGGCGTGCACGGGCGGAGTTGGTCGATTGGCTAACGGACGAGGCGTGGGCCAGCGCAGACTCCAACGTTGAAGATCTCACGCGTAAGCAGTTCGGCTGCATCCGCGACGTACGCATGGCAGGGCCGTTCGGCCGCCGAACAGCCTCGGATACCATCCGCCATTACCCAGCGGAAAGTCCAGGCCCATGGCCAATGTCGTGGGACCCGGTTCCAGGTACCTCCGTCAAACCACGCCAGCTGAAGGTCGAGTCACGCGGCTGCACGATCGCAGTGGATGAGCCGGTCTACTCCGGTATTTTCTATGCGGAAATATTTCTGGATCTGCCGGCTGCAAAGAACCTCGTCCTGGTGGCTCAGGGAGCCGTAGCGCTCTGGGTGGACGACAAGAAGGTGCTCACGCGCGACCCGCGCGAGTGGGGTGGCTGGCCGCGCTTTGGAGCTGCGGTGCGCCTCGAGGCTGGCCGTCATCGCGTCCTGGCGCGTCTCACGGAGGGGTATACGTCGTTCAGGGTACTCGAGAGTGACGGTCGTCCTGCGGAAGTGAAAGCGTCAACCGACGCAGCGGCGCCCTACGCGATCGTGCCTCCCCAAGACCTCGCTGACCCCAACGCGCTGATGCCCTTGGTGCAGGCGGCGCGCACGGGGAAGGCTGCCGCAGACGGCGATGATCTGCTGCGCCTGATCGCCGCGGAACTGGCTCATGTCGAGGGCCAGGACGACGTCGCGAGCGTGTTGATTCAGCCCCTCGTGAAGCGCCCCACCAAGGCGACGGGGGTGGCGCTCGCGACCGCGGCAGTGTTCGCAGCGGACGATCCGGTCTACGACGAGTCGAAGGGTGACGACTTGGTGCGTAGCCTCCAAGAGGCGGCGACGAAGCGCGACCAGAAGCTCTGGGCGCCACGTATGGCGTTGATCCTGCGCGAAGCCAGCACCAAGGGCCTGCCGGAGGCGGTCAAACCGCTCAGGGCCTTGGCCGCTGAGTTCCCGGAAGTGCCTGGAATCCTGAGCACGCTAGCGACCCTGTATGGGCAGCTGGGTTGGGCACCGGAGCGCCTCGAGACGATTCGAGAGCTCGGCAAGCGTTTCCCGAGGGATCCGGAGACGCTCGAAGTCGTAGCCGCCGCATACGACGACCGCGGCGAGTTCGAGAAGTCGGATGAGCTGGTCAAGCGCATCCTGGAGTTGTCGCCTGACAACGAGATCCGGTTGGATCGCGCCCTTGCTCGTCAGGATTACGCAGCGGCGCTGGTCGAGCTGAAGCGCCTGGGTAAGCGCCGCCCCGATCGCAAGGATATTGCCGAGCGCATCGAGGACGTGCTGGTGCGCGCTGGCAACACGTCAGAGACGTGGAAGAAGCTAGAGGCTGCGATCAAGAAGGAGCCGAAGAGTGGCCGCGCTCGTCTCGAGCTGGCGGACGCGCAGTTTGCCACCGGCAAGCACGGTGCGCTCCGCAAAGCCTTGATCGAGGCGATCGAAGCCGGCGCCGACTACAGCGACATCGCTGATGCCATCGATTTGATCGAGGGTGTGACGGAACTCGAGCCCTATCGCGTCGACGCGCTCAAGGTGATCAAGGACTACGAAGCGAGCGGCGAGGAGATGGACGGCACTGCCGCGCGTATCCTCGACTACTCCGCCGTCGCGGTGCGTGGCGACTCCTCGAGCCGCATGTTGAGCCACGAGGTGGTGCGGATTCAGAGCCCAGAGGCGATTGGTCAGTTCGCGGAGCAGAGCCCCCCCGAGGGCATGGTGCTGCACATGCGAGTGATCAAGAAGGATGGCAGCATCCTCGAGCCTGAGTTCGTCTCCGGAAAGCCAACGGTCACGATGCCGCACCTCGAAGTGGGTGACTACATCGAGACCGAGAACATCGTCTCCCGCTACGGTGACGGTCAGAGTGGACGCGCCTACTACGGGCCTCGGTGGTTTTTCCGTGAGGAAAATATTGCGTACTGGCGGAGCCAGTTCGTGCTGATTTCTCCCAGTGACAAAGACCTCGTGATTGAGACCCGAGGCAACGTGCCGCCGCCGACGATCGAGAAGGACACGGGGCGCGAGGTGCGCACTTGGCTCGTAACCAAGAGCCCAGCGGCGCCCGTCGAGCCGCTCAGCGCACCGGCCTCCGAGTTTCTGCCTTCGGTGCACGTAGGCTGGGGGGTGAGCCTCGACGATCGCCTGCGCAACCTGAACGATTCGGCCATCGATCTGACGCCGATGGATCCGCGCATTCAGGCTATCGCCGCGAACATCGTGGGGTCTACCCGTGCCACGAATGACCAGGTGAAGAAGCTCTATCACTGGGTGACGGCGAATATCGAAGAGGGCGACGAGAGCGACGGCCGTCGCGTGATCGTTGGCAAGCAAGGCAACCGCTGGAAAGCGTTCATCCTGCTTTGTCAGGCACGCGGGATCCCGGCGAAGTACGTGGTGGCCAAGAGCCGCATCACGACGCCGAGCATTGGGCCGCTCTCGAAGGCGAGCGACTACACGACCGCGGTGCTTCGCGTTCAGCCTCCCAAGCAAGCCGATGTGTGGCTGACCCTCGATAGCAAGTACACCCCCTTCGGCTACATCCCAGACTCCGTGCGCGGCATGCCGGGCTACGAGTTGGGGGGCGAGGCGCCGGTGAAGGTCGAGCTCCCGAAGGAGGGCGTGCTCGATTTGATTGAGCACCTCGGTACGGTGAAGCTCGCAAAGAACGGCTCGGCGACGCTCGAGCTCACGCAGCGCTACCACGGGAAGTACGCTGTGGGCTTGCGCGCGGGACTGGCTCAGGTCCCCGAGGCTCAGCTCAAGGACATCATCGAGTCCAAGCTGCTAGGCAAGGAGCTGCGCGGCGCGCGCTTGATCAAGTTCGAGCTTAAGCACCTCGATGATGTCGATTTTCCGCTGGAAATGGTGATGACCGCAGAGATGAGCGTGTTCGCGCAGCTCTCGGCTGGTGCGCTGGTCATCGATCCACCCTTCTCGCCGCGGGTCGCTCAGCTGGCTGCGCTTCCCGTTAGGCAGACGCCGCTGTTCTTTGGCGACGCGACGCACATCAAGAGCGAGCTCTCCATCGAACTGCCCGCGGGCATGCACGTCGATGGTCAGCTGCCGAAGTTCAGCGGCAGCTTCGCCCAACACGAGGGCCGAGTCAGCGATACAGTGGAGGGCTCCACCCTCAAGCTATCTCGCGATTTGTACCTCGCATCTGGCCGAGTTCAGCCTGCAGACTACGGGAAGTTCCAGACCTTCGTGCGGCAGCTGGACAACGCGCTGAACAGCTCGATTCGGATCCGCTAGGAACCGCCGAGGGCTAGACAAACGCAGAAGAGGCGACGGTGTCAGCCGTCGCCTCTCGTGTCTTGAGACCCAGTTCCCTACTTCGTCTCTTCGGCCAAGCGCTTTGCGATGCGCTCTTTGACCGTGCCGTAGTCCTTCACTAGCTGCTTCCAGGTCTCAATGCGCTTCTTCCGCTCCGGGCCAGTCTCCGCGTAGGCCTTGGCTTCTGGCTTTGCAGCAGAGGCCTCGTAGTCGGTCCACTTCGCGATCGCGTCGTCGTACGCCTTCGCGCGCTCCTTGGTGTCCGCGATCAAGAACTGCACTTTGGCGCGCAGGCGAGGGTCGTTCCCCGAGTAGCGCAAGGCATCTGCCAGTGACGCTTCGGCGGCGGGCAGGTCACCCTTGCCGCGCTGAGCTTCAGCCATCCGGTAGTGGCCCAGCGCATTCTGCGGCTCCTTGGTGATCGCTTCGCGGAACGCGGCGATCGCACCGTCGAAGTCGCGGGCGATGTAAGCGCTGTTTCCGCGATTCACCGCTTCCCAGAACGGGCTGATCCCCTTAACGCCGTCGGGGTCACGCTTGACCTCGCCGGAGTCGGCCTTCTTGTCCTTCTTCGCGCCCTGCGCCAGGCTCGAGCTGGCGAATCCAGTGCCGACCAGCAGGCAGGCCAGGGCTACAGCTCGAACTCCCATTCGACTCGTCGTACGCATCGGAGCCGCAAGTTACCACGGGCCGGGCGGCTTTGACTTGCTGCGACCGCAGGCTGCTGACGGGCATCTGGGTTAGTCGTTAGAAATATGATTAATATCAGAGGCTTAGGCGCTTCCGGGGCGCGCTAGCTGGGGACTCAGCAGCGGCCTGCTTGGGGCCAAGCTCCCGCCCGGGAGCCGCGCTTCTGAGGCGTCTCGGGCTGTCAGCGATGGGCTGCCAGTGATACTGACGCCAGGGTGAGCCGCGAGGTCCGAGACTATCCCTGGGAAGCTCTGGAGCACTTGGGCCGAGAAGAAGTTCGCGCCTGCCGGGGGATGCGCAGGAACCTCGAGCGGGTCTTTCGCTTCGGAAAATGGGCGCGTGCGCTGGGTGAACTCCTCGGAGCCGACGTTGACGGCGTGTTTCAAGGGGTGGAGCTGCGCAGCGTGCGCGAGGCGGCCGACCTGGCTCTGAGCGATATCGTGCTATATTTCCGCACGGAGCCAAGTGTCGCCCGCCTGGGCTTCACCGCGAGCGCGGAGCTAGGGAGCGTGCTGCTCACGCGCCTCTTGGGGCAGCCGTGGCGGATGTCTCGACCGGATGCGCCGTTGGATGCCATTGCTCACGGTGCACTCAGCTCGCTGTTGATTGAAGCCGCACGTCGCGTCGGACACGACTCGGTGCTTGCGGCCAGCGCGCCCTGGCACGCGCCCAAGGTGCTCTGGGCAGAGCTGACGCTGCTGGTGGATGGCAGCCCATACTCCGTTTTCGCTTGGTGCGAGCCGTTGGCGTTGCCTACGCCAGCAGAGGCGCGACCGCTGAAGGAGCTCGGCTGGCTGCCTGTGAAGCTGCCACTCGTGATCGGCACGAGCCTCTGCGAGCGAGATCTCCTGAAGATACTCGAGGTTGGAGACGCCTGGATCCCCGGGGAAACACTTTGGCTGACGGTGGACCACGGTTCGTTCCATGGGCACGCGGCGCTAGCTGCGCCCGACAGCGACCTGGGAGCGCGCGTGGACTTCGAAGCGGGCGGGGACCTGCGGGTGTCGGGTACGCTCCTGCCAGTTCCTTTCGATGTAGAGCAGCTGCCAGTTGCCGCGAGCGACCTTACGCCAGCGCCTAACCTCTCACGCACGGCAGCCTACGGGTCGCCTCATTCCAACCAGGATTCAGAATCGGAGTACGCGATGGCGGAAGACAAATCAGGCCAGTCCCCGTTGGGACAATCGGCGCTCGATGCGCCTCTCATGATCCGCGTGGAATTAGGCAGTGTCACGCTCAGCGCGCGCGAGTGGGCAGAGCTTCAAGCGGGCGATGTGATCGAGACCAACCAACGCGTCTCGGAGCCGGTCGTCTTGCGCTGTGCGGGGCGGGAAGTCGCCCGCGGCGAGCTGGTCGAAGTGGAAGGTCAGGTGGGGGTGAGGATCACTGAAATGGTAACCGGGAACAGCCAGCGCGGAGCTTTTCAAGCATGAGCAACTTCCGGCATTCTTCATCACGCGGCTGGCTCTACGTAGCGCTCATGCTTGGAGTGTGCGCCAGCGGCTGCAAAGAGGATCCAGCGCCGAGCGCCACGTCTAGCGCCAGCGCCACTGAAGTCGCTAGCGCTGCTCCTCCCCCCAAACCGAAGCCCTGGTACGAAGGCGACTGGTCCGGCCAGTACGACGCGACCCACTACCTGATCGACATGGAGGCCAAGGACGGCGCCATCCGCAACTGGAATGATGACGATGGCAAGTCCGAGGCGGGCAAAGGCAAGATCAGTCTCACCATCGATGAAGCGGGAGAAGTGAGCGGCAAGCTCTCCGGACCGCTGGGAGACATGACGGCGACTGGAAGCGTCGAGGGAGAAACCCTGAGCGTGCGCCTCACTCCTGAAGCCGAGGAGGCGAAGATCACCACGGCATATTTCCTTGCGGATAAAAAGGGGGAAGGCTTCGAGGGTAAGCTCCAGGCGTCGTCTGGGGATAGCTTGATGGTGCGTGACGCCAAGCTGACCCTCACGAAGGGCGGTGCCGGCGCAGCTAAAGCGCCTGACGCCCCCGAAGCGTCTGATCCACCCAAGCCCGCTCCATCCCCGGCGCCCTCGGCGGAGTAACGAGCCGCGGTGCCGCGAGTCCTGTTTGACGTCTCAGTGCTGCGCACAGGCGCGCGCACCCGTGGCATCGGTCGCTACGTGGCGAGCCTTGGCGAAGCGCTGGCCAGCGAGGTGCGGGGCTATCCGTTCGAGCTGAGTGCGCTCGAGTTGCTCAGGTATTTGGGCCCGCCCATCGCCAACTCCGACGTGAAGCATGCGATTGCCCGGGTGGGAGCGGCATCACGGGAGTCCCACGCGGCTTGGGCGTACCGGCTACGCTTGAGCCTCGCTCGCGCGTTGAAGGTGCTCGCGCCGGATCTGCTGCATCAAGGCCATCCAAACGCGACGCCGCTCGGCAGTTTGAGCTGTCCCCGCGTGGTGACTGCGCATGATTTGATCCCGCTGCGCTATCCCGATCGTTACCTCGACTACCGCGACGGCTGGTACCCCGGCAGGCTCCGTCTGGATCACCGTCGCTACGCCTCGGCCGACCACATCATCGCGATCAGTGAGACGACTGCGAACGATCTGGTTACGCTGCTTGGAATTTCCCCAAAGAAAATCAGCGTGGTCTACAACGGGGTCGACCTACGGCTGTGGAGTCCAGAGCCGGAGGGACAAGACCGCGCCGTGCGCGACAAGTTTGGCCTCTCAGAGAAGACCTACGTGCTTTATGTCGGCGCGGGGGATTGGCGAAAGAACTTCGATGGCATGCTCTCGGCGGTGATCGAGGCGCGGCGACTGGCGCCGGAGCTCGAGCTGGTGCTGGCGTGGGCGGCGGAGCTCGACGAAAGCACTCAACGGCGCATCGCTGAACGCCTCGCCGAGGCAGGCGCTCCCGGGGCGGTGCAACTCTTGGGGTTCGTCAGCGATGCGGAGTTAGGCTCCCTGATGCGGGGAGCTGCTGCGGAGCTGTTCGTGTCCCGAGCGGAAGGCTTCGGCTATCCAGTGGTCGAGGCAATGGCCGCAGGCTGCCCGGTGATCACCAGCGACCTCTCGAGCATGGTCGAGGTGGCTGCGGACGCCGCGATCACGGTGGACCCCGAGGACCACGGCGCGATCGCTCGCGCCATCGTCACGCTGGCCGACAGCTCCACCGAGCGCCGTCGCTACAGCGCAGCTGGCGTCGCCCGCGCGCGGCACTTCAGCGTGGAGCGCATGGCCCGGGGGACGCTCGACGTGTATGAATCGCTGATTGGGTGAGGCGAGCGCTCGCGCCGCGAATGGGTAACACTCCGAGCCCCATGGCAGACACGTCCGTTTCAGCGAGGCTACAAGCGGTGCGAGCACGGGTGCGCGAAGCCGCTGAGCGCGCGGGGCGTGACCCGAAGAGCGTGAAGCTGCTTGCGGTATCGAAGAAGCAGCCAGCGAGCGCCATCCGCGAAGCCTACGCGTTGGGGCAGCGCGACTTTGGTGAGAGCTACGCCCAGGAGCTCGCGAGCAAGGCAGACGAACTGGGCGACTTGAGTGAGATCCGTTGGCACATGATAGGCCACCTGCAACGCAACAAGGCGAAGCTAGTGGTGCCGCGGGTGGTGCGCGTCTCTAGCGTGGACTCCGAGCGCTTGCTCGCGGAGCTCGCGAAGCAAGTCGAGGCGTGCGAAGTTGCCTCGGGGAAACACAAGGTGCTCGAGTTGCTGCTCGAGGTCAATCTGGGGGGGGAGGACAGTAAGTCTGGGGCGACACCAGAGGCGCTACCGGCCTTGCTTCAGGCGGCGAGTGCTCAGCCTGGGCTCGCCGTGCGCGGCTTGATGGCCATTCCCCCGCAGACGGACACACCCGACGCCGCGCGCGCCTTCTTCGAGAGATTGCGCGAGCTACGTGACCGACTCGGCGGAGCCGACGTCCTTCCTGAGCTATCCATGGGCATGAGCGGCGACCTCGAAGCGGCCGTCGCGGCTGGGTCCACTGAAGTGCGCATCGGTACTGCGATTTTTGGCGAGAGGCGCTGATGAAGCCGTCTGAACGCCAACCGAGTTTGCTTGCCGCGCGGCAATCAAAGCAGAGCGGTGAAGTACCGCTAGCTGACCGCATGCGGCCACGCAGCCTGACCGAGGTCGTCGGCCAGCAGCAGCTGATCGGTGACGGCAAGTTGCTCGCCCGAGCGATTCGCGACGATCGCCTGCCATCGATGATCCTGTGGGGGCCGCCGGGCTCGGGCAAGACGACCCTCGCCCACGTGATCAGCGAAGTGACACGCTCGGAGTTCGTACCCTTCAGCGCCGTGCTGGGTGGCGTCGCGGAGCTTCGCACCATCATCAAGGAAGCGCGGGAGCGCCGCGACTATCACGGCAAGAGCACGATCCTGTTCGTCGATGAGATCCATCGCTTCAACAAGAGTCAGCAAGACGCCTTCCTGCCTCACGTGGAGAACGGCACCATTCGACTGATCGGTGCCACCACGGAGAACCCGTCGTTTGCAGTCAACGCCGCGGTGCTCAGCCGCTGTCGGGTGTTCCGCTTGGAGCAACTGTCGAGCGAGGACATCGTGAGGTTGCTTTCACGAGCCCTGAGCGATGACGTGCGCGGCCTGGCCGCGATGCAGGAGCCGCCCCGCGCGTCTCGCGAAGTGCTGGAGGCGATCGCCGTCGCAGCTCAAGGGGACGCCCGGCGCGCGCTGGGCTTGCTGGAGACTGCCGCCGCGCTCCGGGACCCGGAGCAGCAGGAGATCGATCTGGACGTGGTGGAGCAAGCGATCGGCGGACCCACGCTGCTCTACGACAAGAGCGGCGAAGAGCACTACAACGTCGTCAGCGCGCTGATCAAATCCATGCGCGGATCCGATCCCGACGCAGCGATCTACTGGCTCATGCGCATGCTCGAAGCGGGCGACGATCCGCTGTTCGTGCTGCGCCGCTTGATCATCTTTGCGAGCGAAGACGTCGGGAACGCCGATCCGCGAGCGCTCATGCTCGTCGTGAACGCGGATCAGGCCTTCAGGCGCATGGGCATGCCCGAAGGGCTGTACCCGATCGCCCACGCCTGCTTGTATCTCGCGAGCTGTCCAAAATCGAACTCAGTGGGACGCGCGTTTGCCGCGGCACGCGAGGCGATCAAGCGTCACGGCGCGCTGCCGGTGCCGATGTCGCTGCGCAACGCATCCACGAAGCTGATGAAGCAGGAAGGCTACGGTGCTGGCTACCAGTACCCCCACGACCACGCAGGGAACTGGGTAGACGCAAATTACCTCCCGGAAACACTCGAGGGGGCAAGGTTCTACGAGCCAGGTGATCAGGGGCTCGAGAAGGCGATCGGTGAGCGCCTGGAGCGGCTCCGCAGTGCGAAGGGCAAGGGACCTACTTCTTGAGCTCCGTGTTGCCGTCTAGCTTGAGCTGTTTCCCGCCGCTGTTCAGCTGCAGGTAGGCACCGGACGCCGTGCCCTCGAGGCGTCCGACTTCCTTCTCGCTCGGATCGACGATGATGACGCGACGCGCGTACATCGTCTCGACATGAGACGTGATGCCGTTGCAACCCGCGAAGAGCGCGAGCACACCAAGGATGAGCAGCTTGAGCCGGAAGTTCGAGCGCTCGAGCTTTTCGATGCGGGATTCGAGGGAGTCCATCAGGTCAGAGTAACGCCTGCCCGGGGATCCTCGAAGCTTCGTTGGATGGTGCTGACTCAGCCAGCAGAGTATCGCTGCTTGAAGTCATCGAGGGTGTCCTGCAGCCCAGCCTCGAAGTCGACGCACGGCACGTACCCCAGGGCCGCTTGGGTGCGACTGATATCAGCGCAGGAATGGGCGACGTCCCCAGCGCGCAGTGGCCCGAACGTCGGACTCGCCTCCAGGCCGAGGGTACGGCACATCGCGCCGAGCAGATCCAGCAAGCTCGTCTGGCGCCCCAGGCCGACGTTGAAGACTTCTCCCGTGAACGCGGTCACGTGAGTTGCCGCGAGGAAATTAGCGAGGACGACGTTGTCCACGTGGGTGAAGTCGCGGGTCTGGGAGCCATCCCCAAAGATGGTGGGCTGCTTGCCCGAGATCAGCGCTTTCGCGAACGCGCTGATCACCGCCGCGTAGGCTGAGTTCGGATTCTGGCGTGGGCCATAGACGTTGAAATAGCGGAGGTTGACGCTGGAGAGCTGGCTGACGCGGCCCCAGGCTTGGCTCTGGAGTTCGGCCGCTACCTTGCTCGCCGCGTACGGTGACCAGCAGTCTGGAGTGTCCGTCTCCTGGCTGGGGAGGTTCGGAGTCTGACCGTAGGCGGCGGCGCTCGATGCCAGCACCACCCGCTTTGCCTTGGCCCGGCCGGCGCTCTCGAGGACGTGCTGAGCCCCCAGGTTGTTGATGCTGTAGCAGCGAGCTGGCTGTTCCACGCTCTCCGGTACCGACACCATCGCGGCCTCGTGGAACACGTAGTCGATGTCTGCCGACGCGCGGTCGACTAGCGCGGCGTCTTCCACCGAGCCTTCGAAGAACTCGTAGTCGACGCCTGCCAGGTTCTCGAGGAAGCCGCCGGACAGGTCATCCAGAATGCGGACGTGAGCGCCGAGGGCGCTCGCGCGCCGCGCGAGGTGCGAGCCGATGAAGCCAGCGCCGCCGGTGATCAGCACGCGAGCGCCGCGCAACTTTTCGAACGCTGGGAAGTGGGGCAGGCTTTTCGGTTCCATGCTGGTTTCCGCGGGGAAGAGTATCAGGGGTTCGTGACCTCACCGATGAACGGCAGGTTGCGGTACTTCTGCGCCCAGTCCAGGCCATAGCCGATCACGAAGCGGTCTTCGATTGTGAAACCGAGGTAGTCGATGGCGACCTTCTTCTTCTCCCGTGCAGGCTTGTGCAACAGCGAGCAGATCCGCACGCTCGCGGGGCCGCGGGTCTGAATCTGTTGCAGCAGGTAGTGCAGGGTGAGGCCGGTATCGACGATGTCTTCGACGATCAACACGTCTTCTCCTGCCAGCGGCGTACTCACGTCTTGGGTGATCTGCACCACGCCGGAGCTCTTGGTGTCTTCCCCGTAGCTAGACAGACCCATGAACTCGATGCGCAGGGGGATGTCGATGGCGCGGGCGAGATCGGCCGCGAATACGAAGCTGCCCTTGAGGATGCAGAGCAACACGAGGCTGCGCTTCTGGTAGTCACGGCTGATCTCCGTGCCCAGCTCCTTGACGCGCGCTGAGATCTGCTCAGCGGTGAAGATGGTCTCGATGCCGTCGGTCATGTGCCTGAGCTACCGAGCGTGCGGGCTGCCGTCAAACCCGGCTTGTGATGGGGCGGGGTGTGGCGTCGCTTCGGCTGAGATCGGCGTCTGCGCTGGTAGCTCTCTCCCTCGACCCTGCCAGGCGAAACCCGTGTAGCTGAGGCGACCTTTGACCAAGTCCAGTTGTAGGCTCCCGGCCTCGTCGATGCGCCAGATGCCGGCCCCGCTGGCGTTCATGCGAGCGAGGGCCTCGGGGTGAGGATGCCCGAAGCCGTTGCGCACTCCGCAGGAGATGCCGACCAGCTGGGGAGCGACATGTCGCAGGAGCTCGGCGCTGCTCGAGGTGCGGCTCCCGTGGTGACCGGCCTTGAGCCAGTCTGCCCGGAGATCTCCGCCGTGCTGCTCCAGCAGCTGAGCCTCCTGGGCGGCCTCTGCGTCGCCGGTGAACAAGAAGCGGCGCGAACCCACGCTGATCCTGAGCACGATGGAGTTGTCGTTCGCGCCGAGCTCCGGTGAACCGGGACAAGGGCCAAGCACTTCGAGCAGGTAGCCCGACGCCGCAGCGCCGCCAGCCGGGTAATGCTGACAGAGCTCCTCCGCGTGGCGTACTCTTGGCCCGCTGCGCAGCAGGTGCTCGTACGTATTACCTCCCGGAAATGAGCTGTCCCAGATCTCTCCCACCTCGACCTCCTGCAGCACGCTCGGTAGGCCGCCGTAGTGGTCGGGGTGAGGGTGCGTGATGAGCACCACGTCGACCTGGCGTCGCCGCCGAGCGCGCAGCACCGGCAGGATGACCCGACGCCCAGGGTCGAAGCCAGCATCCGCTTGAGCCGAGCCACCGCCGTCGATCAACATCAGCCTGCCGTCGGGCAAGTCGACCAACGCGCTGTCTCCTTGCCCCACGTCGAGCTGGGCGATCCTCAGCTCTCCGCGAGGTCGCGCGCGGTGTCGGGCAAGGCACTCGGCTCCGATAACTCCCAGTACCAACGCAGCCAGCCAGAACCACGTGGCTCGCCAGCGGCGCTGCCAGGCAGCGAGCAGGGCTGCCCCGCCAGTACCACCCAGCACCCACAGATGAGCAGCCGTCGGGGGCGGCACCGCAAACGCCATGCTGCGCGCCGCCGCGCTCCAATGCGCCACTTGCCGTACCACCAAGAGCGCACCGCCGGCGGCCTTGGCCATCCCCTGCTCCAACATCGGTATCGGTGCCGCGAGGATATGCGCCAGGCAGAGCGGCAAGGCGATGACTTCACCCAGCGGAGCCGCCACGACGTTGGCTAGGATCCCCGCCAGGGTCAGATCCGGGCTGAGTACTGCCAAGAGCGGAGCGCACGGCAGCATCGAGCCGACCGTGGCCAAGATCGAAGCCGCCAAGTAGCCGATGATCTTGCTCTTCTTGGTGATGCTCCAGGTCTCCGCCCAGGCCAACGCTGGGGAGCCAATGCACACCAAGCCCACGGTGGCCGCCGCCGAGAGCAAGAAGGAGACGTCGTAGCACACCAGCGGATCCGAGACTGCGCCAGCGAAGAGCGACCAGCCGAGGCTCCGCGCTGGCCCTGCTCGACGCTCCAAGGTGCGGGCAGCGAATACAGCACACAGCATGAAGGCGGCGCGCCAGGCTGAGCCGCTGCCGCCGGCGTAGTCGGCGTACGCCAGCGCCAGTGGGCAGCCGATGCAGGCCGCGATGCGACCACAATGATACCTCGAGGAAATGAAAGTCAGCCGGGTGAGCAGCACCTGGAGCGCCGTCACCAGGCTCACGACCGCAAACACCAAGTGCGTACCGCTGACGGCGAGCAAGTGAGACAGCCCGCTCTTGCGAAACGCGCTGTCGTCGTCGGCGTCGAGGTCGTTTTCACCTAGCACCAAGGCCCGGGCCATGGGCGCAGCGAGGGGATCGAACGTCTGCGTGATACGCCGACGCGCGTAGCCTCGGGCGCGATCGATGCCATGTCCGACGCCGTACCCCGAACGCTCGATCTCGAGCGAGAGCACCGAGCCGCTCAGCGTCACTCCACCTCGTGCAGCGCCGGGTCGCGGATCGGGTAGCTCGAGGTTTCGCAAGATCTGGACAGGCGAGAGCTGGCTGACGACGCGGATTCGATCCCCACGACCCAGGCTGTCCGGCCCGCCGTAGAGCCGTACCAGCTGAGCCCCTGGTAGCTTCCTCGCGTCGCACTCGAGCTCGAGGCGGGCGGTGACTCCAAGGCGATCGCCACGCAGCACCGGTGAAGCGACGACTTCACCGTGCCCAAGGCAGCGCGAGCCAGGCACGACCCAGGCTCGCGCTTCGTGCCAGGCGCGGTCATAGGCGGTGAGCATCAGCGAAGCGCGCACCGCCCCGAGCAGCACGCACGGGATGACTACTGCTCGTGTCGCCCAGCCCGTGTAGCGCCAGGTGAGCAGCAGGAGCGTGGCAACGGCCACGATCAGCCACCTCGGGTGGGTCACGGCGACGCCGCCCAAGGCGAGCGAACCGCCGAGGAGCAACACGGGGTCGATGCGATTATTTCCAGGAGGATTTTCTTGAGCCCCGGCCTGCTGGCGCTGGACGTCCAGCTCACTACGGGCCCCAGGTGTCACGGCCGCCTGGGCTGCAAGATCAAGGCCGCTCTGCCTGAGCGCCCGCCGCAGGCGAAGCAGGTCGCTTGTACGTGGCGGTGAGTGGCGAGCGGCGGCGGACACGGCTATGCTCGCCCGAGATGGGGTCGAGGCTCGCTTGCGTCGCTGCTGGCATGGTCGCGCTGAGCGCACTCGTTGGCTGCGGGCCGCCGGCGGCTTGTGAGGCGCCGGGCGGGGCTAGGACGTCGGGGAAGGCGCCTCCAGGGCCGCGCGCCGCTCCGCCGCCTGCACCTGACGCGCAGCCTGATGTCAGCGAACCAGCGGCGGTACATACTGGCGAGCCCCAGGGTGACGCTGGCTTACCTCCCCCCAGCCAAATTCCCGGCTGGCCACTGGAGATCTCGATTCCGCAAGGATCCAACTCTGGGATCACCGGGGACGAGTTCGAGATCGCGATCAGCTGGAAGGTGAGCGTGCGCGTTCGGCGCTTCAGTGAGCGCGCGCCGGTTGACTCCGCAGGCCTCGCTGCCTATTGGGACCGACAGGACTTCGGCGATCAGCGCCACATCCTGCGCGCCGGAGCATACGCGAGGCTACCGTTCACCGTCCGGAGCTACCGCGTGCGCCTCGGCGAGCGACGCGGTGACACCGTGGTGCACTACTTCGAGCGCGTCACGCGGGTGTATGCGCTCCTGGCCATCGACTCCGGTAGCCACGCGCTGTGCACGGGCTACCTGGAGTACGACGCCGAACCAGCGGATGAGGCCGTGGGCAAGGTGGTTGCGGTGTGTGAGTCGCTGCGAAGCGTCGCGCCCTAGTTCCCGAGTTGATCGACGAAGTAGCAGTTCGAGTAGTCGGAGCCTTCGATCACCGGATTGCTGCCGATGCATCCGAGGCCGCGATAGCCCACGTCGCGATCGCCGGAGATGAAAACTGTCGTGTGGTAGAGCGGCAACAAGTCCCAACCAATCCAGCTCAGCTCCACGCCGCTCTGAGCGCCGTCGTTGACGACCAGGTACTCGAGGTGGCTCATGTCGGCGTTGATGAAGGGGTCCTTCGGGTTGCCGAAGGCGTAGCTGCCGAGAACCTGCGCTGGGCCGTCGGCGACATGTGCGGAGACGTCGATATTATCTGCGCGGAAAGTCGCGTTCTGAATGCGAATCTGACTGCCACCGAACCCAGGGTCGAGAGGAGTGGGATCCATCTCGGGGATGACCCACATTTGGTCCGCCTCGTGGGAGTAGGGCACACTGAGGAACGTGAAGTAGTGGCCGTCGCCCGTGGTGTTGATCGCGGGGCCTCCAAGGGCGCAGCTGCTGCTCGCCTTGGTGAAGTAGAGCGGCTTTTGCTTGAGCGGCAGGTAGCGGGACAGCTTGTCGAGGCCCTCGAACTGCTCCGGTTGGTAGCCGTTGGCTTCCATCAGCCCGACGGGCTCCCAGAACGGCATCTCGCCGCTGTCGTCTTGGTAGGCAACGCAGAAGTCTGCGGTGGCTTCCTGGCCCTGCACGTAGCCGATGCGCACGTAGTAGGGTGCCTCGACGCACGCTGGGACTACGGTGTACTCGCCACAGTTGCGTCCAAAGCAGTTCCACTCGCCGTTGCTGCAGCTGCATTCCTCGGGGAAACATTCCCCGGCGGGAGGGTTGCAAACCTGGTCGCCAGTGCACCCGAACTGCAAGCAGCCCGCGGGGTTGGGGGTGAGGCAAGACGTGCTCCCGCTGCTGCCACCTCCCCCCGCCGTTCCTGCGCTCCCGCCAGCGGTGCCTGCGCTGCCGCCAGCTCCTGCGCTTCCGCCGTTTCCGCCACCGCCAGCGCCGCCCGTGTCAGCGCCGACCGGCTCGAGCGTGGCTTTCCCGCATGCCAAAAGCAGCGCTGTGGCGCCGAGCGCCAGCAGCGAATTGATGGGTCCCCTGAAGTAAGTCGTCGTCATCAACCCTGAATGGCCGCCGGGCGCCTACACGGCTCAACGAAGTCGCTAGGCATCACCAAGCATAGCCCAAGCTGAGCCCGGTCAAGATCCACGGCTTGCCCCACTCGGTGACGGTCTCACCTGCAAACGCGATCGGCGTGTCCGGAAGGCCAAGTCCAATTGCACCGGCGCCGCGCAGGACCCACGTCGTGGTCAGCCAGTACTGCACGGCCCCTTCCAAGAATGGCACCCAGCGCAGGCCGCTGACGCTGCGGCCAAAGCGCGGCGACTGGGCTTCTCCCTGGGCCTCCACATAAGCGGCGAGCACCCCGGTGCCGAGCTGGAGCTCGATGCGCTCGAGCGGCGATACCCGCACGTAGCCATGCAGCCCCGCCATCCAGGCCCTCAGGTTGGCGCGGTCGGACGCACTGGAAATCTTCGCGTCGCTGAGTGGAAGCACGGCGAGCGCACCGAGCCCGAGCGCCGGTAAGGGGCGATAGTCGAAGCCCAACGTCGCCTCGGGCACGACGCTGCTCGCGTGTTGTCCCAGTCCGACGCCCATTGCCGCGATGAAACGCGGCTCCCGTGGTGCGTGGGGTGGCGGGGGCTGATGCCGCCACTGACTTTCATATGGATCCGGCGGTGGTAGGACGGGTGGAAGCGGCTCCGGTTCCGTGACGGGCGGTGGCTCTGGCTGCTTGCTCTCGGCAGCTGCCTCCGCGGCCTGAGCCTGCACATAAATCGGCTGGAGCAGCGCACGCAGGCGTTCGGCGATGCGTAGCGTGGCGGTGTCGGGGTCCTCACCAGCTGCTTTTGCGTCGTCGCGTACCACACTGGAGAGCGCGAACTCGCCATCCTCTCCGAGTAACCAGAGCTCGACCTGGGGTGGATCGTTCCGCACGTAGACGATCGCTGCGGTCTTCTCCGGCAGCGGTGACTCTGGGCTGTCTGGCTTCTCAACTTCGAAGCCGACGCTCTCAATCTCGGCGGCCAGCCGCCGCTCGAACGCCGTATCTGATTCCGCGATGAAGCGGATGCTCGCGGCGAGAGCTGCTCCTTCCAGAGCACACAGCCACACCAAAGCAAAC
Source organism: Polyangiaceae bacterium (assembly GCA_050183255.1). GTDB lineage: Bacteria > Myxococcota_A > Polyangia > Polyangiales > Polyangiaceae > JAHBVY01. The sequence continues at coordinate 26,948 of JBFXBK010000016.1, read as the reverse complement.
AGCAAAAGCCGACTCAGCGTCAGCAACAGGCCTCCGCGCTTGCGCGTCATTCCCCGCCGATACTACGGGCCAACGCGGCGTGGGGTCCACCGGGGAAGCGCTTCAGGTACTGCTCTGCGTGGGCCGACGCCGCGCCAGAGTCACCCTGGCGATGCTCGCTCTCCATGAGTCGCCCGAGCGCCTCCTGGGCGAGTCCGCCTCCCGGGCGCTCGCTCAAGTAGGCGCTGAACCAGCGCCGTGCGCTGCTGTAGTCTCGCGCGCCGTCGAACGCCAACCGACCGAGCTGGAAGGCGGCCGTGGCGGCGGCGTTCGAACCGCCAAAACGTTGCCGTGCGGATAGATACGCTTCGCTCGCGCGCGACGGGTTGCCCGCCAGGCGCGCCACGTTACCCAGCTCCAGCACCTGGTCGGCGCTCAGGCTGGTACACAGGCTGGAGAAGCCGCTCGCTTCGGCTGCCGCCAAGGCAGGCTTGAAGCGTCCCGCGCGCGCGAGCGCTTGCCAGTCTTCGGCTTCCGGGGCGAATTGCGGTGGCGTGTCAATGGCGGTCGCGTTGGGACTGCCCTTGCTCGCCGCGCTCGGTCTGGCTTCGGCTCTGGGTTCCGTCTCGCCGCCAGCGACGCGCGGCGTGGGGGCGGCACTCGGAGGATCTGGGTTGGCGGCTTCCGCCACGCGCTGAGGGGCGCAGCTGAAGGTGCCGCTCTCCTGTCCGCTCAGCGCGCGCGGCTCAGCCAGGCAGCTTCCGCTGACGCGCACGGAGCCGTGGCGCATGTGCACGCTGAGCGCTTCGGCTTTGGTGTCCCAGCTCGCGTCGAACTCGGTGCCGGTGACGAGCACTTGGAAGGGACCCGCGGCCACCACCCAGTGGTTGTTTTCGCGCGGAATCACTTCGGCGTGCACGGTGCCCGCCTCGAGGGCGAAGTCGGCGCCGTGTTCGCCGAAGCTGAGCACGCGGCCACGCGCGTTTGCTTGCAGTGTGAGGCGACTGCCGTCGGAGAATGCTAGCGCCGTGCGTTGCTCCGCGCTGGCGAGCCAGGCGCCTGCTGCGACCGGCTCGCCGTTCACGGCTGCGGAGAGCGGCACTTCGCGCATGAAGAACCAAGAGACGAGCACCGCGGCGGCGGCGCCCAGCGCACCCGCCAGGAAGTTCTTGGCGTACTCGCTGCGGGCGGCGGCGCGGCGCGCCTGACCGCGGCGACCGAGCTTCTCGTGGATGCTCGCCATGCGCTGCTCGACGCTGGGCTGCTCCCTCGCATCGGCTTCCGCGTCCTGCAGTTCGCGGATCTGCCGAGACAGGTCCTGGAGATCGCCGCTCATGGCTCCCTCTCCCCCAACCAATCTTGCAGGAATGGATTCTTCGCGGCCAGCGCCTCGAAGCGTTCCCGCGCGGATTTGAGTCGGCGCTTCGCGGTGGCGAGGGACACGTCCGTCAGCGCCGCGACCTCTGTGAGTTCCATGCCCTCCACCCAGCGCAGGGCGAAGGCGATGCGCAGATCGACATCCAGCTTGCCCAGCACAGCGTAGAAGGCGTGATACGCGTTCATCAGCTCTGGTGACGCTGTCGGCGCGGCGGGCTCAGGGAGCTCCTCCGGCGCGCTGAAGGAGAGCCACCGCCGGCGGCGCTGCTTGCGCAACGCTTCGCGAGCGACGAATACCGCGAACGCCGCGAGCCAGCTCCTGAGGCCGCTCGACTCCTCGATTTGATCCACGCGGCAAAGCGCACGGATGAAGACCTCCTGCACCAGGTCTTCGAGCTCCGAGTGGCGCCCCAGGATGCGCGTCAGCACTCGCTCCACGTAGCTACCGTGATCTTCCAGCAACGCCCGCTGAGCCCAGGCTTTTTCGGCCTGGAGTCCCCGCACCAGCTGCTCGAGCTCGGCGCTCTCGTCCAGGATGGCGAGGGCGCTGGGCGCTGGCTGGAGTTTTCGGACCGAGGCGGGCATGGATCTTCGCTGAGTAAATGGCCGCTCGCGGCCCTCACGGCTCAGCATTCTGGAGTTTTTTCTGTATGCCAATCGTCGCGGGCGGGGACCGGCACGCTACGTCAGTGGAATGTCGCGTGCGGTCACTGGTTGCGCGGCCCGTTCCGGCCCAGATCCAGCTCCAGGGCGGCGCGTCTGCCCGCTGGGGCCGCGCTCAGGCAGTGGACCAGTAGACCTTAGGGAGGCGAAGTGACGGCTTGGCTCGGCTACGTGGTGATTGGGATGGGTGTGATGCGGCTCCTGATTGGAGCAGCGCCGCTGTTTGCCGCAGGCATCACCTCGCGCTTGCTGGGCTTTCCGGCTGCCCATGACACGCCGACGGCCCGCCTGATGGCGCGCATGTTCGGGGTGCGGGACATGGGGCTCGGAGTGCTCGCCTTCTACGCCGTCGCGCAGCCCGCTCTCGCCGCGCCGGTGTTCCTGTTCAACGCCGCGATGGACGCCGGAGACCTGGCGTCGATTTCCGTGCCGCTGATCAAGCGTCAAGGCATCGACCGCGCCGCCTGGCTGAGCGCTGGGTTCGCCGTGATGGGCGGCACCGCTTGGATCGTGGTGTGGAGTCTCCTCTAGCTTATGCTGGTCTGGTGTCGGGGATCAGTGTTCTGCTCGTTCAACCGCTGCTCTTGGCGCTAGGCGGTGACGAGGCGCGCACCCAGCGCTTCTGGAAGGCGTGTGAACTCGCACCGGAGCAAGTCCTGGCGCAAGACGCGCGCATCGGTCCGGCGCAGTTTGCTGCAGCCTGGGATAGCGCCGTCGCGCTCAGCGAGCGACCGACGCTCGCGCTGTGGTTGGCTGAACAGATCCCCGCGGGAACGTTTGGCGTCGTCGAGTACGTGTGCCGCAGCGCGAACAGCCTGGGCGATGCCTTGGGTCAGTGGGTGCGCTACCTGAACTTGCTGGATGACGCCGTCGAGGTTGGCCTCCTGGAGAGCGACGGCGTCGCCCAGCTGCGGGTGCTGCGGGAGAGCCCGATGCCAGCGCCAGCCTCCCATGAGCTGTGCTTCGCGCTCCTGATGCGTCGCGCGCAAGAGCTGCTCGACGGCCCCACGCTGAGCGCCGTGCGGGTCGACTTTCAGCATCATTGCCTCGGGGAACCGTCCGACTACCAGGCGTTCTTCTCGGCGCCTGTGAAGTTCGGCGCGGAGTACACGCAGCTCGTCCTGCCAAGTGAGGCGCTGGGGTTCCCACTCAAGACGACCGATCCCGCGCTGCTCGAGATCTTGAGCCGCCACGCAGCTGACCTGCAGAGCGCGCTGCCCACCGGCTCGCTGCTGGCAGAGCAAGTGCGGAGCGCCCTCCAGCGGGGCCTCCGCAACAACCAGAGCAGCATCGAGGACATCGCCTCGGAGCTCGGCCTCACGGCGCGTAGCCTGCAGCGCCGCCTCAAGGAGGAAGGTCACAGCTTCAAAGAGCTACGTGACGAGGTGCGCAGCGGCCTCGCTAGGCGCTACCTCGAGTCGGGGCTGAGCGCCGCGGAGATTTCGTTCTTGCTCGGCTTCTCGGAACCCAGCGCGTTCTTCCGTGCCTTCAAGCGCTGGACCGGCGTCTCGCCCCTCGAGAGCCGCCTGCGCAGCTGAGCCGTTTCAAATCAACGCTGCGTTTCGAGTCAACGCTGCGTTTCAAATCAACGCAGCGTTTCAAGTCAATGCAGTGTCGCCCAGGGTCACTGCATTTTGGGGTGAGGGGAGCCATGGTTGGCTGATGACCTCGAGCTACCGTCAGCAAACCAACTGGCTCCGCTACCAGCCATTTTTCCCTGAGGCAATGCGCTGCGACGAGGACAGCGCGCCCGAAGAATCCTGGTGGCACTGGAATGGCCTCGAGGTGCACCTCGATCGCTTGAAGAACCCTGCGGCGCCGCTGAAAGCCATCGTGCTCCACGGAGCAGGGGCGTACGGCCGTGTGATGGCTCCGGCGGCGGTGCTTGCCCAGCGTCATGGTTACGAGACGGTAGCCCCCGATCTGCCGGGCTACGGCTTGACTCAGGTACCCTGGCGGCGCTTCGAGTATCAGCTGTGGATCGACTGCGTCGTCGACTTGATCGCCGAGGAGCAGCGCCGGGACTCGCGCCCCATCGTGCTGTTTGGAGTCAGCCTGGGCGGGCTGCTGGCGTACCAAGCCGCAGCGCGCTCCGGGCGCGTCGCAGGGCTCATCGCGAGCACTCTGGCGGACACCCGTGAAGACGCGGTGCGGCGTGACTTCGCGCGAACACCGCTGCTTGGTTCCGTCGGGATCAAGCTGTTGGAGCGCCTGTCGTTCCTGACTGACAACCTGCCGCTGCCCATGGCTCACATGTCCAAGATGCACGCCATTTCGAACATTCCCGAGCTTTCTGCGCTGTGCAGCCGCGATCCACTCGGGGGTGGCAACTGGGTGCCGGCGCGCTTCCTGAGGAGCCTGATGCACGCCGTCCCCGACGTAGAGCCTGAAGCCTTCGAGCTGTGTCCTGTGCTGGTGGTGCACCCCGGGGAAGACCGCATGACCGACATCGCACACTCGCGGCGCTTCTTCGGGCGGCTCCCTGGGGAAAAGCGCTTCGTGGTGCTCGACGGAGCGAGCCACATGCCGACGGAGCAGCCCGGCACCCAGCAGATGCAGGATGCCGTGCTGCGGTTTCTCGGCGATATCGCTGCTCGAAACTCGACGAGCAGCTCGAGGGCTGAGCGCTTCTAGCAGCTGAAATACTCTGCCATTGCCGCCAACGCTTGCGCCTGTAGCTCCGCCAGGGCCGCTTCCGCCGCGTGGGGTAGGAAGTCAGTGGTCCACACCACCTTGCACTGCTCGCCCAACGGAATCACCTCCAGCACAGCATTGTAGTGGGTGAGGTTCGGACTCTCGACGCTCCACGCCAGGCGCCGGCGCGCTCCGTCGATGCTCAAGATGGGTTCGCGCAGCACCTGACCGTTCGCAAAGTGCACGATGCGTGCATCTCCGTCGAGCTCCGTGTCGAGTACGAACCCGGGCACCAACTTCGTGTGCAGGGCGCCGATGTCGCGCACTCCGTCCCAGACTCGTTCAGCCCTAGCGGCGAGTCGTTGCTCGCGATGCAGCGTCGCCACTATGTCGCCTCCTGAAATACGGCTTCCAGGTTGTTGCCGTTGCCATCCAGGATGAACGCGGCGTAGTAGCCTTCCCCGTAGTCCTTGCGCAACCCGGGCGCGCCATGGTCTCTTCCGTCGTGCTTCAGGCCAGCCTTGTGAAACGCCTGGACAGCCTTCCTGTTTGCCGCACGGAATGCGACATGCGCACCGTTCCTCGCGCTATCCAGGTCTGGGTTCGGGTGCAGCCAGAGCTCGACGCGACCCGCCTTGCCGTAGCCAGCGTAGTCGTCGCCTTCCGCAACTAGTTCGTATTCGAGGGGGGTGAGGAGCGCCGAGTAGAGACGTACGCTCGCCTTCAGATCCTTCACGCGAAGTCCAATGTGATCGACCATGAGGGTCTCCTTTCGAGACCTTGATCTAGGTAAGGCGTGCCAAGCGTTCTTGGAGAATCTTGCGGTCGCCGTGGGCCGCTTTGCGGAACGCACGGGGCGACGCCCCTGCGGCACGGCGAAATGTGCGTACGAAGTTCGACAGATCGGCGAAGCCGACGTCGAGCGCGATTTCAGTGATTGGCCGCGCCTCTTCCGTCAACAGCCTTGCGGCGTGGGCCAGACGGCAACGCAGCAGGTACTGGTGCGGCGTGACGCCGATCACGCGGCTGAAGACACGTAGGAAGTGGTAGCTGCTCAGCCCGATCTCTGCGGCGACGTCGTTCAGGCAGAGCTCTTCGCTGCTGCGCTCGTTCAGCCACAGTGCAGCGTCGACGGCGTGCTTGCGGTCGCGCGCCGAGTCTTTCCGGGAGGATTCAGGGCGTTCGCGATGGAGCTCGGTGTAGCGGCTGAGCAGTAGGAGCGCCGCTTCCTCCAGGGAGATCGCAGTGTCGCCCTGGTGGGCGGCCTGAGCCAGGACGCCGAGCACCATCAGCTCCGGGAGCGGTGACGCTTGCCCTCTCCCCCAAACCCGGAGATCGCGATTGAGCTCGGTCGCGAGCTCTTCGCCGAAGTGGATCGATAGGCACTCATCGCCACCGGCGTGGTGTTCATGAGTGCAGCAGAACTCATCGTCCGGAGCGCCGAGCAACAGTGAGCCCGAAACCAATTCGTGCCGCCGTCCGCGATGGGCGTAGCCGAAGCTGCCACGCCGCACGAACGCGAGACAGTAGCTCGCGTGCACCTCGGAGAACGGTACGTCCCCTGGGCCCGCCTCGCAGACGTAGTCGAGTACCTGCAACGTCGGGCTCTGGTACACCAAGTTCGCGGCCACGAACGCAGCGTAGCGCGACGTGGCCTCGACGGGCTGGTTGGAGTGCTAGTCTGCGTCTCGATGGCTTCGGTGTGGCACACGTTTCAGATGGCAGGCTGGACTGCTTGGCTCTGCGTGCTGCTCCTGATCTTGGGGATCCCGATCAGCCTGGTCGGAGTGACGCTCGCGGTCGCGCGGCAACGAGCGGCGCGCCTGTTCGGGGTGTTGGTCCTGTGTTTTGGGATGCTGTCCCCGGCGCTGGGCGCTTTTGGCATGTACCGTGGCCGCGCTCTCGTCGATCAGGTGCTCGAGAGCGGAGCCATTGACGAGTCCGCGAAGGCGCGCATCCGTGAGCAGGGCTACTACGAGGCCGAGCAAGCGCTCTGGGTGGGGCTCGTGTGCGGGGTGCTGCCACTCTTGCTGGGCACGGTTGCTATAGGGCTCAGCTTCGTTCTTGCCCCGGGGAAAAGAGCTGAGGCTGAATGAGCGATAGCCTGTTCTTTTCATGTGGCTGGCCATCGCTAGGCATCGGGCTGCTGATTGCCGGCGCCCTGGCGCTCGGGATCTCGGGTATGGTCAAGGCGCTGCGACGTAGCGAGGGGCGCCGCGGCCTTGCAGCGCTGGCGCTCGGGTTTGCCCTGATTCCGGCGTCGACAGGCTTCTTGGCTTGGGGACTCATGCGCTCGTCACCGGCCAGCGAACTTCAGGGCCGCGCGTGCGCGGAGATTGGTGTCGCCGGGTCGTTCTTCAACGCATGGCTGGCGATTGGGGCGCTACTTCTCGCGTTCCTTATACCCGCGCGGAAGTGATGGGTCACAAATAGCGTCGAGCCCGCGACCAGCGCGGGCTCGTTTCCTCCGGGAGTGTCTGTTCTCCGAGACTTCGGTCAGCTGCTCTCAGCCGGGACCAGCGCCCCCGGTGCCGTTATCGACAGGCGGGTCGTAGTTCACGTCGAGGATCCCTTCACAAGCCGCGGGGATTGCGAAGTTCTGCAACGACTCGGCGGTGAGATCACACGGCAAGGCTTGGATGATGGCCTTGAAACACGGGATGTAGTCCGTGATGCAGACCAGCTGCCCGTCGATATCGAGCTGAGTGTCGTCGAGCGTCGTTCCTTCGCCCAGGTCACACGCAGAAGGCGTCTGCGAGCAAAGGGTGATCGCCTGACAGGCGCTGCCAAACGCGCTGCCAACGTCGGACGAACTGCCGAGTGTGCGCTGCAGAGGCAGCGCGTGCAGTACGCGATCGAGCTTGGCCTGTGCTTGCTTGTCGGAGAGCACCAGCCCTTGATTGTCCGTTCCCTCTTCGATTGGACCTTGATCTGGCGTCCAGCCGCACTCGTCGGCTTTCACGCAGATGAAGCTGAAGCTCGACAGCGCTTCGCCGATCGTGACGTTGCAGGGCGTCTCGCTACCGCCGCTGCGTGGGTTCTCCGTCGCACCGCCGCCGGGCTGCTGTGAGCTGTTCCCAGGCTGCTGAACGCCGTTACCGATGGGGGATTCGTTCCCCACGGCACCGCCTCCCGGGTCACCCTGCCCGTCGGTCGCGCACGCCCACATCAGCGCACCTACGGCTATCATCCCCCACTTGATGTTGCGCACCATGCTCCCTCCAAGGCTCAAGAGTCTGTCACGACGCCGGGACGCTCGCTAGCTGCGGCATCCCGGCGGCGATCAGGTCGCAATCTCAGAAGTAGTACATCGCCGCGACGTTACTCGTGAAGATGTTCCACGGGTTGTCGCCGACGGTGGTGCCGATTGCGGTGGTGGAGTGCTTCACCGACTGCTCCGGAGTGGAGTCGACGGTGGCCTTGCGGCTCTCCATGGCGAACAGCAAGCCCACGCTGCCCTGAAGGCTGAGCTGCGGAATGCCGATGAAGCCGAAGTGGATCTCAGCGCCGGCGCGGGCGCCAATGTCGAGCCCGAAGCCGCTCAGCTTCGTGTCTGGTGCGCCGTTGGTACCGCTGATGGTGGAGTTGGCAAAGCCCACGTTGAGCTCCGGCACCACCTGGAAGCTGAAGTGTCCGTCGTCCGCCAAGCTGAGCGGAACGCCTGCATGGAGCAGGAAGCCCGTGACGCCGGTGTCGTCCACTGAGTTACCGCCGGGCTCCGTGTCCGTGCTTCCGCCGGTCGAGACGAAGCCGAGGCCCGCGTCGATGCCGAGGCTCGGGTCGAGCCAGTAGCGCACGCCGATGACCGGCGCCTGGACACTCGCACCGTTCACGTCGAAGCCGCCGCCCGCGGCGCCGGCGATCGGAATGCTCCGGCGACCCAAGTAGCCAACGCCGATGTGCTCTGACATCGTGGCGTGGTCGGACCCACCCGTGGTGGCCGAGGCGCCGGGAGTGCCTGGCAGGGTCATGCCCGCCTGTCCACTCGCGCTCGCCTCTTGAGCGAATGCGGTTCCCGCGAACATCAAAGTCGCCGCAGCAACTACCCCCGTCATCCCCAAACGTGCAGTCTTCTGCATTTTCATCCTCCGTGAGTGGGCGCCCCTACACCTCTTCCAGCGTCCAAACCAGCCCAACTCAGCCTGGCCAGCCGCTCGTCCCGTGGGGAGCCCGAGTCTGCTACGCCGCATCGTTGCTAACCTTCCGTGATACAGGCAAGAAACACGGCGTTTCCGCGCCAAAACAGTTTGGTTAAACCACTGAAAACACTAGGCATATCGGGCACTCAGCGCGCCAAGGTGGTGTGCTACGCGAAGTGCCAAATTCTCGGGTTGAGGCGGCTAAGTTGTTGAAGAAGCGGGCAGATTTGCTGTTGATGGAGCGAGGCTTGTGTGAAAGCCGCTCCAAGGCGCAGGCCCTGGTGATGGCCGGACAGGTCTTCAGCGGTGACTCGCGGGTGGAGAAGCCAGGCACTCAGCTCGCCGAAGACGCGCCCCTCGAGGTGCGCGGCGTGGATCGCTTCGTCTCCCGCGGTGGCCACAAGCTGGAAGGCGCGCTGGAGGCCTTCGAGGAGCGCTTAGGCGTCGCGGGTGCTGTGTGTGTGGACGTTGGTGCGTCCACCGGAGGGTTCACCGACTGCCTGCTGCAGCGGGGCGTGGCGAAGGTCTACGCGGTGGACGTTGGCCAGGGTCAGCTCGCCGCCAAGCTGGTTCAGGACTCGCGAGTGGAGATCCGTGACAAGACCAACGCGCGTTTCCTAGCGGCAAAGGATTTCGCGGAGGCCATCGACCTGGTGGTAGTCGACGCGAGCTTCATTGGGATTGGGAAGCTGGCCGGTGCGATAGCCGCCACGCTGCGCGTCGGGGGACACCTGGTCGCGATGATCAAGCCCCAGTTCGAGGTGGGACGCGACGTGGCCCGGCGCTTCAAGGGCGTGATACGGGATCCAAAGTTACGCCAGGCAGCGATTGAAGGCGTGAAAGCAGAGCTGGAGGCGGTTGGCTTCGAGCTCTTGGCGGAAGCGGATTCGAAGCTGCCAGGCCCCAAGGGCAACCTGGAGTGCTTCGTGTTGGCGCAGCTGACCTCTCCCCCAAGAGAAGAGCCCGACGATACTCAGAACACCAGCACCCAGATGTCGTAGAGGGCGTGGGTCCACACGGCGGGTGCGAAGCCTCGCACGTGGTAAATCGCGGTGAACACCAAACCGCAGACCGTGCGGAAAACGAAGCTCTTGGGGTCGAATGGATCACCGAGCGCGCCGACGTAGTGCCAACCGCTGAAGATCATCGAGGCGAGCAGCGCCCAACCCAAGGTGAACCACAGCTTCTTGAACGGCAGCGGTGCCGGCAGGAAGGCCAGCAGGAGCTTCAGCCCCAAGCCATAGAGCACCACGCGAAAGGCAATTTCCTCATAGAAACCCGCGCCGAGGCTCATCACCAGGCCCTGAAAAGGCCCTCCGCTCACGCCACCAAGGAAGATCTCCCCCACGACCCAGCCCGCGACGAGGCGCATGGCGATGGCGTACAGAACACCTTCCGCGGCCACCCATGCAAACCGCTGCCATTGCATGACGCCGCGCTTGCGAAACATTAGGAGCACCGCCACGTACACAGCGCCGATGCCCAGGGTGAGCCCGGAGTAGGCGAGCAGGCTGTTGTCAGCCAGGCTCATCAACTCGCGAGTCACCAAGTCTGCCGCGTTTCGCACGGGCAAAAACACGACGCCGAGGTGATAGAGCAAGAAGATCGGCAGCGTCAGCACCAGGTCCGTGATCGGACCACTCCTGGTCGGTGCTGGTGGCGGTGCCGCGGGTAGCGGCGCTTGCTCGACGTTGGTCATCCCCCGGGCCGCAGGTTGTAGACGATCCACAGCACGAGGCCGATCCACAGCAGCAAGATGCCGACGAACGGACCATCACGCAGCATTTCCTGGGTCGGGCTCTCCGCCTTCGGGCGCGTGCGCACCAATTGCAAGAAGCGCAGTACGCCAGCGACCACGAAGGCCGTGGTGGGCCAGAGATAATCCGTGCGGAAAAATGCTCGAGTCGACGGGTCGAGGGTGTACGCCAGGTAGACGCCAATCGTCGCGACCGCCGTGACCACCAGCGCCGTGTCCAGGCCCCCGGTGGTGTAGCGCTCCAGGGAGGCGCGCGTCTTGCCCAGGTCGGCAGCGGCCGCCGCCAGCTCGTGGCGTCGCTTGCCGAAGCCGAGGAACAGCGCCAGGAGCGCAGTGCAGGCGATCAAGTAGCGCGAGACCGAGATGTGCGTTGCAAAGCCGCCCGCTTCCACGCGCAGCACGAAGCCGAGGGCAATCAGGCTAACGTCGAGGTACGGAACCTTCTTCAGCTTGAATGAATAGGCGAGGTTCTGCAGGAAGTAGAGCGCGGCGACCGCGAAGAAGCCAACGTTGAGCAGGAGCGCCGAGCCAAGCGCCAGGACCACCAGCACCCCGGCCAGCGTCTTCGCTAGTGGCAGCGGCACCCTGCCAGACGGAATGGGGCGGTAGCGCTTCACCGGGTGGACGCGATCGGCCTTCACGTCGACCACGTCGTTCATCGTGTACACCGCGCCCGCCAGCAGACAGAACACGCCGAACGCGCTGGCCGCGCGCGTGAGCAGCCCCGGATCGAAGATCTCCCGAGCGAACACCACGGGCGCGACGACGAACGCGTTCTTCACCCACTGATGGGGGCGCAGCGTCTTGATCACGCCACCGAGGCGCCACACGAACCCTTGATGTGTCTCGTCGTTTTCCATCGCTCCGGCGGACGGCTCTTCGAGCGTCGAGTGGGGGTCGTGAGCGGCACTCGTGGACGCAGGATCGCGCTCGCCGTCTGCGGCTTCGGCGGTCACTTCGATGCGCTCCATGCTGGCTTCGCCCATGAGCCCCGGGCCTATAGCGCAATTCCCGCCAGGCCACGCCTTTTCGTCACTCAGTTTGCCCAGCGGAGGTCGCGCCCGTGGGCTCGATCTGACCAAAAATACAGAGGTTTTGCGTGGCGCAGCCGGCGCGCTCCGGTCACTTCGCCAGGCTACCCAGGTTCTCCCGACAGCGCGCCACGTACAGCTGGTCCGCCGCCGTGCCAGCAGCCTTCAGCTTCTGGGTTTCCTTGATCTCGGCTTCGATCGCGGACTGAAACTTCTCGTACGGCTGGGCTCCCATTAGCTTGGCTCCATTGATGAAGAACGTCGGCGTGCCGTTCCCGCTGAGCGCCTTCATCTGTTGCATGTCCGCGTCCACCTTGGCGCTCACCGTCGCTGATGCCTTTGCCGTGCGGAACTGTTCGGAGTCGCCGCCGGCCTGCAACACCCAGGGCGCGAAGTCGGTGGAAGGCAGATCGGACTGGTTCTCCAGCGCTAGCCCCATGAACTTCATGGCGACCGTGGAGCCGCTGGTTTGTTGCACCGCCTGGGCGGCTAGCGCCGCGTCGCGCGCTTGCTTGTGGAACGGCAGCGGGAAGTGCTTGATCACGATGCGGAGCTCGTTGTCGTCGTAGTTCTTGCGCAGGGTATCGACGGTGGCCTGTGCGCGCCGACAGAATGGGCACTGCAGGTCGATGAACTCGATCATGGTCACCAGCGCCGTGCCGCTTCCCGACGTCGTGTCCTGGGAGGTGACCGGAATGCAGGCCATGGCGTGGCTCGCAGGTGAGCCGGCCGCGGGCGCCGCGGGCGCGACGCCTGGTGTCGCACCGATGGCCACGGCGCCAGGATCAGGACCTAGGTCTTCTGGCTTCTTGCTCTTGCAGGCGAGCAGCGCCGCGAGCAGTATCATGACTCCAAAACCGTGCGGAAATGTGGAGCGGCGAGGGCTTGGCATGTGACCCGGGTTGCTCGACGGTGAGGCCTATTGATCGACGACCTTGAGGCCGGGCCGCATGATCACGAAGGGCTCGTCGACCGGCGCGCCGTTGATGTAGACGAACTTCAGGCTCTTCAGTTCTTTGAGTGGCTTGAGATCTTTCACCCGGGTGCGCTGGATGGACAGCTTCTCGAGCTTTTCAAGCTTGGAGAGCGGAGTCAGATCGTCGACGGGCGTGTCATCGAGCTGCAGGTCGGTGAGGTCTGTCAGTTTCTCGAGCGGCTTCAAGTCGCGCACCTGGGTGTGCCCCAGATCGAGCCGATCGAGCTTCGTCAGCTTCTCGAGCTTGGAGATGTCCGTGATCGGATTGAACGCCAGCTTCAGGTCGAGCAGCGTCGTCAGCTCTGACAATGGTTCGATGTCGCTGATCTTACCGCGCCCGAAGAACAGCCCTTGAACGTGGGTCAGGTGGGGGAAGACGCAGTTGTCGAGGGAGCTCAAGCTACTCGAAGACAGCTTCAGGCTCTTCACCTTGCCGAGATCGGCCTTGGTGATATCGCCCTTCTCCTTCTGCAGCTTGCGTCGTACCTCCGCCTCGACGTCCGCATCAGCGAAGTCCACCACGTTGCCGTCCTTGCACTCCCGTTTGACCACGGGAGGTGGCTCTTCCTGCTTGGGTTCAGGCGTGGGGACTGCGCTCGGCAGCGCCGTAGCCGCTTGCACGGAAGCGGAGGGCGCCGGCTTGTCCGCGGGCGCTTCGTCGCAAGCGACGGCCAACATCAACAGGGGCAGGATCCGAACTCGCATGGCTCGCACCATACCAAGTCAGGCCTGCCCCGGGAGCGCGGAGCGAGGCGCACACTGCAATCGCGGCGCGCCCGGGCTGTACAATCACGCTGCTGCTGGATTCTGATCCGCGGATTGCCGAGCCGCGGCAGCACGCAGCAGCGCTTCACGCAGTGCGAGCTCACGCTTCACCGCCGCGACGCGTTTTCCACGTGATAAAAACTCGGCAAGGATCCCCGGTTTGCCTCGCAGTGCGGCTCCGAGCACCCAGCTCGCGGCGGTGGTCGGCTTCAGCATTTCGTACGGGTTCGTCTCACGGCTCGTGGTGCCTGCAAAGCGCCGCTTGAGCTCCGCGTCTGCCGCGACCTTGCTCAGTACGAGGCGATCCAGGTTCCCCGGCTTGCCCGGTTCTGCGACGTCTTGGCTGTGGAAGAACAATGGCAGCGCATCGACGTCTCGCTGCCGCCACCAACGCTCCAGCGCAAGCTCTCGAGGCGCTCCGCTGAGCAGCGCGTGCGCCGCCGAACGAGCCTGGAGCAACGCCTCACTGATGCCGTCGCCGGAGACAAAATCCTTGTGGATCCCGGCGTCCCCCAAGAGGAGCCAGCCGGGACCGACTGGGCGCCGCACGAAGTAGCGCTGCGCGAGGTAGCCCCGCACGGCTTCGCTTGGCTCTTGCTGTACGACGTCCGCGAACGCTGGCACACGGGCCGCGCGTTGCCTGAGGTTATCCAAGGGGTGCCGCCTGAAACTGTCAATTTCCGCGTTGAGAGGCAGTGTGCCGACCAGCACCTGGTCGTCTTGAGCGTGGAACGCTACCGAGATGTCGTCGCCCTTGCGGTGGAGGTACATTCCCGCGGGGAAACATTCGCTGCTTCCCCAGCCTCTTGGCGCTGGCCAGTAGCTCCAGTACATGCCTCGCGGCGCGTCGTAGCCGAGCAGCTCCTCGCTTCCCACCCATTGGGCTACACGACTGCTTCGCCCGTCGGCCCCAACCACCAGGTCCGCGCTTACGCTGCTCGTGGTGCCGTCCTCGCGGGTTAGGTGCACGCCAGCGGTTTTGCCACCCTCGGTGAGTAAGCCGCTCACCTTGGTGCGGTCCCAGAGCTCCGCGCCGCTCTTCACGGCGACCTCTTGCAAGAGTCCATCCAGCGCGTAGCGCCGTGGGCAGTACTCGGCGCGATCGCTGATATCGAGATCGACGATGGCGCCGAACCAGTCGTAGCGCAGGCTGTTCATGGCGGGGCACAGCTCCCTGAGCGCCGCTCCGAGTCCCAGCTGATCGAGCACGGAAACGCCTGTCGGATGCAGCGTGTTGGTACTCAACACTTGATCGCTCGGCATGCGCGCCTTGTCGACCATCAGCACCTTCATTCCGCCCTGAGCCAGGAACGCCGCCAGGCTCGCGCCCGCGCAACGCGCCCCGACGATCACCACGTCGTATCGCTGTTCCATGCCCAGAGCTTCGGATCAGCAGCGATCCAGCGCCATGGGACAAGTGTCCCATGCCGGCAGAAGCTAGCTAAATTTGGCTGAAAGCAAGCCCACAGCCTCGGCCCGATTGGCCACGCCGAGCTTGCCGTAGGCGACGCTCAGTTGATTCCGCACGGTTTTAACGCTGGTGCCCAGAGCGTGGGCGATGTCGCGATTCGTGTAGCCAAGCCGCAAGTAGCTGACGACCTCTCGCTCCCTCGCCGTCAGCCCAAACTCGGTTCGCTGCTCCGGCGGCCCCACCGTCTCCTCGCCGATCGCCCCGCGAATTTGGGGGGGAGGAGCGGCGAATGCCGCCCGCGCCAAGCTCAGCGCGGCAATCACCCCGCGCAGCGCACTGACGTCAGCATCTCGGAAATCACTCGAGCCCCAACAGCGACCGATCGCCACCTTCTGCAACAACTGGCCGCGATGCGTGAGCGCTCCGATCAACGTCGTGCGGCCACGCACTGGCGCCATCACGCGCTGATAGTGAGGCATCGCGCGCATCGTGGTTCCGAACACATCGGAGTCGACCAGCACGCCACCGCGCTGCCGCGCGGCGATGGCCATGGGGTACGACTCCATCTTGAACGAGGGCCAGATCGGCCTGACTTCACCGAGCAGATCGACGATCACGCCGCGGGTTGCGTCGCTTGGTCCTTGCTCATCTGCGAAGAACAGCGTGTCTCCACCGATGTGCTGCTCGAGCAGCGTGAGCACCTGCTCTTCAACGCTGTGCCAGTCGCTCGCGGTGCACGCGAGCTCTGTGATCAGTCCTGCGCTCAGCGCCCCCATCCCCCAAGCGTAACGGAGTCTGCGAGGACTTCCACGCATTGGAGCTCAAAGTAGCGCGTGGCACTCAATAAACGGTCGGCCGTAGACCATCGAGCAGGTGCACCCGGCTTCGAGCTGCACGCAGTCGCAGGTCGAGCAGTCCGCGATGTCCTGGCATTGGTAGGCCGAGGGCTCCGGGCGATCCGTCCACAACTCGAGGCAGGCCTGGTTTTGCGCATTGCAGCGCACCCACCCGCACGGCGTCGAGTTGGCCGGTTCGCTGCAGCTCCAGGCGCTCTGCGTGTCGGTGCCCTGCTGCCAGGCCAGGCAGACGTTGTCGTACACCTGGCCGTCGCAACCACACACCGCGGCGAAAGGAAACTGACTGCAGTCTTCGGGGCCGCCGCTCCGGCACATGCACTCGGAGGTCTTGCCACACGCCAAGTCCCCGAACTGGCACCAGCCGCCTTGGTCTCTGCAAGCCTGTTCGGCGGCGCTCAGCTGGTTGCCGGTGGTGTCATCCGAAGAGCTGCAGGCGTTGAACAGTACGGCGGTGACGATGAGCAGGAGTTTGACAGTCTTCATGAGAAGCCTCGGTGTTAAGCCGCGTGGAAATCTTCAGCCGGGGTAGTGGCACACGATGTGCGGGCGTCCCCAATCCATGGCGCTGCAGCTGCAGCCAGGCTGAAGCTCCACGCAATCACAGTCCGTGCAGCCGTTGAGCTCTTGGCAGGTGTAGTTGGAAGGCGCAGGCTCACCGGTCCAGACTTCGACGCACGCCGCGCTGTAGTCGCAGCCGACCCAGCCACAGTGGTTCAAGCCTTCAGCGTCGTGACAGCCGCTCCAGTCCCTGCGGAGGTCTACGCCCCTCTGCCGGCCCTTGCAGGGGTTGGTATAGAGTTCACCGTTGCAGCCGCAGACTAGCGCGTAGGTCTCCTCACAACCCTTGGGACGGGAATCGTGACACTCGCCGTCGGCCGCTTCGCCGCAGCGTCCGTCCGCGTAGCTGCACCAGCCACCGGAGTCGAGGCAGGCCTGGGTGGCTTTGCTCACTTGCTGCTCCGCAGGCCGTGAGTTCCCTGGAGTATCCGAGTCATCGCCGCAAGCTGGAGCGAGCGCGCACAGTGCAAGCCAAACGCCGAAGCCGGCGACCCGGATTGAGCGACCATGTCTCAAAATTTCTCTGAGGAAAAAACTAGAGGTGGCATTCGATGAATCTCAGACCCGTGGTGGGGGTCACGCACTCGCAGCCCTCCGGAGGCGTGATGCAGTCGCAAGTCGAGCAATTGCTTCCGCTGATGTCAAAGCAGCCATAGCTCGATGGATCTGGACGGTCGGTGTAGTTCTTCTGACACAGTGAGCTCCGCACGTCGCACGCGACGGAGCCGCAGGGCTCTTGATACTCGCCCAGCTGGCAGACCCACTCGTCCCGGTGGAGGTCGGTGCCCGCTTGGCTCGCGAGACACGCGTTGCGGTAGGTCACACCGTCGCAGCCACACACGGGCAGGGAGTCGTCCGGGCACGACTCGGGGCGAGTGAGCTGACAGAAGCAGTCGGCCGTTTCGCCGCAAGTGCCGTCGGTGTACGCGCACCATCCACCCTGATCGAGGCACTCTCTCGTGGCCGCGCCTGCAACACCCCCGCTACCACCGGTCCCTGACGTGCCACCACTGCCGCCCTCGCTACCTCCGCGACCACCACTTCCGGCGCTACCTCCGTTCCCCGTGGAACCGGCGGGGTCATTGGTTGAACCCCCGCACCCCGTAGCAACCAATAGTGAGAGGCAGATGATCAAGTGGCGCGTCATCGAGAAGAGCGTAGCCAACGTCGGCGCTCAGCGGTAACTCGCGTTTCGCGAAGACTTTGCAGTTGAGCGCCCAGGTGCTTTCCATCTGGAATGTTGTTAGGGCATATCCTTGAGGAATTGGTCCGACGGCTATGACACACGACGTGCAAGCTCGGCTCCCGGCTGTGCCAAACTGTGCAGCGGAGCCAGGTGCCGGCCAACCTTGGAGCCGTTTCATCGGCCGCTGGCTCACGCCGGGTTCTCGCTGAACCCGCGGCTCAAACCAGCCAGTTTGCCGCGGCTCCCGCGGACCCTCGCATTCGTTGCGCGAAGGGTTATGCTCGCGCCCGTGCCGCGCACCATTGACTACCTCGAGTACGCCATTCGGCATTTCGGAAAGACCCGCTACGACCTGGCCAGCAGCGGTGCACCCGCCGTGCAAGCCAGCGAGCTTGGCTACGAAGCAGCGGATGACCCCGAGGCGCGCCAGCGCTTCCTGTGGGCGATCGCGGGGCGCTATCAGGTACCAGTCGAGGCCCTGGTGCCTGCGCTGGGCGCATCGGGTGCGCTGTTCGCCGTGTGTCAGAGCCTCGTGCGACCGGGCGTGACCGTTGCGGTTGAACAGCCCGGCTACGAGCCTTTGTGGCGGATTCCTCAGGCTCTGGGCGCGAGCCTCGTGCAATTTCCGCGGGGAGATAACGTGGGCAGCATGCTGGAGCAGATCGGCCCTGCGGCGCGCCTCGTGATCTTGAGCAATCCCCACAATCCTACCGCGGCGGTGCTCAGCGACGATCAGCTGGTAGAGCTTGCGAATGGACTCGGTGAAGACCGCTGGCTGCTCGTAGACGAGGTCTACCGAGAGCTAGCTTCACCCGTGAGCACGGTGTTCGGTAAGGCTCCGAACCTGATCACGATCAACAGCACCACGAAGTGCCTCGGGGTGCCGTGGGCGCGCGCCGGCTGGATCGCTGCACCCGCTGAGTTGGCGGCCGGCTTCCGGCGTAGCGAGCTCTTCAGCGTGGGGAACGCACCTCCCAGTTGCTTCGCTTGGGGCGCCGCGGCCGTCGAGCAGGCGACTTGGTTGCTCGAGCGTGTCGCCAAGCTTCAGCGAGGAAAGCGCGCGGTGGTCGACGCGTGGGTTGCAGAGCAGGCATGGCTGACCCTGCAGCCCGGCTTCGAGGAGTCGCTGTTCGTGTGGCTCGAGCGACGTGATCAGCAGCCGCTGATGCCTTGGCTCGAAGCGCTCCGAGAGGAAGCGGGCGTTACAATTTCCCCTGGGAAATTCTTTGGCGCACCCCAGGGCATGCGGCTCAGCTTCACGTTGAGCGCGGACGCTCTGCATGAGGCGCTCGAGGTGCTGGGGCAACGCGCTCCCTAGAGACAGGGCCGATACAGGCTGTAGTAGTCCTCGAACACGCCTTCGAATGGCCCGCCATCGCTCGCCTGCAGCACTCGTCCGTTAACCGAGAAGTAGAACTCGAAGTGAGTGCGCACATAGGCTGGCGTGCCCCCAACCTCGACCACTTCGAGGGGCACCTCGGGGCATTGATCCGCGCTGGTGCGGGTGGAGCCGCCGAGCATGTCAAAGGGACGGAGCGGCAACTCGTAGCGCGCGTCGTTGCCGACCTGCTTCTGGAAGCTCACGTATTCCCACCGCCACTCGGTGGCGTTGTCAGCACCGTCGCTGAAACGGTAGTACACCCGAGCGTCGAGCTGCTGCCAGAGATCGGGATTGTTCCAATCCGTCACTCCCGGCTCCCACACGTCGAAGAAGGCAGACCGCACTGCAGCACGCTGGCGAGCATAGGTGTCGTAAGAGAAGCCTTCTTCCAGCGAACGGCGATCGGAGTCGCAGGCTTCAGCGCCGCAGGTCTGCCGGTTGATCACGTAAGCGGCGTTACCCATCCAGGCTGGTTCACTGAGGTTTGCGGCTGCCACGGGGAAATGGTAGTTGGCGCCGTAGTCGGAGTCCCATGAGTGGCAGCCCCAGACGTCGCTGCTCTCGAACCACAGCTCCAGATCGCCAGCGGCAGGCAGCACGAGGCTCCCGTCGATGGCGCCGGGGTAGCTCTCGAACCCAGCGACCTGCAGTGTCTGCACTTCACCGCCATCAACGCGCCAGTGCGCGAGCACTGAGTACGGGGGTTGGCCATACTTGTACCCGGTGCACGGCGTGCGAGCTGGATCGTAGGTGATGTGGACACGGTCCCCGACCTCCAGGGGCGCGCTCGTGGCCTCCGAGAAGTCCGCCCCAAAGGTCAGCTCTGCGCTGGCTGTGTCCACGGCCGCGCCCTGAGTCTCCACCGCCTCGGGCGCGGAGGAGCACCCGGCCAGCGCGAGCAAGAATGGAAAACTCAAACAAAACTTATGGTTATGCGGCATGGGAAAGGTCGATGGGGTTGCTACTACACTAGTAACTCATGATTGAGTCACTAGTGTAGTAGCTCATCCCACCCACTCTGGTCAAGCGGACCAAAGAGAGAGCGTGGCCTGGGCTCAAGGGTTACCCTCCGCCGCGCATGAGCCCCGAGCTCAAACTACCCCTCAGCGTTGGAACCGTCCTGATCAGTATCGGGATCGGCGGCCTCGTCGTGTGGGCAGCCATTCGCGAACGCGAGGCGTCGCTGCGTTGCACCCCAGGTCTGGTGGCGAAGGGACCGCGCTGCTGCGGGGAAGGCCAGCGTCTCCTCGGGGATACGTGCGTGGACGCTCCGACGGATTGTCCGAGCAATATGCGGCGCGTCTCGCGGGCGGTCCGCGTTGGCTGTGTTGCTCCAGCAGAGCGCTTGCAGATCCCGGGTGGGCGGCTGGAGCTTGGTCCGAGTGACTGGGAAGCGCAGGGCGTAGTGGACGCACGAGTGATCGAGGTGCCAGCGTTCTCGATCGACGCGTACGAAGTCACCGCTCAGCGCTGGAATGGCTGTGTCGCGCGCGGCGCTTGCAAGGGCAAGCTCGACGAAGAGCCCGGCCGTCCCGTCACGGATCTTACGCCGACTCAGGCAGGCGATTTGTGCCGTGCCGATGGGGGTCGGCTTCCGAGTAGCGATGAGTGGCTGTTCGCCGCGGCGGGTGTCCAGGGGCGCAAGTTTCCCTGGGGGAACACCGGATTGGTGTGTCGTCGCGCTGTGTTTGGCAGGGTGACGGGCCCCTGTGGGTCGAACGCGCGGGGGCCCGAGCTCAGCGGTACGATGCCGGACGGTGCGACCCCCGAGGGCGTCTACGACCTGTCTGGCAACGTGGCGGAGTGGACCCGAGAAGCGGACGGCTCCTATGTGGCGCGAGGCGGGTCGTTTCGCTCCCGGGGGGCGGCGGAGCTCAAGAGCTGGTCCCTCGAGCGTTTGGAAGACAGTGGTTCTCCCGAAGGCTTCCGTGCTCCCCACATTGGCTTTCGTTGTGTGTATCCCTGAGCTGGAACGTCTGCTCCGGAACGCGAGCCTGCGATATCGATCGCTGTCCGGTTCTCCGGAGCGCGCGCGACCGATAGTTTAGGCTCAAACTATCGGTAATCCCATTCGGGAAAGCGGGAGTCAACGCGGCGCCCTGACTGTCCGCCGGGTTTTGTGCGAAGCTCCGACGGGGCGCCGGAAAGGTGCCAAGCGCTCAAAGCGTAGGAGGGCTCGTGACACGTCTCGGCTTGGGGGTAGTGGTCGTCGCCGCACTGGCGGCGATGCAGGGCTGTGGTGGCTCCGATTCTGGCGGCTTGGGCTTCGGCGGCAGCGCCGGAGCCGCTGGCGCGGCGGGTGCTGCGGGCGATGCTGGGAACGGCGGGAACGCTGGCAACGGAGGCAGCGCTGGTGACGCCGGTTCTGGCGGCAGCGCAGGGAGCGCGGGCGTTGCGGGTACCGGCGGAAGTGGACCGACGAACTGCAGCAACAGCCTCGACTGCGTGAACGCCACGGGAGGTCGCAACATCTGCGATCCGGTCACTGAGCTGTGTGTGCAGTGCGTCGTTCCAGAAGACTGCCCAGAGAACAACGACTGCCTGCTGAACCAGTGCGTTCCGTTTACCCCGTGCGTCAACTCGCTGGACTGCCCAGGCGGCCAGGTCTGCGATCCGACCTCGAGTCGCTGCGTGCAGTGTGTGGAGACCGCTGACTGCAGCGACGGCGAGGTCTGCGCTGGTGGCAAGTGCCGCCCTGCGTGCGACTCGGACAACGACTGCACGCCGCTCGGCCTGCTCTGCGATCGCACCGCTGGCTACTGCGTCGAGTGTACCAAGAACGCTGACTGCGCGGAGGATCACTACTGCTCTCTCGGGGAGTGCTTGGCCGATGTGTGCTCTGCGGGCTACGAGCGCTGCCAGGCAGGAGGCATCACGACGTGTTCCGACACCGGGGACAGCTGGCTGCCCGTGGTTGCTTGCCCGGGCAGTACGACCTGCGTCCAGGCGGGTGCGATGGCGAGCTGCGACGCCTGGGTGTGTGACCCAGGCGTCACCGCCTGCGATTCCGCGGGAGAAAAGCTCGAAGAGTGCGCTGCCGACGGCCTGTCGATCGCCAAGACGACGGACTGCAAAGCCAACGGTCAAGTGTGCGCTGACGATCAGTGCAGGACGCTCGCCTGCGTTCCAGATCAGTTCTCATGCTCTGGCAACGAGTACCGACACTGCAACTCCGACGGCTTGGACTACACCGTCGAGCAGCTGTGCACGAACACCCAATACTGTGACGTGGCGTCTGGCTGCAAAGACCAAGTATGCACCCCGAATCAGCCGACTTGCGACGGAGACCGCGCTACGACATGCAACGCGCAGGGCTCAGGGACGAATCCCGGAGGAACCGACTGTGCCGCCACTGGCAAGGTATGTTCTGGCGGCTCCTGCGTCACCTGCGCGCCGACGACCAGCGACGCTGAGCCGCTGCCTCTCGACATGTATCTGATGCTGGACGCGACCGGCAGCATGACCGGAGGTACCTGCACGGCCACCTCCGGCGGAACCGGGCCCTGGTGCGCGCAGATCAACGGCGTGTACGACTTCGTGAGCAACACCAACAGCAACGGCATCGGTGTTGCGCTCAACTTCTGGGGCCTCACGACTCAGTGCACCGCGCTCTCGACGCCCTACGTCACCTACGGCCTGTTGCCTGGGAACGCGACGCCGATCTTGAACGCCCTGAACGCCACCACCCCGAACGGGAGTTCCAACACGGAATCCGCGCTGCGCGGCGTGATCGACTACACCGCAGCGAACACGCACACCGGTCGCAACATGGTTGGCGTGCTGTTCAGTGACGCATTCACTCCAAATACTTGCGAGCTGAGCAACACGGTGCTCGCCGGCTTGATGAAGGCGCACTACCAAGCCACCGGCATCCCGATCTACTGGGGCGGCATCAACCCATTCAACGCGCAGGACATCACCGACGTTGAGACGGTGCTGGTCGACAGCGGTGTGTCTCCCCACAGCAACTTCTGCTCCACCCACGACACCCCGCCCTGCATCGAGTACGACGCGTCGGGAGACACGCCAGGGCGCTTCGAAGGCATCCTGAACGAGGTCGCGCGGGTCGAGCGCCTGTGCGAGTACAAGTATCCGAGCGCCGTGAGCCCGACTCGGCTCTCGGTCACCTATCAAGCTTCGGGTGTCGCATCGAGCAACGTCGTGCGCCTGCCTTCGAAGACGCAGTGCGGGAGTGCCCCCGCCTACTACCTGGACGATGCCACGAATCCGACGTCGATCACGCTCTGCCCAGAGTTCTGCACCAACGTCCGTCAGGCAACGAGCCCCAAGGTGCAGGCCGTCGCGGCCTGCAACTGACATTTCCGTGCGGCGATAGCCAGTCGCCAATACCAGTGCCGGTGTGCTAGTCGCCGCTGTACGCTGGATCCCCTGGAGAGCGGTAGCGATCCAGGGGGCTGCGCTGCGCGTCGCTGCCAAAGTACCAGCCGCTGCCGCCGGGTTCGTCGAACAGCAGGTGGATTGAAGCGCGCGCGCCTTCCCGAGGCGTCTTCATGCCCATCGCGGCGGGATCCATCCCGCGCGCTTTCGCGTGAGGTAGCGTGAGATCGGTCGCGATGTAACCGGGCGTGCAGGCGTTGATCGTGCGCTCCGGGTACTCCCGGGCGAGGCTCATCGTGTACAGATTCAGGAGCGCCTTCGAGAGTCCGTACGCGTTGCCCTCACCCAAACCCGCGCTGGCGAAGTCGCCTCCAGCTCGTTTGATTGCGAGGGCTTCTTCCATCAGCGCTTCGACCTTTTGCCAGGTTGCGTGGGAGTCGGTGAACTCCCGCTTGCGCGCGTCGCTGCAGCCGGAGACGAACATGGGCCCCGACGCCGAGGAGACGTTCACGATGCGGCCGTTGGCGGCGAGCAGCGGCAAGAACGCGTCGATGACCCGCTTCGGGCCCCGCGTGTTCACGTCGAGAATCGTGGCGAGGTCGGCGCTTCCAAGGCCGATGCCCGCGTTGTTGACGATCCCGCTGAGCGGCGCCGGGCTCTGCCCGTAGCGCTCCGCCACACGTTGGGCGGCGGCGCTCACGGAGGCGTCGTTTGCCACGTCCAGCTCCACGACCTCGATGCGAGCGCCCCAGTCGCTGCGCTCCGCGCTCAGCGCTGATTTTGCAGCTTCGCCGCGCTCTCGCGAGCGTGAACCGAGCAAAACGAAGCACTCAGGGTCACGTTCCAAGGCGGCTGCCACCGTCGCTTGGCCGATGCCCTTGTTCGCTCCCGTGATTAGCACTCGTCGCGTCATGAACTGGGAGCCTAGCGCGCTGGGCCCTGAACGGAACCCCCCACTTCTCAAGTCGCCGGGGGCGCCCAGGTGTTCAGCGTTGAGTTATTACCGCGCGGATTCTACCTGAAGGGCAGCTTGGCGAGATCGACGTTGCCGCCCGACAGCACGACGCCGACCCGCGCTAGTCCAAGCGCGCGAAACTGCTCGCTCACAACCACGGCGACGGGTACGGCGGCGCTGGGCTCGATGACCAGCTTCATGCGCTCCCACACGGTTCGCATGGCGTCCACGATCTGCTCATCCGTGACAGTAAACACCGCTTCGACCAGCTCGTCGATGACTGGCCAGGTGAGCTCGCCCACATTGGTCATCAGGCCATCCGCGATGGTGTTCACGCGTTCGTTGGCGAGTCGTTTGCCAGCGGCCTTGCTGCGCGCGGTGTCATCGGCACCGCGCGGCTCTGCACCGAACATGCGGATCCCCGAGGAGACGTGCTTGGCCGCTATGCTGCAGCCGCTCAACAGGCCTCCGCCGCCCACGGGCGTGATGATTGCGTCGAGGTCGGGGACTTGCTCGAGCAGCTCCCAGGCCGCGGTGCCCTGGCCGGCCATCACGCAGGGCGAGTCGAACGGTGCCACGAAGTGGGCGCCCGTCTCCGAACAAACGCGCATGGCGCCCGCGGCGCGCGCGCTCACCGTGGGCTCACACTCATACACCCGCGCGCCGTAGCCCGCGACGGCGGCGCGCTTGCTCTTGGGTGCCGTGGTGGGCATCACTACGTGACAGGGGATGCCGCGTTCTCGCGCGGCGAGCGCCAACGCCTGGGCGTGATTGCCGCTCGAGTGCGTGACGACGCCGAGGCGTGCCTGTTCATCGCTCAGCGCGAGCACGGCGTTCATTGCCCCGCGGATCTTAAAAGCGCCGACTCGCTGCAGGTTCTCACACTTGAAGAACAGCTCGCACCCGCTCCCGCGGTGACCCTTGGCGAGCCGATCCAGCGTACTCGAGCGCATCACGGGGGTCCTGTGGACGCGGCCTTCGATGCGCGACCGCGCCGCCTCGATATCGGAGAAGTCGATGGCGTAGCCCATACTCACTCGCGTGGTTCGACCAGGAAGTGCGCGTTCGCAGAGGCGACCGGCTTCTCACGATCCGACTGGTAGGCGATGGCGCGCACGTTGACGACGCGGCGGCCGTGCTTGGTGATCACGCCGTGGCAGAAGGTGTCTTGTGGCTTCGCGGAGCGCAGGTAGTCGATGGTGAGGTTGATGGTCTTCGGCAGCACCAAGGTGTCCGCCTGCCAGAGCACCTGAAAGATCGACGTCGACTCCAGCAGGGCGCCGATGGTTCCACCGTGGAGCGCTGGCACGGCGGGGTTACCCACCAAATGGTCCGAGAAGCCCAAGACGCCGATCAACTCGCCGTCACGTAGCTCCATCCTCACCCCCAAGAAATTCGCGTAGGGGATGGCAGCGACTAGCCCGGCGAAATCAGACTGCTCTCGCGCACGATTCACTAGATCCGCGAGGCAAGGCTGTTCAGTGCTCATGACCGCTTCTCCTTCTTCGGACCGAAGTGTTCGTCGAACAGCATGAAGGCGCCTGCCGCGTGGGCGATGGGGTCGTCTTCGTTTCCGTGATGAGCGATGCCGCGCACGAAGGCGACGCTGCGCGTGACCTTGTAGCACTCGGCGCGCGCGATCACGTCGAGCTCCGGCGTGGCCGGCTTCAAGTAATCAATGCGCAAGTCGAGGGTCGCGATGCGGCCTGGCTTGCGCCGCTTGATGAACACCGACGCGCCACAGGTCGCATCCATCAGGCTCGTGATGGCTCCGCCGTGAAGCACGCCGTTCTCTGGGTTGCCCACGAGGTGCTTCGCGTACGGCAGTCGGATCATGGCGACGCCCGGGGCGTGCCCCAGGAACTCGAGCTGCAGCGACTTGTTGTGGGGGATCCACTGATCGAAGACCTGACGAAAGCGCTCTAGTGCTTCGTCTTCAGAGGGGCGATCGGCCATCGTGCTGGTGCTAGCAGCGTTGGAGAGGGAAGGGCACGGCAGAGGCCAAGGCGCCGCAATTCCTTGGAAGTTTGGCGTGTGGGGGGGAGGCGGCACCGCGCTCCAGAGCACCCAAAGTCAAAAAAGACAGGTGCCGCTTAACGGCTTCGGCTGCTCAGGCATCGCTACCGAACCGTGTGCCCTGCCGCCTCGACGGCGCGCGGCCGCGGCTGGGGCTGAGGGCTCAGCTACCCACGTTCAGGAGAAACCATGCGTTACGTCAAGACACTCGCCACCGCTCTCGTGCTGTCCCTCGCCGCAGCCCCCGCGATCGCCGCTCCGACATCCGGTGCGCCGCTGGGCCAAGCCGCGAAGCCTGCCGCCAAGAAAGGCAAGGGCGGAGGTAAGGCCAAGCGCTTCGAGCGCGCCGGCATTTCCAAAGAGAAAATGGAGAAGGTCAAGGCCGTGGTGAAGAAGAACAAGGCCAAGCACAAGGCGATTCGCGAGGAGATAAAGAAGAATCGCCAGGCGCTGAAGAAGTTGCTCGATGCGGACAGCAACGATCAAGCTGCTTACAAGAAGGCGCTTGACGGTCTAGAAGCCGCGCAGAAGAAGAACCAAGCGCTGCGTGAGAGCGAGAAGAAAGAGATCGCGAAGATCCTTACCCCCAAGGAAATAGCGAAGCTGCTTGGCGCTGGACGGGGCATGCGCGGGGGCAAGGGCGGGCGTCGTGGCGGTGGCGGTCCCCGCGGCAACGGCGATTTCGATGGCTGAACGCTGACTCCAGCGTTCGGCAATGCGGTGTTCGCGGCCACGCGCAATTCGTCATCCGTACTGTTCGGTGTCGCGCTAACCTGACGGTCTGCCCCATGTGGCTCCAACGCTTCGAAGACTTGCTTCCGCTGCGTTCGCGGGGCGCGTTCCACTTGTACAGCGCGCGCGATCAAGCGGAGCGCAACGAGCCCGTGGTGTTGGTCGTGCCGGCGCCACGGGTGGAACGCGGTGCT
>JBFXBK010000015.1:0-51713 GCA_050183255.1 Polyangiaceae bacterium | reverse complement strand
GGGGGGGGAGGGTGCGCCGTCCCGCAGCGCGCTAGTCGTCTTGTGTCGGCGCGAGAGCGCGCTTGAGTTGTTGTAGAGCGACCCAAGCCCCGCGCGCCACGCTGGTCGGTCCGGCGTGCCGGAAGTGGGCGGCGTGGGGCCACGCTGCTGGCTGTTCTCCAGGCTCGTGGACGACCCGTGCCGCGCCGGCGCGCTCGAGATACAGCGCCGCGATCGTTGCTTCAGGACCGCCGCGCACCACCGCCTCGAGCTGTTCGATGCGCTCTTGGCCCAGCTTGCCCACCTCGGGCAATTTACGCTGGCGGCTGTAGCGATCCTGAAACGGCAGCATGCTTCACCCGCCAGCGATGGCCGGAACGATGCTGACTTCTTCCTTGCCATCGAGCGCCGTGTCGAGCCCATCCAGGAAGCGAATGTCCTCGTCGCCGACGTAGATGTTCACGAAGCGCCGCACGCCCTTCTCGTCGAGCAGGCGCTCGCGCATGCCGGGGTGGTTTTGCTCCAGGTTCTCAATCAGCTCACGCACGTTCGCGCCGTCGATGCTCACGGCTTCTTCGCCGCCGGTGAGGGTACGCAGAGGAGTAGGGATGCGAACTGTAGTTGCCATGTCTTGCTTCCTTCGGTTGCCGAGATCGGCCGTCAAGAGCCAGGCGGTCAGGAGACGCTGCCTGCCTCAACACCACTCGCCTGGCTGCAGGCGCCAGCGAGTGGATCCAGATAACGCGTTTCTTGAGTGTCCAAGATGCTGGGGTTCGCGCCGCACAAGGCGCAGCCAGCGCGGGGGGAAACCTCCACGTTGCGGAGGCGGTCGCTTCCGCCGTCGTAGGTCCAGATGGCGCCAGCGGCCGCTTGGTCGCCCGCGAGCCAGCGCAGCGCGAGCTCTGCCATCAGCGCGCCCGCGATGCCGACGACGGGGCCCATCACGCCAGCGCTGTCACAGTTCTGCTGGGCGCCCCGAGGCAGATCTTCAAACAAGCAGCGATAACAGGGCCTGCCGTGAGGGGAGACGAGCCAGGCGGTGGCCCGCCAGCGAATTGCGGCGCCGTGCACGACTGGCAGCTGAGCGAGGTGACACGCGTCGGCGACGAGGAACTTCGTCGCGAAGTTGTCCGCGCCCTCCAGCACCAGGTCGACGTCAGTCAGGATCTCCTGGGCATTTTCCGGAAGGAAACGCGAGTCGCGGAGCTGAATGCGCTCCGC
Organism: Polyangiaceae bacterium; assembly: GCA_050183255.1. GTDB lineage: Bacteria > Myxococcota_A > Polyangia > Polyangiales > Polyangiaceae > JAHBVY01. The sequence goes on along the minus strand of JBFXBK010000015.1, from coordinate 50,513 downwards.
GAGGGCTCCGTGGCGCAGCAACGCGTCGCGCGCGGCGTCCAGCTTGGGGCGGCCGACGTCGCAATCACGGTACAGCACCTGGCGGTGCAGGTTACTCAGCTCGACCTCATCGTCGTCGAGCAGCAACAAATCCACGTCGCTCCCGAGCAGGGCGAGCGCCGCCGGACACCCGAGGCCGCCGAGCCCCACCAGCGCAACCCGGGGTCGCGCACGATCAGCCATCGAAGTACTCATCCAGGCTGAAGTAGCGCTCTCCGGTGTCGCACAGGATCGTGACCACGGTCTTGCCTGGGCCGAGCTCGCGCGCGACCTCGAGCGCGACCGCGACGTTGGCCCCGGCGCTGATGCCCACCAAGAGCCCTTCGCGTTGGCTCAGAGCGCGCTTGATTTCATAGGCGCGGCGATCAGCGACCGTACGTACTTCCGTAGGGATCTGTGCATCGTAGTTGCCCGGGATGAACCCCGCGGCGATGCCCTGGATCTTGGAGGGGCCCCTCTCCCCCCGAGAAATAGTCGCGCAAGTCTCCGGTTCGACCGCGATCACGCGACAATTCGCGTAGCGCTCGCGCAGAGCCTTGCCCACGCCGCTCACCGTGCCTCCGGTGCCCACGGCGGCCACGAACGCGTCCACCGGCGTGTCGCCGAGGGCGTGAAGGATTTCTTGAGCAGTGGACTCGTAGTGGACGTCGGGGTTTGCCTGGTTGTCGAACTGCTGAGGCATGAACGCGCCCGGGGTGCTGGCGACGATTTCCCGCGCCTTGGCGATGGCGCCCTCCATCTGCTCCGCTTCCGGGGTGAGCACCAGCTCCGCGCCCATGCTCTCCAGGAGCTGGCGGCGCTCGAGGCTCATGCTCTCCGGCATGGTGAGTACGCAGCGATACCCACGCCGCGCGGAAACGAGCGCGAGTCCAATCCCGGTATTGCCGCTGGTCGGCTCGACGACCACGCCGCCGGGTGCGAGGAGCCCTTCGGCTTCAGCTCGCAAGATCATCGACAGGCAGATGCGATCCTTGATCGATCCGCCAGGGTTCTGGCTCTCGAGCTTGCCGAGCACGCTCGCGCGCGGCACGTCCGCCTCGAGGCGTTTCACCTCAACGAGCGGGGTGTCGGTGATCAGATCCAGGACGTCTTCGTAAATCCTTGGATGCTTGGCCGGGGGGAGGGGTGCATGGGTGGTCATAAGCAGTTCAGATCACGTACACGTAGCGCCGAGCACCCGGGCGCGGCAGCCCAAGTTCGTCCGCTCGGGCGCAGATATCGCTGACGCTGACCGCCGCAAAGCACTCTTCGACCCGCTGGGAGAGATCGCGAAATATGCTCTCCGTTACCCTGCGAACTTCGTCTTGGTCGGCGGACTTTTCAGCGGACTTCTCGCCCAGGGAGATCGGTCCCTCCAGGGCGCGGATCACTTCGCTCAGCTTGATCTGGGCCGCCGGTTTGGCGAGGGAGTAGCCGCCCTGGGGACCACGCTTGGACGCGACGATCCCGGCGCGCTTCAGGTCCTGAAAGATCTGCTCGAGGAAGCGTGGCGGGATCGACTGTCGCTCCGCGATGTCCTTGACCTGCGTCGGTCGGCCCTCGTTGTAGAACGCGATGTCGAACAGGGCTCGAACGGCGTAGCGGCCTTTGTTCGAGAGCTTCACCGGGGGTGATCTGCTTTTACACATCGGGTTTGTCAAGATTACCCACGACCGATCGGGCGTTTTTCGTTTCGGCATGCCCGGATTCACCTCAGAATTCGCCTATGTGCGACACCTTCGTGGCCTTGGGGGACGCCACCCCAAGCGGGGCCGTGCTGTTCGCGAAAAACAGCGATCGGGAGCCCTTCGAGGCTCAAGGTTTGGAGTGGATCCCACCCCAGATTCATGACTCGGGCACTCAAGTATTTGCGACGTACCTGGCGCTTCCTCAGGTGCCCCGCACTCGAGGTGTCTTGCTGAGTCGCCCGTACTGGATGTGGGGCGCCGAGATGGGAGTGAACGACGTGGGCGTCGTCGCGGGAAACGAAGCCGTATTCACGCGGTTTGCCGCAGCCCGGCGCAAGGCTCGGGAGTTGGCAGGAGAGCCGGCGCCCGCGCTACTTGGAATGGATGTATTGAGGCTGTGCCTCGAGCGCGCTGACACCGCGGAGTCCGCTGCTGTGCTGGCTTGCGAGCTGGTCGAGAGCTTTGGGCAGGGAGGGGAGGCCGGTCACCAGATCCGGAACTTCGACTACGACAACAGCTTCTTGTTTGCCGATCGGGGCGCGGCGTGGGCAGTCGAGACCGCGGGCAGTGCCTGGGTTAGGCGACGCGTGGAGGGGATTTACGCGATCTCGAATCGCTTGCGTATCCGCGAGGATTGGGACTTCGCCAGCGCGCACATCAGCGCCTACGCACGCGACGCGGGGCTTCGTCCGGGCCGCGGTCGCCTCGACTTCGCCCGCACCTTTCGCGATCGCGCTTACGAGATCGCCGCGATGGGTGGGCCCCGCCAGTCGCGGTCAGAAGACCTGCTATCCGTAGGGCGTGGGGCGCTCACAGCGAGTTTCGCCTTTGATGTGTTGCGCGACCACGCGGGGGGCATTCCGGACGCAAATCGACCACAAATCTGCGCTCATGCGGGTTGGCTGCCCCAGCGGCGCTCCGCCCAAAGCACGGGCTCCCTGGTCGTTGACTTCGGCCAGGCTGACGTTGCTGGCGCGGGCTTCCCGCTATGGACCACGGCGAGCAGCGCCCCCTGCTGCAGTCTGTTCAAGCCTGGCTGGCTCGACCAGGGCGCGCGTCCGGGCTGGTTACCGGAATTTCCCGGTGCGCGAGCGGATCAGAGCCACTGGTGGCGGCACCAGCTGCTGCTCAAGTGGGCCCGGCGCGACTACAAAAAATTCCTGGCGGAAATTGCCTATGCTCAGCGAGCTTTCGAGGCACGGCAGCTCCTCGAGCTCCCAAAGGCGAGGGGTGCGGCCCCTGAGGAGCGCGACTCGATGTCGCAGCAGGCGTGGGAAGCGGCCGCAGCGCTGGAGGACGCCTGGCTGAGCTGGGCAGAAGCGCAGCTCAAACGAGAGCGGATGGGACCGAACCAGCGGTACCTTCGGAATCTGGAGCGCCGCGCGAACCTGCGCTGAGCTGATTGGCGCGCTGGATCACGCGCGGACACACCGGGGATCGCAGGCCCTGGGCAACTGAGAGTGTACGAGTACAGTCGCCGCGAAACTCCTGAGCTTTTTCCTCGGATCGCACGCCTCCCGCGAGCCGACATCCAGCGGGCTGGGCCAAAGTGTCTCACGTGAGATCGCCACGAGTCGACCGGCCCGCGGCAATCCTGCTGTTTCCGCGCGACTGCGAGGAGCGGGTGAGAACGCCACCTACCAGCGTCGCTTGGGGAGCCTTTCTGGGTGGGAAAAGGCTCGGTCTCGTCGACTGGTGAAAACAATGCAGCGGAGCTGTTCTCCGCAGCTGAACGCTCGCTGGAATGATTGTCGAGAAAGACTCCGGGTGTTAGCCAAAAGAGGCTTGATGAGAGACCACTCGCCCTCTCACTCCTCGGCAAGTTGCCCTGGAGCGCGCGAGCTAGGTCCGAGTCCGCTGGCTTGAGTTGGAGTCGTTGGCTCCCCCCTCACGGAGGCTGTTGAGATATGCGCTGGGCAGTTTGGTTTGGAGTCGCTGGGTTGGCTGGGATCATGGGTGCGTGTGGTGCCTCCGGAGACGGCGGAGCCGACGCCGTTCCCCTGGGTACCCCCGGATGCACCGGCGCTGGGGACTGCAGCTTGTGTGGCGTGTGCTTCGACAAGTGCGTGTGTGAGAACGGCGACGCGAATGCCTGTGGCGTGGCGTGCGGCGTGGACCCCGGCTCGGGTGGGTCGGGGGCCCAGGGTGGCTCCGGCGGGAGCGGCGCTGCCGGGGGCTCCGACCAGGGCGGTGCGGCAGGCACTGGGGCGAGCGGTGGCTCCGCGGGCAACGCGGGGACCACGAGTGGCGGCAACGGTGGGACCAGCGCGACGGGCGACCAAGCCACCGGCATCCGCATCAGTTCTATTTCCGTATGGCAAAGCGTCAAGGTGCCGGTCATGGAGAACGGCGGGTCGGTCAGCACCAGCACGCGCAAGGCGCCGGTGGTTGCGAGCAAAGATGCCGTGTTCCGTGTCTACGTCTCTCCCGACGCGGACTGGCAGCCACGCCAGCTCGCTGCGGTGCTGGACCTGAATGGCCAGACCTACGAAGCCACGCTCTCGCCGAGCATCGAGTCCACCGATGGCGAGATCAACTCGACCTTCAACATCAAGGTCCCCGGCGGCGCCATCACGACTGGCTCGAGCTACTCCGTCACCTTGTTCGAGACGGGCAGCGGAGGCCCCGGGAGCAATGCGGGCTCCCGCTACCCCGGTAGTGGGAGCGAGAATCTCGGCGCGGAAGATCCCCGCGGCCCGCTGCACGTCGTGTTGGTGCCGATCACCATCAACGGTAATACCCCTGACGTAGGCCAGAACCGTGTCGACTCCTACATCAAGCGCCTGACCTCGATGTACCCCATCCCCACCGTGGAGATGAGCGTTCGGCAGGCGGTGAACTACGGCAGCAATGTCAGCGCGAACGGCAGCGGGTGGAACAACCTGCTGAACTCGATCTACAACCTGCGTCAGCAGGACAACGCCCCCAAGAACACCTACTACTACGGTGTCTTGGCGCCGACGACCAGCGCCCAGTCCTACTGCAGCGGTGGTTGTGTTGCGGGGCTCAGCGGTCTGCCGGCGTCCAACGATGACTACCAGCGTGGATCCATCGGGCTCGGTGTGTTTCCCGACGGACAAGATATCGGCTCCGCGGACACCATGGCGCATGAGCTTGGCCACGCCCATGGGCGCCCACACACGATGTGCGGGACCGGTGAGAGCGGCAGCGGTTACCCGTACTCCGGTGGCGGGATCGGCAGCTGGGGCTACGACTTGAGCATCGATCGCGTGCGCCAGCCCACGACCTACAAGGACGTGATGGGCTACTGCAGCCCCAACTGGATCAGCGACTACAACTACAACAAGATCTTCGACCGCGTCGCCTACGTGAACGGCGGCGGCTACGTGGTGCCACCCAGCGATCCGGCGCGCCTCGCCGGAGATTACATGTCGTTCATCGTCGAAGCCGACGGGCGCGTGTCTCGCGTGGCGGATGTTCACCTCAATGGGCCTGCCTGGGGCGAAGAGAGCAGCGCGACGCTCGTCGACCAAGACGGGAACGAACTAGAGGATCTGAAGGGCTTCTACTACCCGTTCGCCGAAGAGCAGTTCGGTGGCACGCTGCTGGTGCCGAAGCCGAAGCAGCTGCCTGCGCTGGCCTATGGCATCGCGAGCAAGCTCTCCCCCGCCGGCGTGGTCGCGCCGCTGGGTGTCATCCACGATAATCGTCTGTACTGAGCGAGCCTTCGCACACACACGAGCGCAGCCGGAGTATCCGGCTGCGCTCGTCGCGTTTTGTCGCCCTCCGCCTCGATACGCCAACCAGGCGCGTGTTTGGTTTGCCACACGGATATGGCAGACGCGCCAGCGGTTCTTGCCTCGCGGTAAGAATTTTCGAGGCTGGATCTGGCGCCCCACAGCCCGTCAAACGCAACGGATGGCTGCCCATCATCCCGGTGCACACAACGCTTGAGGAGCAAGGCGCGCCAACAATTTTCACGACACTGTTTTCGTACGAAAATGCGAGGCGGTTTCGTTGTGCAGTTAAGTGCAGCGTGTTAGCAAAGGATGTCTGCGGAGACGACGCATTGCCACTCGGGTTGCCGTGCGGCAAGATGGGCGGCGTCGCTCCCCACGTTCCCCGCAGCAAACGCGGCGAGGGCATCGAAGAGGCAAGCATGAAGCACTGGCTGTCACGCGGTTTGGTGGGGATGTTGGGGTTCTGGGCTCTGGCTTGCCAGCCAGCGTCTGGAGGCGGCGGCTTTGAAGACGGCAACCTGGGAGGACCCGGGTGCGACGTCGAGAGCGGTTGCGGTTCCTGCGACAGCTGCTTCTCGCGCTGTGTGTGTGACACTGGCGACACGGACGCGTGTGTCGCCGCCTGCGGCGAGGACGGCTCTGGCCAGGGTGGCAGCGACGCTCAGGGCGGCGCGGCTCAGGGCGGCGCGGCTCAGGGTGGCAGCGACGCTCAAGGCGGGGCGGCTCAGGGGGGTAGCGACGCTCAAGGCGGCGCGGCTCAGGGTGGCGCGGCTCAGGGTGGCGGGGCGCAAGGTGGTCAGGCCGGCACTGACGCGGGAGGCACGTCTGGCAGTGGTGGCTCGTCCGGAAGTGGTGGCAGCGCCGCAGCAGGCAGCGGCGGCTCTGGGGGGACTAGCGGCTCCGGCGGGAGTGCCGGGAGCGGCGGTTCGAGCGGTAGCAGTGGTAGCGGCGGCAGCGGTGGGGGTACCACGTCGGGAGCCGCGGCCACCGGGATCAGTATCAGCCAAATTTCCGTGTGGCAATCAGTGAAGGTGACGCTCATGAACAACGGCGCCGGGCAGTCGCCCAATGCGCCGGTCGTCGCAGGACGTGATGCGCTCGTGCGCGTGTATGTCACCCCTGGTTCAGGTTGGCAGAGTCGCGGCATCGTTGGGCGACTGACAGTTGGCGGACAGTCCCTGGATGTGAGCGCAACCCCGAGCGGCACCTCGAGCGACGCCGCCCTCGGCTCCTCACTCAACTTCAACGTGCCTGGCAGCTGGATCACGAGCGGCTCCAGCTTCTCCGTGGAGCTGCTCGAGGCGAGCAGCGGGACCTTCGGAGGGAGCAGCAGCGGCTCACGCTACCCAGCGTCTGGCACCGCGAGCCTGGGTGCTGAGTCTCCGAACGGTGCGTTCAAGTTGAAGCTGGTGCCGATCCGCATGAACGGTTACGAGCCAGATCTCTCGAGTTCTCGCGTAGAGACCTACCGCCAGCACCTGCTGGCGATGTATCCCATCGCCTCGATCGACCTGACGGTGCGCGCAACCTGGTCGTACAGCGGGAGTGTGAGCGCATCGGGGTCGGGGTGGTCCTCGCTGCTCGGTTCGCTGCAGAGTTTGCGTCAGAGCGACAACCCGAGCGCGGAGACCTACTACTACGGGGTGATGGCGCCGGCCTCGCGCTTCAGCAGCTTCTGCGGTGGAGGATGCACTGCGGGCCTCGGTTCGGTGCCAAGCGCGAGCAGCGACTATTACCGCGCGGCAATCGGCCTCGGTTTCTTCCCGGATGGGAGCAACAGCGGCTCTCCGGACACCCTCGCCCACGAAGTGGGTCACACCCTGGGGCGCTCGCACGCGCCCTGCGGTGGGGTGTCCTCCTACGACGGCAACTTCCCGTATTCCGGCGGCGGGATCGGCAGCTGGGGCTACGACGTCCGCACCCAGAAGGTCCTGAGTCCTTCGGGGCGCTACGACGTGATGGGCTACTGCGATCCGACCTGGCTCAGTGACTACACCTATGGCGCGATGTTCGACCGCATCGCCTACGTGAATGCCAATCCGGATGTGCATCTTCCGGTTGGTTCCTTGCGTGCTGCGGGGGCTTTCGAAGCGTTTACCCTACGCCCCGATGGGACGCTGGAGTCCCTCGGTCGGGTCCAGCTGCGTGCTCCCGCGATGGGGGATGCGACGCTGATCCACCCGGTGGATGAGCAGGGCAGGGCGCTGCCGGCGGTCTCCGGCTACTTCACGCCATACGGCGACGACGAGCTCGGCGGGACCCTCCTCGTGCCCGTGCGCGCGCTCCCGAGCGCGACAGAGGGGCTGATTTCCAAGGGACTCCTGCTTCAGCTCGGCGCGCCGGAGACGCTGGAGCCCGAGTGGGTGACGGCCGTCCCTCGCTGAGTAGCGGCTTGGTCTGAGACCGTCTGCGTCCGGCTCGCACCGCGCGGAAACGCGGCGCTCAACCGACTGGTCGTTGGGTGAGCGGGCGGCATTCGCCCTTTTCTTCTGGCTGAGAGTCACCGATGATCGGGGGATGCCGCGGGCACATGGACGTTTCGGGAACCTAGGCGCAGCGCGGGCTCTCAGCGTGGTGGCCCTCGCCATGTGTGCTGGCTGCGGCTCTGATCTCGGCACGGCAGGCGCTGGCGGGGGCGCTGGGTTCGACGCGGGGAGTGTTGGAGGCATGAGTGCCGGTGGCGTCGCCGGTGAAGCTGGGGCCGCGGGCTCGGACCTCGGCGCTGCCGGTAGTCTGGCGCTAGGCGGCGCCGACGCTGGCGGCGCTGGAGGAACCGGCACGGCCGGGGAAGCTGGCAGCAGCGGGAACGCTGGAGCGGCGGGGTACCCCGCGACAGGCGGCTCAAGCGGCAGCGGGGGCTCAAGCGGCAGCGGCGGCTCAGGCGGCAGCGGGGGCTCAGGCGGCAGCGGGGGCTCAGGCGGCAGCGGCGGCTCAGGCGGCAGCGGGGGCTCAGGCGGCAGCGGCGGCTCAGGCGGCAGTGGCGGCTCAGGCGGCAGCGGCGGCTCAGGCGGCAGCGGCGGCTCAGGCGGCAGCGGGGGAGTCACCGCAGGCTCTCCTGTTCACGGTTTGCGCATCACACAGATTTCCGTGTGGCAATCTGTGAAGGTGACACTCATGGATGCGGGCGTCGCGAAGACGCCGAACGCTCCGCTGGTGGCGGGCAAACCGGCTCTATTGAGAGTGTTCGTGACTCCCACCGCTGCCTGGACCAAGCGCGCGGTCGTGGGTAAGCTCAAGGTCGGCACGGAGTCTTTGGAGGTCACCTGGACGCCAAGCGGAGCCTCGACGAACGGCAAGCTGAGTTCGTCCTTGAACTTCACCGTCCCTGGAGGCTGGCTCACGACCGGAGCCAAATACTCCGTCCAGGTGGTGGAGGCGACGAGCGGCGCGTACACCGGCACGACCGCTGACTCGCGCTATCCGACCACGGGGAGCGCGGCGCTGGGGGTCAAGTCACCGGGCGGTGCTTTCCGGGTGAAGCTCGTACCCATCAAGATCAACGGGCGCCTACCCCTCCTGAATCAGGCGCGCCAGGACGCATACAAGGACTACTTTCTGGCGCAATACCCCACGGCAACGCTGAGCCTGTCGGTGCGCGCTGCGTGGACCTACAGCGGCACTGTGTCGGCCAACGGCACGGGCTGGCCCGCCTTGCTCAGCGCTCTTCAGCAGCTCCGCCAAAGCGACAATGCTCCCACGAAGACCTACTACTACGGGGTGCTGGCGCCCGCCGCCAGCAGCTCGGCGTACTGCGGTGGCTCGTGCATCGCAGGGCTGAGCAATGTGGTCGGTCCAAACGATGAAAATTACCGTGCGGCAATCGGCCTTGGGGTATTCGCCGATGGCTCGGACCTGCACTGGCTCGAAACATCAGCGCACGAGCTGGGGCACGCTCAAGGCAGGCTGCACGCCCCGTGTGGCACGACCGTATCCGTGGACGGTGCGTTCCCCTTCGCTGGAGGCAAGATCGGCCGCTGGGGCTACGACAAGCGAACCAAGGCGCTGCTGGACCCCGCTCAGGCACTGGACGTGATGGGCTACTGCGACCCCCGCTGGATCAGCGACTACACCTACAAAGGGCTGTTCGATCGCATGACGACCGTGAACGCCCAGGCCGCCGTGGCGCTTCCTCCGGGATCTTTGCGTCGGCCGGGTTCGTTCGTTGCCTATCAGCTGATGCCCGATGGGCGCCTCGAGCTCCTAGGGCAGGTCGAGCAGCGCTCGAACGTGCTGGGCGAAGCGCGCCGGGTCTACCCGGTGGACGCCTCGGGTGCCTTGCTCGCGCCCATCGACGGCTACTACACGCCGTACGGCGAAGAAGAACTCGGGGGCACGCTGCTGGTGCCGTTCAGGGCGCTGCCGCTCAGAGCGGACGGCATGCTCAGCGAGGCGTGGTTGAAGCAGCATCGAGCGTCCGAGCCTCAGCCACGTTGAGACGCGCTGCGAGGCCTGGAGTGCCATCCACGGCTGCACGCAGCCACGGGATGGGCTATATGGTCCCGCCATGGCAAGCAAGTTGAGCCTCGAGGCCATCATCACGGTGTTGGCGGGAGCGAGCGTTGTCGCGTGCAACAACAACACCGACGCCAAGCCGGAGCCCGCCGCGAGCGCCGCGGTGAACAACGACAAAGCCCCAGCCCCTACGGCAGAGGCGACTGCTGCTGCTTCGGTAGAAGCCAAAGAGGTCGGCTCGGCAGCGCCTGGTTCGAGCGCCAGCGGCAAGCCGATGAGCTGCGCGCCGGGCAAGTGCGGCAACGGCTCCTGCGGCTGAGTTCGGTGCGCGCCGCGTAGTTGTCTAGGACCCCGTTCGCGGGTCCCTAGCGCGGTGGCTGCGTGTGGACGACGGGGGCACGCGCGGGTGGCACCTGACGCGTCTCACCCCCACCAGCTGCGATTGCACCTGTATTTGGGGGTGAGGGAGGCTGCAGCGACGTCGAAGTTGCAGCACTACTCAGCGACTGCTGCCGCTCAGTAGAGGCCTTCGATCAAGTCGCCGTAGCGCTCCAGCACGTTGCGGCGCTTGAGCTTCAGCGTCGGTGTGAGCATGCCATTTTCCGTGGAGAAATCCTCGGTGATCACCGCGAAGTTCTTCGGGCGCTCGAAGCCCTTGAAGTCTTTACTGAACTTGTCGAGCTCGCCCTGTAGCAGCTGCTTGACCTTGGGGTCACTGCTTGCTTGAGCGGCGTCGACGCCGTTTTCCGCGGCCCACGCCTTGAGTGCGTCGGGATCCGGGACCACCACTGCCACGTTGTGGGGCTTGTTGTGGCCGTGGATCATCACGTTGGCGATGAACGGGCTCAGCTTCAGCTTCTCTTCGAGCGGCGCTGGGACCACGTACTTGCCGTTTTCGAGCTTGTACTGCTCCTTGATGCGTCCCGTGATGAACAGGTAGCCGTCGTCGTCGAGGCGGCCCATGTCGCCGCTGCGGAAGCCGCCGTCATCCATCAGCACCGCCGCGTTCTCTTCGGGGCGGTTGTGGTAGCCCTGCATGATGTTGGGGCCGTAGATCACGATCTCGCCGTTGACTGGGTCGCCGGTCACTGCGGTGTCGATCTTGATGGTGACGCCGGGGATCGCGCGGCCAACAGAGCCGATCTTGCGGTTGCCAGGGTAGTTCGCGGTGGCGATGGGGCTGGTCTCCGTGAGGCCGTAGCCTTCGTAGACCATGATGCCGAGGGCGTCCACGAACTCCGCGACCGTCTTGTCGAGGGCGGCGCTGCCGCTGATCGCGTACTTCAGCCGACCGCCGAACTTCTCCCGGATCTTGTTGAAGATGATCTTGTCGGCGAGGCCGAGGCCCATGCCCTCGAACATGCCGAGAGATTCGCCCGCGTTTTTCCGCGTGGCATTCTTGATGCCTGAGCGGAAGAGGCCCTGAATGAACCCAGGTTTCTCGCTCATCTGCTTGTTTACGCCGTCGTAGATGCGGTTGAAGATGCGCGGTACGGCGAAGAGCACCGTGGGCTTCACTTCCGCGAGGTTACCCACCAGGTTCGGAATGTCGTCGTTGATGCCGATGGAGCAGCCCATGCTGATCAGGCCGTGTAGCTCGCAGGTTTGACCCATCGAGTGCGCCCAGGGCAAAAACGAGAGCGAGCGATCTTCGGCGTTGAACGTGAACACCTCGTGGATCGCGTTCAGGTTCGAGCAGATGTTCGAGTGGGAGAGGATCACGCCCTTCGGGTTGCCCGTGGTGCCTGACGTGTAGATGAAGCCGGCGGTTTCCTTCGGGTCGGGCTGCTCGGGGTCGACGGGGTGCTGCTCACCCTTCTTGAGCAAGGCGCTGTACGCATCGACGCTGTCTGCGCTGCCTTCGAAGTTGATGATGTGCTCGAGGGCGGGGAGCTCCGGCTGGATCTTCTTCAGCTTGTCGTAGACGTCTTGGTTCGCGGCGAGCACGACCTTCGCCTCGCAGTCAGCCAGGATGAACTTCCACTCATCGGGCTTCTGCGCCTGGTACATCGGGACGTAAGCCGCGCGCAGGCCGTAGGTGGCGTAGCAACCAACCGCCCACTCCACCCGGTTGTCCGCGATCACGGCGATCTTGTCGCCGGGGCCGACGCCCAGTTCTTTCAATGCTGCGCGGAAACGATCGACGTCGCGTTTGAACGTCTGATAGTCGATCCACTTCCAGTCCGAACCCTGCTTGGTCCCGAACAGCGTGCGAGACGCGTGGGTCTCCGCGCTCTTTTCAAGTACTTCAACCAGGTTCTTGAACTTCTCGGCCATGCTTGCGTCCTACTCCCGTGCCGTTCATTCCCATGGGCGCGGTCCAAGCTCGGCTCGCTGCCTGCTCCGACAGCGTCGCCGCGCTTGCTGGGCACTGCGCGTTGAGGGTTTTGCGGACCAGGGTTTTACGGGAGCGGGCGGCCACTGGTCAACGCGAGACGGCGGCGCTGCTGGGGTTCAGCGCGGTCCAGGGTCGCTCAGGTGGAGTCCTCGTGGGCGGTTTGAGTCGAGAGCTTGAGTCGGACAGCGGCTTTCGGGGGAGTTCGCTCGCTGGCCTCAGCTGTGCTAGGGCGAGGCGCTTCATGCCGTCCTACAGCCTCGTCACTTTCGGCTGCCAGATGAACCAGCACGACTCCGAGCGCATGGAGGAAGTGTTGCAGCGTGCTGGGTACGCTCCCGCGGCGGATGTGGAGCACGCCGACTTGGTGGTGCTCAACACCTGCAGCGTCCGGGAGAAGGCCGAGCAAAAATTGCGCAGCGAGGTGGGGCGGCTCGGCGTGCTGAAGCGGAGTCGGCCGGAGCTTCTGATTGGCGTGGCCGGTTGCGTCGCCCAGCAGGAGGGGGAGCGGCTTGTGAAGCGCATGCCCCAGATCGACCTGCTGATCGGCCCTGACAACATCCCTGAGCTGCCTGGCCTGCTGCGTGAGCTGGAAGGCGGCGCGCCGCCGCAGGTACGCGCGGCGTTCGACCTCGACTCCCCACGTTTTCTCAGCCTCGACGCTGGGCTGCCACGCTCGCGCCAGGTGTCGAGCTTCGTGACGATCATGAAGGGCTGCGACGAGCGCTGCTCCTTCTGCATCGTCCCCACCACGCGTGGCCCGGAGCGCTACCGTCCTTCCGGCGAAATCCTCGCCGAGTGTGAGGCGCTGGTCTCTCAGGGTACGCGGGAGATAACGCTGCTCGGCCAGACCGTGGACAGCTATCTGGATCCGACTTCCCAGCTGCCTGCCGCCGCTGCCAGCGCGGCGCCGCTCGCGAAGCTCCCGTCCGGAGAGACTGCCAAGCGTCGGGGCGCCGGGATCCACGCAGACGAGAGCGAGTTTCCGGCGCTGCTCAGAGCCATCTGTGAGCGTGTCCCCGGGCTGGCTCGGCTGCGCTACACGAGTCCTCACCCGCGGCACCTCACGCCGTCGCTGATCGCCGCCCACGAAGCGCTGCCGCAGCTCGTGCGTCACGTTCACATGCCGGTGCAGTCGGGGAGCGACCGCGTGTTACGGCGCATGATCCGTCGCTACAGCGTGGCAGAGTACCTGGAGCGGACCGACGCCCTCAAGCGGGCGGTGCCCGGGCTGAGTCTCTCGACGGACATCATCGTCGGTTTCCCCGGGGAGACAGAGGAAGACTTCGACGCAACCTTGGAACTGGTACGACGGGTCGGCTTCGTCGGCGTATTCGGCTTCAAGTACTCCGAGCGTCCAGGCACACCAGCCCTCAAGCTCAAGGACGACGTCACCGAAGCCGAAAAGAGCCGCCGCCTGGCGGCGCTGTTCGCACTCTCGGAAGAGCTGCGGCGCGAGCACCTCGAGCGGCTCGTCGGCAATGTCGAGAGCGTGCTCGTCGAAGGCCTAGGCAAGACGGGCGGCTACACTGGGCGCACTGAGCGCAACGAAATCGTGCATTTCGGCGCGAACACCGACCTGCTCGGTGAGCTGGTAGAGGTGCGCATCGTGAGTGCCTTCAAACACAGCCTGCAAGCTGAGCTGGTCGATGTCGCGCGCCGCGCACCGCTACCGAGCAGCGACGCAACGCCAGAGAAGCCCGCGGTTAGCAAGCCTGGGCGCGTCAACTTACCGGTTCTGTGATGGCATTCGTAAAGCACTACAATCAGCACACGCCTCAGATCCACGAGTCCGTTTTCCTGGCGGAAAATGCAGTGGTGGTCGGTGAAGTCTACATCGCACAATCTGCGAGCATCTGGTACGGCGCCGTGCTCCGAGGCGACGTCGGGAGCATTCGCATCGGCGCCCGCACCAATATTCAGGACAACGCCACGGTTCACATGACCGGCGGTGTCAGCGACGCGCTAGTGGAAGAAGACGTGACCGTCGGCCACAACGCCGTGATTCACGGCGCCACGGTGCGCCGCGGGGCGCTGATCGGCATGGGCTCCGTGATCCTCGACAACGCGGAAATCGGTGAGGGCGCGATCATCGCCGCGGGCGCCGTCGTGCCGCCACGCATGAAGGTGCCACCGCGGGTGCTGGTGCGGGGCACGTCCGCGAAGGTGGTGCGCGAACTCACCGAGCGTGAAGCGCTCGGGGGCGCCGCGGGCGCTGCGATCTACCAAGAGCTTGCGCTTGGCCACCGGCGCTAGCGCCGTGAGTTTGACCGCCGGGCAGCGACTCCTCTGACCTGGACTCGTGGTATAGGCGAGCCATGCAGCTGACCATCAACGGCGAAGAGCATCAGGTCCCCGACACCCTCAGCGTGCGCGGGTTGATCGAGCACCTGGGGCTCACCGATGGTCCGGTGGCGGTCGAGCGCAATCGCGAGGTGGTGCCGCGAGCGGAGCACCCAAGCGTGCTGCTCGCGGACGGCGACGTGCTGGAAATCGTGCACTTCGTCGGCGGGGGTTGAGGGAAGCCAACGCCGCAAGCGACGGCGCTAGTGTGCATGCGGCAGCATGTACGCGACGATCATCGCCGTGACCTCGTCGACCAGGCGCTCCGGATCCGTCTCGGGCTGCTCGATCACTGCGGCGTGGGTCACTGCCTCCACGCTGTGCACCAAGATGAACGGAGCAGTCTCCAGATCGAGTCCAGGCCGGAGCTCCGCGCGCCGCTGTTCGAGGTAGCCCTTGATCATCGCCTGCGCCGTCGTGTTGGTCTGGCGGTGGTGGTCCGGCGTGGAGATGCGGGGCAGCTGCTCGGCGAGCACCCGATGCAGCTCCGGCTCCAGCCGGTGCACATCGAGCATCACCTGAACCAGCCTGCGGATCCCTTCGGGTAGGGGAAGGCTGGCGGCGGTCATCAGGCCGCTTCCCAGGAGGTCCATGATGTGCCGCACGTGGCGCTCGACCAGCGCACTGACCAGTGCCTGCTTGTTGGGGAAGTACTGGTACAGCGAGCCAATGCTCACACCCGCTACCTCGGCGATGCGGTTCGTGTTGGCTCCCTCGTAGCCCTCTTCCACTAGTACACGGGCCGCGGCCTCGAGGATCGCGTCTACCGTGGCGCGAGCCCTGGCTTGCCTGGGCCTTTTCCGCGCGGCATTGGGTAGCGCTACGCGCCTTCCGGCGGTGGCAGCCTTGGGAGTTGACTGCTTGGCTTTGGCGGAACGTTTGTCAGTCGGCTTGCCCGGTGCCTTGGACGTGCGTCCCGAGGGGACGCGTTTGGTGATGCTGGGCATGTGAGTCGCTCCTCAAGAAAGTGAGCCGGCACGCGAATTGGGAGCGCGTTTCAGCTGATACAAGCTACCAAACGGCTGAAATCGATGCGAGTTGGTAAATCGAGTATTTGCTCATATTAATTTCCCATGACCCAAACGCAAGAAATGCCGTACGTCGCCAGCCCCACGTCACCGCCTCGCCTGCGGGGCTTCAACGCCTTCAGCGCGTTGCGCGCCTTTGGCAGCGACCCGCTGGGGTTCCTGCGTGAAGTCGGCGCCCAGGGCGACGTGATGGAGACCCGTTTTGGACCGCGGAAGGCGGTGTTCCTGAGGGACCCACGCGCCGTCGAGCAGATCTTGGTCACGCACCAGAAAGAGTTCACCAAGCAGACCCGCGGCTACTACTTCCTGCGCAAGGTACTGGGCAACGGCCTCGTCACCAGTGAAGGCGACTTCTGGCGTGAGCAGCGGCGGATCAGCCAGCCGGCGTTCGCCAAACAGCGCATCGAGGGGCTGACTGAGACCATGGTGCGCTGCACCCAGCGCCTGCTGGACGGGCCGCTCGCGGCAGCCGCCGAGTCCGGGGCGCCGGTGGACATCGCAGCGGAGATGATGCGCGTCACGCTGGACGTGGTGAGCGCTACATTGCTCGGCATCGAGTCCGGGGAGCGCGCCGAGGAGGTGAGCTGGGCCATGCCGGTGGTGCTCGAGCACGTTGTCTGGGGGATCACGCACCCGCTCGCGCTGCCCGAGATGTTTCCTACCGCGCGGAACCGCCGGTACAAGAGGGCCCTCAAGGCCCTGGACACGCTGGTCGAAGGCATCATCGCGGAGCGCCGCGCGCGGCCGCACGCAGGGCGGCTCGATGAGACACGGCCGCTGGAGGAAGCACAGCGGGGCGACTTGCTGGACATGTTGATGGAAGCGCGAGACGAGGAGACCGGCCGCGGCATGACGGACAAGCAGTTGCGGGATGAGGTGATGACGATGTACCTCGCTGGCCACGAGACCACAGCGGTGTCTCTCGCCTGGACGCTGTGGCTCCTCACCCAAAATCCCGAGTGGGCGCTCAAGGTCCAAGCGGAGCTCGACGAAGTGCTCCAGGGGCGCTGCCCAACGCTGGCTGACATGGGGCGCCTGGACGTCACGCGACGCGTGCTGGAGGAGGGGATGCGTTTGTATCCGCCGGTGTGGCTCCTCGCGCGCATGAGCACCGCGGATCACACGCTCGCTGGCTACCACGTTCCCAAGGGGCGGCTGGTGTTCGTCAGTCCCTGGCTGACCCACCGCGACCCCAAATTCTTCGCGGATCCCGAGCGCTTCGACCCGGATCGTTTCCTGCCGGAATCACGTGCGAAGCTACCGAAGCACGCGTATTTCCCGTTCAGCGCCGGGCAGCGCAAGTGCATCGGTGACCGGTTTGCGCTGCTGGAGGCGCAGATCATCCTCGCGATGCTGCTGTCGCGGTTCCGTTTCGGGTCGACTTCGAGCCACACGCCGGAGCCGCTCTGCGCCGTGACGCTCCGCCCCAAGCATCCGATGCCGATGCAGGTTGCCCCACGTGCGGCAGCGCAGCCCTGAACCTGGCGCAGCCCTGAACCTGGCGCAGCCTTGAACGAGGGAAGCTCTCGCGCGCTGCCCACGTAAGCTGTCGCTTCGGGCCAAGCTCCTTGATCACCACGGGAATCTGACCGCACATGGCCAGCGTTGGAGCCAAGGAAGCGCAGGCCGTGCAGCGAACTTTGCACTGCCGACCTGCTCCCCGATACGATCCAGGAGTGAGTATGGTGCTCGGCAAGGCTGACCCCCATTCGAAGCGGCAACAGAGTGACAGTGACTGGGCGTTGAGTTCGCGAAAACCCCCGCGGCGCTCGCGCCGTCGCTGGCTGTTGCCGAGCTTCATGGTTGCGCTGGTCGCCGGGGTGACGGGCGGCTCGACCTACGCTTACTACCACTACCTACCGCCGGGCCGGAGTATCCCCGGAACCTACGTCGGCGGGCGGCTCCAACCCGAGGACAAGCAGCTGCGGCTGTGGCTCGAGGAGCGGCGCACGCAGCTCTTGGCGCGCCCTGTGTACCTGGAGATCGACGGAGAAGTCTTCCAGCGCCGCCTTGGAGCGCTCGGTGTAGAGCTCGACGTCGGCCAGACCCTGGCCAAGGTGCGTGAGCACGCGGAGCAGGGGAGCATTTCCGAGCGGATCTACAAGGTGGTCTCCGCCAAGCGCGGCGAGCAGGACATCCCGCTGGTGTGGAGCTTCGACGAGCGCAAGCTCGAGGTCGCGCTGGAGGATCTCTCGCCCGAAGTCTTCCGCGACCCCGTCGATGCGCGCCTGGATTTGGTCGGGCACCAAAAGATCCATGACACGCCAGGGCGAAGTCTCGACGTGCGGCGCACCGTCGAAAGCATTGCCGCAGGGCAAGAGTTCGATGAGAACCAGATCCTCGGACTCAAGGTCAAGTCGACGCCGCCGCAAGTCAGCCTGGACATGCTTGCGGACATCGATGTGTCGAAGGTTTTGGGGGAATTCCAGACCAAGTTCGCGGGTACCGGTGAGGGACGCTCGGTCAACATCGCGCGCGGCGCAGAGCTCTTGAACGGCGTCGTGATCGCCCCAGGTCAGACCTTGAGCTTCAACGAGCGAGTCGGTGATCGCACCTTGGCGCGGGGCTTCACCTGGGCTCCCGTGATCCTGGACGATGAGCTAACGCCAGGCGTCGGCGGCGGCACCTGCCAGGTCGCTTCGACGCTCCACGCAGCTGCCGTGTATGGCGCCCTCGATGTAGTCGACCGGCGCAGCCATAGTCGCCCGAGCGGCTATGCTCCAATGGGCCTCGATGCGACGGTGATCTTCGGTGAGGTCGACCTCAAGATCCGTAATCCCTACGACTCGCCCATCATCGTCCACGCGTTCATTCCGAGCCCAGGTTTCCTCAAGGTGGAGCTACTCGGACGCGACACGCCCAAGGTCGAGTACAAATACGGCGTCTCCCGCGCTTACGACTTCTATCGCCGCATCACCACCAAGCCGTGGATCAAGCCTGGCAAGCGCTTGATGCGTCAGCGTGGCCACAAGGGCTACGACGTCGTGAGTTGGGTGAAGGTTACTCGCCCCGATGGCACCAAGGCCGAGCGCTCCTACAACAGCAGCTACCGCCCCGTGCCCGAGGTGTTCTGGGTGGGTCCGGGCTACGATCTGGACGAGTTACCGGAGCTGCCCGACGGCGCAAAGGACGTCCAGGTGGACGGCCGTTCACTGCCGAACGAGCTCTTCAGCAGCAGCCCCTTCGAAGAGCCTCCCAGCGGTTGATTTGCGCTTTCTAGCTGGTTTTCGGGGTGAGGCGCAGTGCAGCCGCCACTGCCAACCCGAAGCGCGTCAGGTGCCTTGCGCCGACTCGCCGTCGCTGGCGACGAACCCACAACAATTGGCGGCTGGGCTTGATCTGACACGCACAGCCGCTAAACACGGGGGCGTGACTGGACGGGCCATCACCGGGTGCATCCTCGCGTTGACGCTGCTGGGTGCCTGCAAAGACAAAGCGACCGCTGAGCAGGGCACGCCGGGACCCTCCGCCACGCCCTCTGCGGCCGCGAGCGTCCCCGCGGCGCTCTCGACGATCCAGGTGGACCATGGCGAGCTGGACACGCAGGCTCCCCAAGACGCCGCGATGATCGCCGCCACGCAGATCGCGACCATCGTCTACGCGCGGCCCCACAAGGAGTCTCGGCGCCTCGGCTACCTACGCCTCGGGGCGGTCGTGAAGCGCGATCCTGAAGCGACCAAGGACAAGGTCGGGGAGTGCAAGGGCGAGTGGTACCACATCTACCCGATGGGCTACGTGTGCACCGAGGACGCGACGACGAACCTCGAGGATCCGCTGGTCAAAGCGACCAAGCGCCGCGCTCACCTCGACAAGCCGATGCCCTACGCCTACGGCTTCGTGCGCGCGACGGCGCCGCAGTACCTGAAGGTTCCCTCGAAGAAGCAGCAAATCGAGAGCGAATTCGGGCTTGAGGACCACCTCAAGTGGTTCGCGGAGAACTCGGCCGAGGTGCAGAAGGTCGAGCTCGGAGCCAACGACGTTCCTTTAGATCCTCGGGGAATCGCCGTGCCCGGTCTGAAGCACAAGCCTGGCTTCAAGCTCTCAACGGAGCTGTCTCGCGTCGAGCTATTCGGCGGTGACGCGAACGACCCGGGGCCGCCGTGGTGGCTCGAAGACGGGCGCAAGATCCCCAACGTTTCTGGCTTCGAGGTGCCGGACTACGCGATATTCGCGGACCGCGTGCGGCGCAAGACAGGCCTCTCCTTCGTCGATTCGTTCATCGCCAAAGACGAAGATCTGACGCGCGGCTTCGCGGTGACGGTAGACATGCGCATCATCCCGACCACGAAGGTGAAGCCTGACACGGGCTCCCCGTGGCACGGCGTCGAGCTGACGCCGGACATGCCAGTGCCCTTCGCTTTCATCATCAAGCGGGATGCGGTGACCTATCAGCTGCTCAAGGGCAAGGATGAGGTGCGCAAGATGGGCACGCTGCCCCGGCGCGCCATCGTCCCGATCACCGGCAAGGCGCGCATCAAGGCTGGCAAGCGCTTCTATCAGACGCTCAAAGACAAGACCCGCTGGCTCAAAGCCGACGACATCGGCATCGTCTCACCTCCCGCGGAGTGGCCCGAAGCGGCCGAGAAGGGCGAGAAGTGGGTCGACGTTTCCCTGGGGCAGCAAACGCTGGTGCTATGGGAGGGCAAGCGCGCCTGGTACGCCACGCTGGTGTCCACGGGGCGCCCGCGCTTCGGTGACCCGAAGACCACCAACGCCACGCCAACCGGTGTCTTCCGCCTGCAGAGCAAGCACATCGCCGCCGCCATGGACTCCGAGGAGAACTCCAGCGTCGCCGGTGGCAAGAAGGCCGGCGGCGGTGGCGGTCCGCGCTACGACGAAGAGACTCGAGCAACGATCGCACGGCTGAAAAAGGCTGAAAAAGACGGCACCAAGCTCTCTTCTGAAGATCAGCGCCGGCTGGCGAACATCGCGAAGGGCCGCCATCCCGAGTACGGCGTGACCCGGCGCCGCGGAGCCGGCGGGTTCGAGCTGCGCGACGTGCCGTGGATCCAGTACTTCGCCGCCGGCTACGCGCTCCACGGCGCGTACTGGCACGACGTCTTCGGTATCCCGCGCAGCCACGGCTGCGTGAACCTCACCCCGATCGACGCCCGCGTCGTCTTCAACTGGACCGATCCGCCGCTCCCCGAAAACTGGCACGGCATCAACATCGGGACCGATATGGGCGAGGGGACCACCGTGAACATCCACGAGTGATGCTTGTGTCCGAGTGAAGACCCTTTGACTGCTTGGCAGGCAGGGTCAAGCAGTCTGCGCGGGGTGCGCCTCACCCCCAAAACAAGCAGCGAGCTACGCCAGCAAGTCGAGGGCGCTCTGGCGGATGGCGAAGGCGGCGTTGATGAGCCCTACGTGGGAGTAGGTTTGGGGGAAGTTGCCCCACTGTTCGCCGCTCTTGGGGTCGATATCCTCGCTGAACAGGCCCACGTGATTGGCGTGCTTGATCAATTGCTCACACGCCTCAATCGCTTCCTCGCGGTAACCTAATCTGGCGAGTGCTTCGGCTGCCCAGAAGCCGCACACGGTGAAGGTGCCGAGCGTTTCACCGATGCCATCGAAGTGGTTGTAGCGCTTCATCAGGTAGCGATCGACACTGAGCTTCTTGTGGAGCTCGCGCACGTGGCGCTCGGCGCGCGGGTCGCCACGCATGAGGTAGCCCATGTTGACCATCATGAAGAGCGAGGCGTCGGCGTTGTGGTTCTGCGCGCTGGTGCTCTCTGCGTAGAAGCCGAGATCGGGGCGGTAACACTGCTCCTCGATGATGCTGCGAGCGCGGGCGACTAGGCCGAGCGCGCGGCCTTCCAGCGCTGGGTCAGCGATGGCCTTGCCGATGCGGGCGCAGAGAGACGCGCCAATCCAGTGGAAAAGTAGCGGGAACGTATGAACTTCAGGTTCCGCGCGGTACTCCCAGATGCCCGCGTCGGGAAGTTCCATGGTGTGCTCGATGTAGCCGAGCAGTCGACTGACCAGCGCCGCGCTGTGCTCATGGTTGCCCTGGTTGTCGAAGCGCAGATCCAAGAACTGCGGTGCGATGGCGGCGATGATCTCGCCGTAGACATCGTTCTGGACCTGGAGGTAGGCGGCGTTTCCCACGCGGACGGGCCGGTTGTCGTCCTTGTAGCCGGCCAAATGATCGAGCGTACGCTCCGACAGACGCGACTCGCCGCTGATGCCATAAACGGGCTGCAACGCCGCGGTGCCTTCGGCGATGTTCTGCGCGAAGGAGACGAAACGCTCCATCTCCTCGAAGTGTCCGAGGCGGCGCATGGCGTGGAGCGTGAAGTAGGTGTCGCGGAGCCAGCAGTAGCGATAGTCCCAGTTGCGGCCAGAGCCTGAGTGCTCCGGGATGCTGGTCGTGGTGGCAGCGGTGATGGCGCCGGTGTCTTCGTACTGGTGGAGCTTGAGCGCGAGCGCTGAGCGGATCACTTCGCGCTGGAAGATGCCTGGAAGGTTCGTGTGCTTGACCCAAGTCTCCCAGTACTTCCGAGTGCGGGAGAGGAACGTCTCGCAGGTCTCTTCCAGAGCCGCTTCGAGGGGGTTGCCCCACGTGAGTACGACATAGGCCTCGTGCGTCAGCAGGAACGGTCGCTCTTCGAGCAGATAGGTAAGGGGGACATTCGTCGTGAGCCTGAGCGGGCCGCCGTCGACTTGCCACTGCACGTGGTTGCTCGCGACGTACGACTCGAGTTCCTTCTCGCCGTAGTCGTAGACCGGACGGCAAGCGACCTTCACGCTGGGTCGACCATCCAGGGGCCGCAGGCGCCGGACAAGCATGTTCGGCTTGAAAGAGCGCTCGTACTGCTTGTAGCGCGGAGCGAAGTCGATGAGCTCGAAGCGTCCCGACTCAGAGCTGAACACGGTACGCAAGATGTTGGTGTTCGGCAGGTAGCCCTGCTCGGTCTGAAACTCGCTCTCCCGAGGCGTCACACTGAACTCGCCTCCGCGCGTGGAGTCGAGCAGCGAGCCAAACACGAAACTCGAGTCGAAACGCGGCCAGCACAGCCAGCTCACGGCGCCGCGATCGTCGATCAGGGCTTGATAGGAGCAGTTACCAATCAGTGCGTGTTTCACGGAGGATCTCTCAGGACTGGAGGACTCGTTCAGCGTTTGGCCATGGGGTCGCGTTGCGACTCGTTGCAGGCCTGGATGACTCGCGGCAGCTGCTCAGCGCTGCCGCCTGCACCTCGCACAGGCATTAGCGCGTAGGGGCATTTTGGTCTGCGGCCTGTCGGGGGCCTCGGTTGCAGACCCAGCGCGGCCTATGACATAAGCGACACTTCATGAGCAAAGCCAAGCTAATCGTCGCATCGGCTCGCTTGCCGGTAACGATGGCGAAGCGAGCTGACGGCTGGACGGTGCACGCTAGCACCGGCGGTCTCGTCACCGCGCTGAAATCCGTGTCCGATCAACGCCCGTTCACTTGGCTTGGTTGGCCAGGGACGCACGTCACCGAAGCGGATCGCGGCGCGGTCACGAAGGAACTCAGTCGCCACGGCTCCGCGCCGGTGTTCATCGCAAAGAGCGATATTTCGGGCTTCTACGAGGGGTTCAGCAACCAGGTGCTGTGGCCTCTGTTTCACGCGTTGAATGAGCGCATCCACTTCGATCGCAGCGCATGGCGCGCCTATCAGAAGGTCAACGAGCAGTTCGCCGACGCAATCTTGGACCAAGCTGGCCCCGGAGACGTGGTCTGGGTGCACGACTACCAGCTCGCGTTGGTGCCCGAGTTACTGCGTCGCCGCGGGCTCGCGTGCCCGATTGGCTTCTTCCTGCATATTCCCTTTCCCGCGGCACAAACCTACCGCTCCCTCGCGGTGCGCGAAGAGATCCTGACAGGGTTGCTTGGTGCGGACTTGCTGGGTTTCCATAGCTACGAATATGTGAGCCATTTCCGTGCGGCATGCTTGCGGGTGCTCGGACTTGAGAGCGAGCCGAATTCGCTTCGTCTGTCCTCGCACCGGGTAAAGCTCGGCATGTTGCCCATCGGCATCGATCCTGGGGAGGTGAGTGACCTCTGCCAGACTGAGGAGGCGAAGAGCGAACTCGCGCGGCTCACAGAGACCTACCGTCGCAAGCAGATCGTCGTGGGTGTCGATCGCTTGGACTACACCAAGGGGATCCCAGAGAAGCTGCGGGCCTTCGAGGAGTTGCTCGCGCGTCACCCGAAGCTCCGCGACAAGGCGGTGCTGATCCAGATCGCCGCGCCTTCGCGCATGGGAGTGCAGGAGTACCAGAGCCTGAAGCGTGAGGTGGACGAGCTGGTCGGCAGGGTGAACGGCCGCTTTGGGTCGGCCTCGCACACGCCGGTGGTGTACGTGAATCAGGCGTATTCTCGTGCTCGCCTGGCGGGCCTGTATCAAGCGGCGGATGTCGCATTGGTCACGCCCATCCGCGATGGCATGAACCTGGTGGCTCTTGAATACGTTGCCGCGCGGAGAGAGCAGGGCGGTACGTTGATCCTCAGCGAGTTTGCTGGTGCGGCGCACTGTTTGCCCGGCGCTCGCCTCGTGAACCCCTACAACGTGGACCAAGTCGCCCACGAACTGGCGCACGCCCTTGAAGGGCGCGCCGCGCGTACGAAACAACAGCAGGCGTTTGGAAACATGCTGGACTTCGTGGACAACAACACGAGCATGCGCTGGGCGCAGCGCTTCCTGGATCAGCTGGAGTCAGGTACGGAGGGTGCGCGGACGACATTCAAGCGTCTACGCGTGGACGCCGAACCTCTTGCTTCCAAATTCCGTGCGGCCACAAATCCCCTGATGCTGCTGGACTACGACGGTACGCTGCGAGGTTTCGTCAACGACCCGATGAGCGCTACCCCGGAGCCGCGTATCCTCGAGACCTTGGAGAAGCTCTCTCAGCTGTGCACGCTGTACGTGATCAGCGGCCGCCCAGCGGCGGTGCTCGAAGAGTGGCTCGGCAGCCTGCCGATTGGCCTGGTGTGCGAGCACGGCTTGGGAGTGAAGCCGATCGGCGGCGAGTGGCACGACCGGGAGCAACCCAGCATCGAGTCGTTGAAGAAGGTGATTGATCCACTCTTCAAGGATTTCGTCTCGCGGACCCCGGGCAGTCGAGTCGAGTACAAGCGCGGAGGGATCGCCTGGCACTACCGCGCGGCTGACCCCGAGTTCGGCGCGTTTCAGGCGAATGAGCTGCTGACGCTGCTCGCCGATGTGCTGAAGCGGCGGCCATTCAACGTCTTGAAGGGCAATCGCGTGATCGAAGTGCGACACGAACAGGCGACGAAGGGGCGCGCCACCAGCGAGCTGCTTCGCCGCCACGCCAAGGCCGACTTCTTGTTCTGCGCTGGCGACGATCGCACCGACGAGGAGATGATGGACGCCATCCCGAAGAGCTGGGCGGGGCGCGCGGTGACGTGCTGGGTCGGCAGCGCGAATAGCCGTGCCCAGTTCTGGGTGGAGTCAAACCACGCGCTGCTCGCCGAACTCGAGCGCGTTGCTGCGACCTGGGAAGGGGAGCGAAGGAAGGCCAAGAAGAGCCGTTAGCCGTCTACCCAGCGCCAGGTGGTTTTCAGCACCCCGCTGCGCCTGGCCGCATCGACAAGGCGAGGTAACAGGGCTACATCCCTGAGCAGGCTAGAGTTCGCCGGGAGGGCGCGGACCGCTTCATCACCATGCGTTTTCGTCTGTTCGGATTTCCGGTTCAAATCGAGCCCAGCTTCTGGGTCATCGCGGTGCTCTTTGGTCTGAACACGGCTGCCGGCAGCATGAGCGCCATCGTGGTTGGCATGCTGACCTGGCTTGGGATCCTGCTCGTCTCGCTGCTGGTTCACGAGCTTGGTCATGCGCTGGCGGCGCGAGCCTACGGTGAGTCCCCGCACATCGTGCTGCACGTGATGGGCGGCCGCACGGTTTGGGACCCGCGGGCCGAGCCAACGCGGCTCCAGCGCATCGTCATCACCGCGGCTGGCCCGCTTGCGGGTTACTTGCTCGCGGTGTGCTCGTTCATCGCGTTGGTCGTCAGCGGCGAGGACTTGCTGGGGGAAAAGGCGACCCTCACCGGTCGTGTGTTGAGCCAGCTCACGATCCTCAACGTCTTCTGGTCGACCTTCAATCTGCTCCCTGTGATCCCGTTCGATGGGGGTCACATCCTGGCGGCTGCGCTCGGGAAGGGCCGCGAGCGGCTGTCCCTGATGATCTCGGTGGTGGTTGGCGTGCTTGCCGCGCTCGCGTTCCTCGCGGGCAACATGATGTTCGGAGCGATCATCCTCGGCTGGGCCGCCGCCAGCAACTGGATGAGCCTGCGGCGCCCGGAGCCCGCTCCGATCCCCAAAGAAGCGCTACTGCAAATGCTGACTCGAGCACGCCAGGCCATGGACCAGGGGCGGCACGCCGAAGCCCACGCCATTGGCCGCGCAGTGTTCGAGGCAACCGAGGATGCCGACGTCCGGCGCCGGGCCGCAGAGATTGGGGCTTGGTCGGCGCTGCTGGGTGGTGACCCGGCCTCCGCCGAACAGGTGCTCGAACGTGCACCCAAAGACCAGCCCATCGATCCATACCTGCACGCCGCCGTGTTCGAAGCGCTGGACCAAGATCAGCGCGCGGTGGAGACCATCGCCCACGCTCGGCGCGCTGGGGACACACGGCTCGAGCTGGCGGCGCTCTATGTCAAGGCGCTGCTGAAGGTGGGCGACGTCGAGCGTGCCGCGCGAGTGACCCTCGACATCGTGGACGAGACGCCGAGCGATGATGCTCGGCGAGTGGCCCAGGCAGCCCTCGACGGCGGCGCTGCGCTCGCGGCGGCGAGCCTGTTCGAGCGGCTCTTTGAGCGCACCAAGGTCGCGGACGACGGGGTGTCGGGCCTGCGGGGTTTCGTGGAAGCGGGTCAGATGGACGCAGCGCTCAGGCTGCTGAGACAGGCGGTCTCGGCCGGCCTCGATCCTGAGCGCGTGCGCCATGACGATCGCCTGAGCGCGCTGCGCCAAGATACGCGCTTCGAGGACGCTCTTTCAGGGACCTAGGCCCGCGCACCCGCTGCGCGACCTATGACATCGGTTGCGCACTGCCGCGCACGCGTGAGTCAGGTTCACACGTAACGCCGCAGTTGTTTCCGCGCGAATCACCAGCTCCTCACTCACCTGCTCAAGCGTTGTCACGCTTCGCCGTTATCGAGAGATGGCACCGGGCGAAGCAAATTTGAGCGTGCTGTGGCCACGAAGGGCCGGGGGAGGGAGACGACGTCAGGTCGACGGCGTCTTAGACACTGAGGGTGCTGACACCCCGACTACAGCCGTGCGGTAACGACCGGGGAGCACAGGGTCGGCACGACGCGTGCATTGCTCATCCGCACGCGGCTCGGAGGCCCAGCTTGTTTGCCTGAATGGGAGCGACGCTGGAACCCTTATGAACGCGATGACGCAACATCGATGAAGCGCGGAGAGCGCGCTCAAACGGAGGTTAAGGCAACATGAATCGGCGTTTCTTGGTGGGAGCTCTAGTGTGTACCGTCGCGGCGGGCGCTTTTATGGCGCTGCGTGGTGGAGACGCTCCGATCAGCGCGCCGCAGGCCATCGTTGCCGAGCCCGCGGAGGCGCCAGCCCTCGCCGTGAATCGCGTTGCTGAGCCTGGCCCCCAGGCAGCTGATACGCGTCACAACGAGCGTCACAGTGACGCAACACCGGAACAGAAGCAGGCCGCGGAGAACCTGCCTGACGGCGCGAAGCCTGTGGACAACTCAGGTGCTTGTCCCGCGGACATGGTGCAAGTCTCCGGCGAGTACTGCACCGAGGTGCGCGAGACCTGCAAGGAGTGGCTCGACGATCCCAAGCTGCCCTACGCGCGCTGCAAGGTGTTCGAGAAGTCTGAATGCGTGGGCAAGCGCGTCAGCATGAACTACTGCATCGACCGCTACGAGTACACGAAGCCCGGCGACGAGCTGCCGCTCAACCACCAGAGCTTCGTGACCGGGAGCAAGATCTGCAAGGCGCAAGGCAAGCGCCTGTGCGCCGAGCAAGAGTGGAACTTCGCCTGCGAAGGTGAGGAGATGCGCCCGTATCCATACGGCTGGGAGCGCAAGGCAGTCTGCAATCAAGACCGCGACGACCTCTACGAGATGAAGAAGGGCAAGCAGGTCCTGAAAGACCACCGGGAGAAGAGCGGCGAGCGCGCTGAGTGCGTCAGCCCCTTCGGCGTGCACAACCTGGCTGGCAACCTCGATGAGCCCACGCTGCGCGAGGGCGCGACGCACAACTACCCGTTCCGCACCGCGCTGAAGGGTGGCTGGTGGATGGCCGCTCGAAACCGCTGCCGCCCTGCGACCACAGCGCACGACGACCACTACGAAGACATCCAGCTCGGTGTGCGCTGCTGCTCCGACGTGCCCGGCAGCCAGGGCGGCCCGAACGGCTGAGCTGGCTCCGAAGCCGCCAGCCGATTGGTCAGAAGCCACCCGCGCGCTCCGCGTGGGTGGCAAAATCGTGTCGTTTCGAGGCGAACTTATCGTCGCACCGGGTGCGTGCCAGGTGTCCGCTTTGCGTCAGAAATCCTGTCAAACGATCTAAGCCAACACCTTAGATGCCAGCTGTAAGTACTTGGAATGACCAAGTAATGTCTGGCTTGCCCGGGTTTGGTTTAAGCTTGAAGGTTCGCCGCCTACAGGTCGCACCCGGTGTCACCAATCAGCCACGTGACCGAGGCGGTGACTTGACATCCCTAGGGGCTCCCGCAGAATCGCCTGGCTTTGCGTCCCACCCAGCTACCCCTCTGGTTGACGGTCGGAGTGTTCACCCTGGCCGCCTGTGACCGCCCATCGCCTGAGCCGCGTGCCCTGCAGCTCGACGAGGCAAACCAAGCGTCGGAGTCGATGGCGCCGCAAGAGAGCGTTGATGAGGCTCAGCCTCTGACCAACGTCGCTCCGGCACCTGAGGCGAAGACTGCGCCAGCTAGCGACAGCGGGGAATGTCCCGCCAACATGGTGCTGGTCGAGGGCGAGTACTGCCCGAAGGTGAAGCAGACGTGTCTGCGCTACCTGGACCCGCCGGGCCGCTTCGAGAAATTCCGCTGCGCTGAGTACAAGCAGCCTGCGGAGTGCGAAGGCCCGAAGAAGAAGATGAAGTACTGCATCGACCGCGATGAGTACGTCGCTCCGGGCAACAGCTTGCCGGAGAACCACAAGAGCTGGACTCATGCCGACCAGACGTGTCGCGCCCAAGGCAAGCGGGTCTGCATGGAGAGCGAGTGGAACTTCGCCTGCGAGGGCGAGGAGATGCGCCCGTACCCTTACGGTTTCAAGCGCGACCCAACTGCCTGCAATGCGGACCACACGGATCTGGTAGACGCCGAGGGTAACCTCAAGGACCGCCGCGTTCCGCCTGGCACGTACAACCGGTGCGTCAGCCCGTTCGGCGTCCACGACATGGCCGGCAACCTCGAGGAGTTCGTGACGATCGACGGCTCCACCCCGGCCCGCCCGGCGATGAAGGGTGCCTACTGGCAGCCCAGCCGCAACTTCTGCCGCGCGGCTCAGACGGCTCACGACCGCTACTACAACGGAACCGAGACCGGCTTTCGCTGTTGCGCGGACGTCGACTGAGGCGTCGTCAGGCCCGGTAACCGAAGCGCGGGTTTCCAGCCGGGACCCGCGTTTCTTGATCTGGGGTTCACTCCAACTCAGATTGGGGTGAGGGAACGACGCGGGAACACAACGCCTGGCGTTTGGCGTTCTGCGAAGCCATGGCTGGGGAACTCGGGGAGCGCTGGCGCTGGGCGCTGGCTGGTCTATTGGCGCTTGCGTGCCTGTTGCTTGCGCTGACGGGTGTCGTGGTCCTGCGCGCGGCGATGGTGCATCACGCGTATCAGGATCTCGTGACTCGGCAGCTGGGCTGGGCTGCGGTGGGTTTGGTGGTTGCCGGCTTGGTCGTCCTGAGCTCACGCCGGACGTTGGGTCTCAGCGCCTACCCGCTGGCGCTCTTCGCGTTCCTGGGTCTGAACCTGGCGAAGGGCGGCTTCGGCTCCCAGGGCTGGCTCCGCCCCGCGGATGTGCTTTGTGTGCTGGCTATCCCGGCTTTCGCGCGATTCGCCGCGATGTGCGAGTCTCCCGCCCGAAACTCGAGCGCGTGGCTCGCCGCCTTTCTGTTGGGGGTAGTGGGTGTGAGGTTGGGGGAGCTGGCTGGCCCCGGTGCGCTCCTGGTTTGGTTTGGGGTGGCGCTCTCCGCGCTCTCGTTGGTGCGCTGGTCGCTGACCCAACGCGTCGTGTTCAGCGCCGCAGGCGTCCTTGGTGTGCTCACCTTCGTGGCGCTGTTGCGGCCGTACCAGGTTGCGCGGCTCAAGTACTGGCTGTTTCCGGGCGACGACCCGCTCGGGGGAGGTTGGCGCTTCTTGGAGCTGCGGCGACTGCTCGCACAAGGCGGACTCTGGGGCGCAAGTGAACCATGGCCCGTTCGCCATGGAGTGACCGCCTTCGAGGCGCCCTACGTGTTCGTCGGTCACCAAGCGGGCTGGCTCGGGCTGGCTGGCGTGGTGCTCCTCAACGGGGTCGTCGTGGCTGTCGCGACCTGGGTTGGACTCCGAGCGTTGAGCACGGAGTCGCGAGCCATGGGTCGCGGAGTCGCTGCGTTCTGGGGTGCGCACCTGTTGCTCGCCGCCGGAGGCAACCTGGGGTTGGTCCCCGAGGTCGCGAATACGCCGCCGCTCCTTGGCTACGGAGGCTCAGCGGTGGTTGCGGCGTTGGTGTCCCTTGGGCTCTTGATTCATGTACTGCGGCGCCGCGAGGAAACGCCCGTTCAGAGCCCCGCTGAGCACGGCTCGTCGCTTCTTTAGCGCGCTATGGGTGGGCGCCTGGTAGCGTCTCGCGCATGCAGACTCCGTCATCGCGGCATCCGCAGGCGCTCCCTCACCCCCAAAACCTCGAGCGGCTGTGTCAGGCGCTGGCTACGCTGGACGCGGTGATGAGCCCGGAGTGGGACGGGCGCTTCTACTCCTTCAACGCAGCATGGGCCGGAGGTCAGCGCATGGCTTCGATGCGTGATGGATCGGGCGACGAGTTCTACATCGTCTTCGAAGCGGGGCGCGCGTTCATCAAGGGGCTCGCGCATGAGCGAAGCGAGGCAGTCGAGCGCTACAGCCTAGAAATCGCCAGGGCGCAGGTGCCCGAAGTGTTTGATGAGTGCCTCGAGGAACCGGCGTTCACGCCTGAGTACACGTCGTTCGTGCTGTGGCACACGGAAGATGCGAGCGGTTGGTCGGCGCTCGACCTCGGACTGCACCCTCACTTCGAGGGGCAGCAAAGTGATCCCGACGGATCTGCCGACTTGCTAGCCATCCTGGCGGGAGCCCCGGAGCAGTACGTCGAGTTTGCAAATTGGTACTTCGAGGTCGAGGTGCCGCTGGAGGCCGTGCAGCGCGTGTATGCCCATGAACCGCTTAGCGAGGCCCTCGTCCGGGAGCTGAACCCCGAGACGAGCCTGGACGAAATCCGCGAGGATCTAGAGGAAATTGGCTACCCGCTGGCCTGAGTCAGTAGTTCGCCAGCGTGTCTTCGGAGGCGATGGAGTCCTTCGCCGGCGCTGCAGCGATCCCCGCGGCAACATCGTCCGGGAGCTTGAAGTGTAGCTTCAGGTTGCGGTGCGCCGCCCGCATCGCGAAGTCGTCTCGTGCCGCGGAGTTCTGAAACCAGGCGTGTCCCGCTGCGATCTGCCGAGCCTTGTGCGCGAGGCTGTCTTCTGGCGCGTTCTGCTCCAGGATCGTCGCGTACAAGGTAACGAAGCCGTCTCCCTCATCCACCAGCTCCCAGAAGCGCGTTTGCATGGGAAAGTCCAAGGTGGAAGGCGTCTGCACCTGCCAGTAGCCGCGGTGACCCGCCGCCGCTTCGGCATCGGGGAGGATGATCTCGCTGTCCGCGGTGTGGCTGTGGCCGCAGAGGTGCAAGATCACATTGTCGTGGCTCGCGAGCAGCGACTCCACGTCGGCGCGCTTGTGGTCGCCGAGCTTGATCGACTCAGCCGCGTGATGGCTGGCGACGAAGACGATTTCGTGAGCCTGATCCGCCGCATCCAGCTCTTGCTGAAGCCACGTCCACTGGGCGTCATCGATGGCGCCTTCGCTGCCTGGGATGGCTGAGGACAGCGTGTTGAGCGCGATGATGCGCAGGGGCAAGCCTTCGATGGGGTGGAAGCTGTAATTGCCGCGGCCTGCATCGACGTCTTCCATCGAGTATCCGTGGCCGATGGGTAGACCAGGCTCGGCGCTCAGGATGGATACGAGCTCCGGCAGATCAGGGATGTAACGATCCGCATCGGCGGGTGTAGGCCCCTGGGTGGTCACGTCAGCGTTCGGCGTGGAGCCGTCGCGAAAACCGCCTTCGACGCCGGGGGCGGGAGCGATGCCAGCGAAGTAGTCAAGCCCTTGAAAGACCTCGGTCCCCTTGGCCGCGTCCTGCACCTCTTGGCTGGCGTCCGCGATGCCGGTGTACTGCACCTCGTGGTTGCCGATGGTCACGTACCACGGCATTCCGATCCCCAGGGAAACGTACGGGTCGTTGTAGTCGTTGCCGGCTCCCTTGACCGGGTCGTCATCCTTGCCGCTGTCTGGATCGATGGTGCCGCCCTCGAGGATCTTGAACACCCAGTCGAGCTCGTTGTGCTGACCACCGTCCGCCAAGTCGCCGGTGACGATGGTGAAGTCCAAGGGGCGCTGGAGGTCCTCCATGATTGCGCGCACCGTGCGAACCTGGCTCTCGAACGCCTGGGTCACGAGGTGATCCTGCGGTCGATACGTGCTGCCGATGCTCAGACCCGTGACCCCCTCGAGGCGGATTGGGCTCTCCTCGTCGACGACCTGAGGATCTGACGAGTGCCAGAAGAACAGCAGGCTGCGGCGAGTCCCCGCGGTGTGGGTCTGCCAACCCGGAGCGAGTTCATCATGCTCGATCCACGGCTCTCCGGGCCCCTTCTCCACACCGAAGCCCAGCTCGGTGTAGCGATCGAGATCGTTGATCTTGAACGTGCCTGCGTTGCGCTCCGCGAGGGTGCTGGCGGGCACTTCTTTTGGCCACCACACCTGTTGCAGCGTGGTGTAGCGCTGCTCAGTGATGGGGTACGACGGCGCCTTGCTGCTCGCCTGAGAGGTCTCACCCTCGGAGCCGCACGCCACCAGCGGTAGCGCAACTCCAAGCAAACCAACTCGCCCAATCAGCCCAAACCAAGCCCTTCGCATCCCAAAAGGGTGCCATGCCGGCCAGCATTTGTAACGGCTCTGTGCCTGGAATGTGACGGAGCAGTGCTCGCCCAATCCGCAGCGCTGCGCAGCCTAGAAACGCGGCGCAGCCTAGAAACGCGGCGCAGCCTAGAAACGCGGCGCAGCCTAGAAACGCGGCGCAGCCTAGAAACGCGGCGCAGCCTAGAAACGCGGCGCAGCCTAGAAACGCGGCGCAGCCTGGAAACGCGGCGCAGCCTAGAAACGCTCGCCGTGGATGGCCTTGGCTGGCTCGCTGAGGGTGATCGGGATCCAGAAGGTGCGCATCTTCGTCGTCTCGCCCTGGCGAGTGTAGCCGGCCAATCCGTAGAGCACGTTCCACCAGTGCCCGTCGGGTGTCTCGCCGTAGCTGAACACCGGGAACAGGTGGATCTCCCAGTCGAGGCCTCTGCCGAGCTTCTTCTCTCGGTAGTAGACGTTACCTACGAGCTGGTTGACCTCTTCACGGTCGCTGAAGCGCCAGTAGAGCGGGAAGCCGACCGTTGCGCGACTCCCTGGGGAAGCGAAGTCCCAGAAGAAGGGCGCGAGCACCGTGTGGCTGGAGTTGCCGTTGCGCCCCAGGTAGACGAACGGGTGAATGTTCGTCTCCCAGCCCGTGAGGCTGGAGGTGTGCTGGAAGAACGGCGTGATCCAGGTGGTGCGGCTGATGCCGTAGGTGTTGAAGCTGCCGTAGAACGGGAACAGCGCGATGCTGTTTTCGCGCGGAGACGTGCGGCGGTAGTAGAAGGGGAAGAGCAGCGTCTGATCGAGGCCAATGTCGGGGTCGCTGTACTGCCAGAACAGCGGAGTGATCATGTCGAGGGACGTGCGGCCGCGGTAGCGCGCGTAGCCCCAGGTGACGAAGGTCTTTTCGCCGTTCTCACCGGTCGCATCAAGCCACAGCGGGTTGATGAACAGCTTCTCACGCGGACCCTTGTGCCCGTAATGGTAGAACGGGAACAGGGTGGTGTGGCTCTCGTCCTGGCCCCAGATGTGCCAGTACAGCGGCAGCAGGTGGAAGTAGTCGCGCTCCTGCGTGTGCTTGCGGTAGTACGGGCCCCAGATGTTGAGCCACGAGAGATCGCGATCGTCGTAGCTGTAGTAGTGGAGCAGCGGCGGGATGACCTCGTACTTCGACTGCTCGTTTTGCCCGTAGAAGTAGAAAGGCGCGATACCCAGATCAAGGTCCTTCGCGGTGCGCGGATCGCAGCTCGGGCCGCCTTCCCAGGAGCAAAACGCGGGACCCAGCAGGTTGAAGCCGCCGTGCGCGTCGTGGTTCAGGTAGGTGAGGAGCGGCGGGATGATGGTGTAGCCACCGTCGGGCCGCGTACCCGTGAAGTAGATGGGCGCGAACCAGTTGTCGGTCTCGCCCGGCGCCTGGCGGTTCACCCAGGGGCCAACCACCGTCGTTCGGCTGTCCTTGTCTCGCAGGTTCCAGAAGAAGGGGAACAGCACGTCGTCGGCGTGCTCGGCGCTGCGACGGTTGTAGTAAAGGCCGCCGAAGAGCGACGCGCGGTCGACCTTGGTCGGATCCGTCAGGCTCAGCTTCTTGCGCTCGAACCAGAAGGGGAAAACCGCGGTCAGCTGGTACTGGCTCGAGCGCTCTTTATAGTAGAGGCCGTAGAAGCTGCGGTCCGTCTTGCCTTCGCTGCCGAAGCCGGCCGGCTCGCGGCCGGTCTCTTCGTCATCGGGGAAGTAGTCCGTGCCGATGCGCTTCTTGACGCTCTTCTTCAGGCGCAGCGGGTTCGCGGGTAGCGACGGCTCGGTTCCGGGAGGCAACAAAGACTCGCCGCCGCTCGCGGCGTGCTGCTCCGGAGTCCCCGGCGGCGGCTTCTTGGGCTGCGCCTGGGCTGGCGGCGCACCGCCACCGAAGCCGGGCTGCAGGCCTCCACCGTAGGGATCTTGGGCAAATGCCGGCGCGGCTACGCTGAAACCCAGCGCGAGCGCTCCAAAGGCCAAGAGGCGCTTCACGCTGCACCCGCCTTGACCAGCTGACTGACCTCTGCGACCACGGCGGACCGCGGTACTTCCGATTGCGCCTTACCCCCCGATCCCTCGGAGGCCGCAAAGTCTTTGAGCTGTACCACGCCGCGCTCAATCTCGTTGTCGCCGAGCACCAGGACCAGGCGCGAGCCCAGGTGATTCGCACGGCGCAGCATGCTCTTCATCGAGTTGCCGCGCCCGTCTACTTCCGTGGGGATCCCCGCCTGACGCAGCTCACGGCCCAGCACCAAGGCTTCGCCGATCGCGCCGGCTCCCAGCGGGGCAATGAACACGCTGTCGGCGCGCTCGTCCGCTTGCTCGCCGAGCGCCAGCAAGATGCGCTCGAGGCCCATCGCGAAACCAATGGCTGGCACGTCAGGGCCGCCCAAACTCTTGATCATGTTGTCGTAGCGGCCACCGCCGCAGAGGGTGTTCTGGGCTCCCAAATCGCCGCTGTTCGACTTCAGCTCGAACAAGGTACGGGTGTAGTAGTCGAGTCCGCGCACCAAGGTCGGATCGAGCTCGTAGCGCACGCCATAGCCGTCGAGGTAGCGCTGGAGCGTCTCGAAGTGCTCCCGATCTTCGTCGCTCAAGACGTCGAGGAGCTTCGGTGCGTCTGCAACCAGCGCCTGATCTTCCGCGGCCTTGGAGTCGAGCACGCGCAGCGGGTTCTTCTCCAGGCGACGCTGAGAGTCCTGAGAGAGCGAGTCTTTTTGCGGGGTGAGGTAGGCCAACAGCGCGTCTCGATAGCGCTCTCGGGTGCCTGCGCTGCCGAGGCTGTTCAGGTGCACCGTGACGTCGGAGATGCCGAGGCCTTCGAAGAGGCTCACCAGCATCTCGATCAGCTCGGCGTCACACGCTGGACCAGCATCGCCGAAGATCTCGCAGCCCGCTTGATAGAACTGACGGTAGCGACCGCGCTGCGCTCGCTCAGCGCGAAACATCGGCCCGAGGTAGTACCACCGGCTCACAGGCTCTTGCGCTTGCACCGAGTGCTGCACGTACGCGCGAGCGGCGCTGGCCGTGCCTTCCGGGCGCAGGCACAGCTGGTCGTGATGCCGCTCGAACGCGTACATCTCCTTCTCCACCACGTCGGTCGTGTCGCCGATGGAACGCACGAACAGCTTGGTGTGCTCGATCAGTGGCGTGCGGATTTCCGTGTAGCCGTACAGCTCCGCCGAAGCGCGAAACGCGCGCTCGAGACGCTGCCAGTGTCGGATCGCCGCTGGGTACTCGCCCTTGGTCTGTACGGGCAGGATGTCGAACATCCCTTGAACACTGCGAAAGCTCATCGGTTACGAGGACCTAGCGTTACCTCGCCGATGCCACGCGAGGGCGCCCGGCTTATGCTCGCTCGTCGGGGGAGGGTCAAGGAAGATGGCGCACCTGGTGAGGGGAATCCGCCGATCGGGTGTTCTCCACCACGGCGAAACACGCTTTCGCGGCTCTCCGCAGCGCCGACGCGCGTGCTAATTGGGGCTCATGCGGGTCGCCGCGCTCGATTTCGGCAAAGTGCGTATCGGCCTGGCGGTCAGTGACGAGCTTGGGTTGATGGCCCACCCGCGACCGCACCTGGACGGTCGTCAACCGGGGAAGTGCCTGGCCGAGCTGTGCGCCCTGGCGGAAGCCGAGCAGGTGACGCGCTTTTTGGTTGGGTTGCCGCGCCAGCTCGATGGCCGAGAAGGCCTGAGTGCGCGCCGGGCTCGCCAGTTTGCCGCAAAGCTAGCCCAGAAGAGCGGCCGTTCCGTCGAGCTCGTCGACGAGTGGCTCACCACCGTCGAGGCATCGGCCCGGCTTCGGGACCAGGGGCTCAGCAGCCGGCAGCAGAAGGGGCGGGTAGACAGCGCCGCTGCCGCAGTGCTGCTGCAGAGTTGGCTCGACGGACGTCGGGAGCGCGAGGGGTGAGGGGGCATCGAGGAGTCGGTGGGGAGCGTCGAGCGTTGTGACTCAGGCGGTGAAGCGCAACAGCAGTAACCCAAAGCGAGCCAAGATCGCGTCGCGCCCCGCAAAGCGCGCTTCGAGCGGCGCGCGGCGTGGAAGACGCCAGGGACAGCGCTCGAAGCGCTGGCTGCTTGCCGCGTTTGGACTGCTCGCGCTGCCCCTGGTTGGCTTTCTGATCTGGGCCCACAGCGGCGGCGACGCGACCGCCAGCGTGCGCTTCGAGGTGGACCCATACGAAGATCGACCGCATTTGATTCAGCGGCTCCACGCGGCGGGGTTGGTTCAGAGCCCCACGCTGTTTGGTTGGTACCTGGCCTTTGCGGGCGAAATCGAGCCGGGGGCGCACCTCCTGGGGCCTGGACTGAGCCCCGCGGAGCTCAGTCGCCGCCTCACCCGCAGCCGCGGGCGGAGCTCGCAGAAGCTCAGCGTCCCCGAGGGGCTGAACCTGTATCAGATCGCAGAACGCGCCGAAGCGGCGCAGATCTGCCCGGCGCAAGACTTTGTCAGTACCGCAGGGAAACAAGCGTTGCTCGACGAGCTGGGCATCAAACGCGCCAGCTCCGTCGAAGGCTACCTGTTTCCCGCCACCTACGAGTTCGCCGCGGATACGCGCCCCGAAGACGTCATTCGGCGCTTGGTGCGAGAGACGCGCAAGCGCCTCAGAGCCCTGGGGGACAGCGAGCTCATCAAGCGTCGCGGCTGGGGTGAGCACGAGATCCTGACGTTGGCGTCGATGATCGAGAAGGAAGCCGGCGTGCCCGAAGAGCGGCCGCTCATCAGCAGCGTGTTCCACAACCGCTTGGACTCAACGGAGTTTGAAAAGCGCCGGTTCTTGCAGTCGGATCCGACCAGCGCCTACGCGTGCTTTGTTGAGCCAGAGCGTGTGCCGGCTTGCGAAGGCTTCACTGGAAAGGTGACGCCCGCGCTGAACCGTGACCCCAAGAACCGTTACAGCACCTACATGACTCAAGGCCTGCCACCGGGCCCGATCGCGAACCCTGGAGAGGCCGCGCTACGCGCCGCGGTGTCGCCTGCCAAGACCGACTACCTGTTTTTCGTGGCGCGTGGCGGCGGGCGTCACACCTTCACTCGCACCTACGCCGAGCATCAGCGCGCCGTTGATTCGCCTTGAGGCGGCTTCCACTCTCACCCCCAACCCAGCGGCCAAAAAAAACCGGGCGTCGCGCGCCGCGTTTCGCTAAAGCGCGCCCCATGGAGCCTTCAGCGAACGCCTTCGAGCAAACCGTTCACACGATTCAGTTTCTCTCGGCCGACGCCGTGCAGAAAGCCAACAGCGGTCACCCGGGTACGCCGATGGCGCTCGCTGGGATCACCGTGGACGTGTTCACGCGCCACCTCCGCTACAACCCAGAAGATCCCGCCTGGCCCAACCGCGATCGCTTCGTGCTCTCGTGCGGTCACGCCTCGATGCTGCTTTACTCCACGCTGCACCTCGCGGGCTACGACCTGAGCCTCGACGACCTGGTGAACTTCCGCCAGTGGGGCAGCAAGACTCCTGGTCACCCCGAAGTCGGTCACACCCCAGGAGTGGAGACCACCACGGGTCCCCTGGGGCAAGGCGTGGGCAACGCCGTCGGCATGGCCCTCGCGAGCAAGCTTCAGGGCGCTCGCATCAGCGACGGAGCGCCGGTCATCGACTACCGCGTGTTCGCGCTGTGCAGCGACGGCGACCTGATGGAAGGCGTTGCCGCCGAGGCGGCATCCCTCGCTGGACAGCTCAAGCTCGACAACCTGGTGATGGTCTACGATGACAACAAGATCACCATCGACGGCGACACCAGCATCACGTTTACCGAAGACGTGGGCGCCCGCTTCGAAGCCTATGGTTGGTTCGTTCAGCGCGCAGATGGTCACGACCCCGAGCAGTTCCGTGCGGCACTAGACGCTGCGGTCGCCGAGGGCGGGCGCCCCAGCCTGATCGTGGCGCGCACGCACATCGGCATCGGCGCGCCCACCAAGCAGGACACGCCGGATGCCCACGGCGCGCCGCTCGGGGAGAGCGAAATCCAAGGCGCAAAGAAGAACGCCGGCTGGCCGGAGAACGAGCACTTCCGCGTCGCGCCCGAGGCGCTGGAAGTATTTGCCGCTCGCAAGGCCGAAAACCTCGAGGTCTACGCAGCGTGGCAGGCCCGCGTGCAGCAGCTGAGCGGGGAGGCTAAGGACGCGTTCGCTGCGTTCCTCGGTGAGCGCAAAGCCGAGGACTTGCTGGGTAAGCTGTGCGAGGGCCTGGAGGCCAAGGCGGACGCGACGCGCTCGATCGCCGCCAAGGTAGAGCAGCAGGTGGCCGCGCTGTGTCCCCGCTTGATCGGCGGATCGGCGGACCTGGCGGGCAGCTGCAAGACAACGATCAAAGGCGCTTCGGACGTCGGCCCCGGTGCATTTTCTGGGCGGAATATGCACTTCGGGATCCGCGAGCACGGCATGGGTTCGATCATGAATGGCCTGGCGCTGTCCGGCTTCGTGCCGTTCGGTTCGACGTTCTTGATCTTCAGCGACTACATGCGGCCTTCCATCCGCTTGGCGGGGTTGATGGAGCAACAAGCAGTGTACGTGTTCACCCACGACAGCGTGCTGCTCGGTGAGGATGGCCCCACGCATCAACCGATCGAGCAACTCGCCGCGCTGCGGTTGATCCCGAACCTGCACGTCGTTCGCCCAGCAGACGCTTACGAGTGCGCGTTCGCTTGGGCGCACGCGATGCAGCGCACTTCC
This sequence comes from Polyangiaceae bacterium, assembly GCA_050183255.1. GTDB lineage: Bacteria > Myxococcota_A > Polyangia > Polyangiales > Polyangiaceae > JAHBVY01. The sequence continues at coordinate 11,081 of JBFXBK010000015.1, read as the reverse complement.
GGGCCGACGGCGATCGTGCTCTCGCGCCAGAAGGTGCCGGAGATCACCCGCACTGGCGGGCTCGATCTGAAAGCGATCGCGCAGGGCGCCTACGTCGTGTCGGGTGAAGCGAACGCTGACTTCTGCTTGATGGCGAGTGGTAGCGAAGTCGGCCTCGCCGTTGACGTCGCACAGGCGCTCGGCGAACGAGGCAAGACAGCCCGCGTGGTCTCTGTGCCGTGTCTCGAGTTGTTCGAAGGCTTGGCTGTGGGTGAGCGCAAGGCGTTGCTTGGAAGCGGCAAGCGCGTGAGCTTGGAAGCCGGCCGCGCGCTACCGTGGAAGCACTTGGTCGGAGAAGACGGCGTGTGCATCTCGCTCGAGCACTTCGGCGCTTCCGCCCCCGACAAGGAGCTCGCGAAGCAATTCGGACTCACCGTGGATGGTGTGCTGAAGAAGCTGCTTGGCTGATTGAGCTGCGCAAGCGATGCGCCTCCGAATAGCGCATCACCCGAGCAGTCTTTACAGCACGCCGCAGCCTCGCGTAGCGTGAGCCGGAGTGGTGCGCGATTCGCGCTCGCCGCGTGTTGGTTTGTCGAGGGAGCGAGAGTGAGTCTTCCGATCGTTCTGGTTCCGCATCCCCACGTGCGGGTGGATCCCAAGGTGCTCGCGGGCAGTCCATATGTCGTTGGTTCGCGCGTGCCCGTGCGGCGCTTGTTTGGCTTCTATCGCAACGGCGCGACGGTCGAGACGCTACTCAAGCGCTACCCGCAGCTCGGACCTGCCAAGCTGATGGATGCCTTGGCCTTCGCCTTGGACAACCCCGAGGTGATGGAGGCGGACATGGCTCGGGAGCAGAACCTGCTCCAGAAGAGCGGCGCGAAGCCATCGCTCGGCGCAACGGCGTTGAAACAGATCCCGCTGCCCTTCGAACCCGACGGGAAGTGACTCAGAGCGTCTCGCTTCTAGACACGCCGCTCGGGCTCTGCACCCGGACCAGGCCGTGGCGGTGGATACGCTGGGTATGTCGTCGTGGAAATGTTTCCGAGCTGTCGTCGGCTCGGCTTAGCGTTCGGCTGAGTCCCGGGTTTTGTTGAGCCGGTTCGGGAGGACCGGGCGTCTAGGCATGGGTTGGGGACCGTTTTCGCGGTGATGTCGTCAGCGGGGGAGACAGCGCGTTTGTGCGCTTTTTCCTGCTTCTCGGTCCCAGAAACAGCGCTTGGTTATTCACGTCTTACCTCCGCTTCCGCGCCATTCATTGGTCGCGTTGCCTGCCCATCGGGCGGAGCTGGGACGTGGTGCGCAGGCACGGTCTGGGCCTGTAAGCACGATTTGCCTGGATTGGCCGAGCCGTCCGACCGCGCAAATTTGCGGTCTCGCGGAAACTGGCTCTTTACAACGTGTGCGAATGGGGCGAAAAGCGCGCCCAGGGCAACTCCCGAACTCAGGACTCAATGGCGGGTCCCTCGAGGGAAGCCCGGCGCAAACCCCCACGAATAAGGGTTGCAATGCTTAGCCGAGGTATCGGATCTTCCCGGGCCTCGGAACGGACCGAGTGAGGGATTGAAGTCACATCAAGCAGCCAGCCTTCGATCGTGAAGCTGGGAGTGTGGCGCAGAGTTGTACGGCCCAGGGTTGGGCCCGAGGAGGTTTTAGGAACATGCGTAGGCGGAACGTAAATCGGCTGATCGGAATTTCGGCTCTGGTGTTGTCACCGGCTCTCATGAACTGCGGCGGTGGGCTCCCTGGGATGCCCGGCATGCCCGGTGATTGCCCCACGGATCCGGAGGCGATTGCGAACGCATCCTTCGGTCTCGACGCGAAGCTCGAGGGCAAGGTCAAGGCTGGCCTCCAGGCTTCAGCGAACCTTCAGAACCTGGCCGTTGAGGTCGAGGGCGAGGTTGCCGCGGCATGCGCGAACCTGGCCATGGATCTCGGTGCCAGCGAAGATGACACCAAGCCCAAGGAAGATGGCCCCGGCAAGAAGGCGGAAGCCGCTTGCCAGGCTGCCGTCAAGGTCCTCGGCGAGGTGAAGGCCAAGGCCTCGGGTAGCCTCAAGGTCGAGGTCGTGCCCCCGAAGTGCAGCGCGTCGATGGACGCGATGGCCGAGTGTGCCGGCTCCTGCGACGCGAGCGTCACGGGCCCCAGCGCCGAGGTGCAGTGCGAGGGTGGCGAGATCAGCGGCACCTGCGGTGGCAAGTGCGAGGGCGAGTGCACCGTTGAAGCTGGCGCCGAGTGCTCCGGCTCCTGCAGCGGCACCTGCTCTGGCGCCTGCGAAGCCGACTTCAGCGGCAAGTGCGGTGGCAAGTGTGACGGCAAGTGTGACGGCAAGGCCACTGAGAAGGCTGGCGGCATTGCTTGCGCTGGCACCTGCGACGGCAAGTGCGACGCACAGGCCGAGGGCAAGTGCGGCGGCGAGTGCAAGGGTTCCTGCGACGCGAGCTGCACGGCCAAGGCCGGCGGCGAGTGCAAGGGCACCTGCAGCGGCTCCTGCGACGTGAAGATGGAGGCCCCCAAGTGCTCCGGCGAGATCAAGCCCCCGGAGATGAGCGCTGAGTGCAAGGCCAACTGCGACGCCAAGGTGAGCGCCAAGGTTGAGTGCATCCCCGCGAAGGTCTCCGTGAAGCTCGAGGGTGCGGCGGACGCCGAGGCGGCCACCAAGCTCAAGGCTGCCATCGAGAAGAACCTGCCCGCGCTGCTCAAGGTCACCCTGGGCATGAAGGGCAAGCTCGAAGGCGCCGTGGCCAGCGTGAAGGCCTCGGTTGAGGGTCTGCAGGCGGTCGTCAAGGGCGGCGGCGCGGCGGCGCTCAAGGTCGGTGCGTGCGTTGCTGGTGCCCTCAAGGCCCAGGTGGACGCCTCGGTCAGCATCAACGTGTCGGTCTCCGCCAGCGCTTCGGCGAGCGGCGAAGCTGGCGCGGGCTGATCTTAGCCAACACCAAAACGCAGAAACCCCGCGCGGCGCTCGCCTCGCGGGGTTTCTCGCATTTTCAGTCCAAAGGCGGTGTCTTCCTAGCCATTGCCGTGCTGCAACGTCGTATTTGTGGCCATTGCCGTGTGGCAACACGTCGGGGGGCTTGGTCTGCCTCGGCAGACCACAGCGCTCTGTTGGGTCGTGACCCGTTGACTGCTGAGTGAGCTGGTCGAGCTTCGCCTGCAGACCCTGATGGCGCCGAAACAGTGCCTCGAGCTCTTCCGGGGTTTGGGGGTGAGGGGGGAACGCTCGGGCCAGCATCTCGAGTCGTCGAGCCGCTTCCCCCACGCGCGCGCCGAAGGTAGCGCTCTGTTCGGCTTCTCTCACCAGCGCCTCCAAGGCGGCTTCCTGTCGATCCATGCGGTGACAAACCAGCACCGAGTCACAGCCGGCGGCGATAGCCATGACGCTGGCTTCCGCCGCCGACCAGGAGTCGCTGATCGCCTGCATTTCCAGGCAGTCACTGAAGACTACACCGGAGTAGTCGAGCTCGTTCCTCAGCAGCCCGGAAACTACCTTTGGGCAAAGCGTCGCGGGGAGAGACGGCTCGAGCGCCTCGAACACGATGTGCGCGGTCATCAGGCTCGGTAGCTTCGCGATTGAAGCCGCGCGGAAAGGCACCAGCTCCACATCACGCAACCGCTCGAGGTTGTGAGGCAGCCTTGGCAGAGTGAGGTGGCTGTCGCTCTCGGTGTCGCCATGGCCAGGGAAGTGTTTGCCACAGGGGCTGACGCCGCCCGCTGACAGCCCCTTGGCGAAGGCGAGGCCGAGGTCGGCTGCCACATCTGGGTCAGACGCGAACGACCGATCGCCGATCACGGGATTGGCGGAGTTGCTGTCCACGTCCAGCACAGGAGCGAAATTCAGATTGAACCCGCAGGCGCGGAGCTCCGCCGCGGTAGCGGCGCCGAGCTCTTCGAGGGCAGCTCGACCCCAGTTGGCACCCAGCACCTTCATCGGGGGGAGCTCCAAGAGCGGCGCCTTGAGGCGGCGCACGCGGCCGCCTTCTTGATCGATGGCGACAAGCGCCGGTGCGCGGCCGGACCCGTTCATTGCCGCGTGGATCTGTTTGTTCAGGCTCAGGGCTTGAGCTGGGCTGCTAAGGTTGCGGCGAAACAAGATGGCGCCGCCACGACGACCTTGGCTGAGAGCTGCCGCGTAGTCCCGCGGTAGCTCCTCACCCCCAAACCCGCCGAGGATCAAGCGGCCGCATTGACGAACCAGGGAATCAGTGGCGGCGCTCATACTCGATTCTCCAGAAGCGTTAGACGGGGCGTCCGAGGGCGCCCGCAGGATCCGTCTTTGCAGCACGAAGCGCGGGACCGAGCGCACCGAGCAAGGCGAACAGGACCGCAAAGCCGATGCCCAAGGCGAACAACCAGGGCGGGTAGTCGAAGAAGCTATCGGGCTTGAAGGGGAAGTCGGGCAAGTCTTTGGCGGCGCGCCAGTTGGCGACGGCGCCCCCGAGCAACGCGACGAGGCAGCCCATGACGCCTCCCAGCGTGCCAACGACGATGGCCAAGCCGAACAGCCAACGCCGCATGTCCGATGCGCTCGCTCCAAGGGCCCGATAGAGCGCAATTTCGCCCGAGCGCTCCGCGACCATCACGCGGAAGGTGTGGGAGATGTTGAGCGCCCCGACCAGCAGGATCACGCTGGCGACCAGCACCATCAGCGCCAAGACGCCGCTGATCAGCACGCTGACGTCGCGTGCCCGTGTATCCGTAGGGACCAAATCGAGGTTTGCGCCACGGGCGATCACGAGGCTGGTGGCGCCCGGATCGTCCATCATCACGACGGCGCTCGAGTAGCGCTTGGAGGCGGCCTCGCCAGCGTACTCTGCGTTCCAGCGCCGGACGACGTCCAAGGGGAGCGTGACGCCGATGTCCACCGCTCGCTCGCTGATCCCGACCACCTTGATCTTGACGTTGCGCGTCTTTCCGCGGGGAGCAACACCAAGCAGCGAGCTGCCGAGCGTCATGCGGAACTCGACGCCCTTGGCCTGACGCAGCAAGGTGCCCGCGACTGGAGGTAGCCCGTGCGAGGGGGCCACGGCGTGATCGAAGACCTCCACCAAGTAGCGGCTGACGATCGCAGGAACAGGCGCTGAGCACTGCCCGCTCGGCGCTTCACTCGGCAGTTCGCAGTACTGGCCGGCTTCGCAGTCGTTGTCGCTCTGGCAGGCCTTTCCGGGCGTCTTCAGAGGATCACTGAAGTCGGTGCCCGGCTCGAGATCGGTGACGAGGGCGCTGTCGATGCCGTCGCCGATCATCTCGTGAGTGCCGATCTCCTTGCCGAAGATCTCCTTGCCGCCGAACGCTGAAGACGGGAAGCGGAAGCGCAGCTTGGGGTAAACCGCGCGGACGCCTTCGACCTCTTTCAGGGCGTCGAGCGCCTGCTGGTCGACGCCCGGCGGCTCATAGCTGCCAGCGAGCAGCGTCAGCACCCCGGTGCTGGTCTTTTGTGGCTCGAGCTCGATCTGGTCGATCGGGAAGATGTCTCCGAGCAAGACGCGCTTGGCACCGAGGCCCAGCGCCAGAAAGAAGACCAGCGCCGCCACGCCGACGGCGATGCCAAAGCCTGCGGTGACCAGCGGTCCACGCGTGCGCGTCAGGTCGCGGCGCAGCAGCGTGAAGAGGGCGCCCCAGGTCACTCGTCGCCTCCCGTTTCCGCGCGGTGCTCTGTATGCTCCACCAGGCGTCCATCTTCCAAGTGCAGCGTACGGGTCGCGATGCGGTCTAGGCGGTGCTCGTGCGTGACGATCACCAGCGTGGTGCCGAGCTCCGAGTGCAGCTCATCGAAGAGATCGATGATGCTCTCGCCGGTCTTGCGATCGAGGTTGCCCGTGGGTTCGTCGCACAAGAGCAGCTCGGGCTGACGCAGCAAGGCGCGGGCAATGGCGACACGCTGACGCTGTCCACCGGAGAGCTCGCTTGGTCGCGCGCCGGTCTTGTCACCCAGGCCAACGCGCTTCAGTGCTTGTACGGCACGCTCCTCCGCGTCGGGGAGGGGAGGATTGGCAAACAGCCCCGGCGCCTGGACGTTGTCGAGCACGCTCAGGTGGTCCAGCAAGTGAAAGGCCTGAAATACGAAGCCAATGCGCTCACCCCGCAGCTTCGACAGCTGCTTGTCCGAGAGCTTCGCGAGGTCCTTCCCGAATAGGCTGAGCTTGCCGGAGTACTGCCGATCTAGGCCTCCAATCAGCGCGAGCAGCGTGCTCTTACCGGAGCCGCTGGGACCGAAGAGCAACACGACCTCTTGGGGTCGGACCTCGAAGCTGACGTTGGCTACAGCCTGACTCTTGGCGCTGCCCTTGCCGAAAGTGCGCACCAACGATTCCGCGAGGATCATCGGCTCGCCGTGAGAGTGTGCGCGCAGCTTGTCGCCCGCTTCGCCCTCCCAGGAGCTACCGATCGAGTCCGGGCCGTCGCCAGTTTCGACGTCCCGGGCGCTGACCGCTTCGTCCGCCATCGGCTCGGCCTGGCTCAGTTGCCGACGTCCAGGCGGGCGGCCTCAGCCATCTCACTGAGTAGCTGGTTCAAGAGCTTGGGCTCTGGGCCTTCGGCCATTAGGCGTAGCTTTGGCTCGGTCCCGCTCCAGCGCACCAAGATGCGGCCGTTCTTCCCCAGCTTCTTTTCCGCGCGGCTCTGCGCGCCGAGCAGCTTGGGCATCTCCTCGAGGGGCTTGCGCGCTGGCAGGCGAATGCTCTCGAGTACCTGAGGCATGCGGTCGAGCACCCGCGCCAGTTCGCTCACGGGGCGCATCTCACGCACCATCACGCCCAGCACCTGCAGCGCGCCGACCACGCCGTCGCCGGTGGTTGCGTGGTCCATGAACACCAGGTGGCCGCTCTGCTCACCGCCGAAGCTGTAGCCGTGGCGGCGCATCGCTTCGACCACGTAGCGGTCGCCGACCGAGGTGCGCAAGAGCTTGCCGCCAGCGCCTTGGATGGCGATTTCCAAGCCCATGTTGCTCATCACGGTCGCGACGAGGGTCTTCTTCTTGAGGCGCTTCTCGCGCAGCATGCGGATGGCGCAGAGGGCCATGACTGCGTCGCCGTCGATCTCCTGGCCCTTCTCGTCGATCAGGATCAGACGGTCGGCGTCGCCGTCGAGGGCCACACCGAGGTCGGCCTTCTTGCGGACGACCTCCCGCGCGACGTGCTCTGGGTGCAGAGCGCCGCAGCCCTTGTTGATGTTCTGACCATTGGGTTTGCAGCCGAGGGAAATCACTTCGGCGCCGAGCTCGCGGAACACCAGCGGCGCGACCTTGTAAGCTGCGCCGTGCGCCGCATCGACCACGATTCGCAGGCCGTCGAGGGTCAGATCCTCAGGGAAAGTACGCTTGGCGTAGACGATGTAACGCCCGGTGGCGTCGTCGATGCGTTCGGCGCGGCCCACCTTTGCGCCCGTTGCGCCAGCGGTGTCGAGCTCTTGGCTCTCGAGTAGGCGCTCGATTTCGAGCTCTTCACTGTCCGGGAGCTTGAAGCCATCCGGGCCGAAGATCTTGATGCCATTGTCCGCAAACGGGTTGTGGCTCGCGCTGATCACGATGCCCGCATCGGCACGCATGCTGTGGGTTAGGTTAGCCACAGCCGGGGTGGGGATCGGGCCGCTCAGCATGACGCGGCCGCCCATGGCGCAGATCCCAGACGCGATGGCCTGCTCGAGCATGTAGCCAGAGAGCCGAGTGTCTTTGCCGATCACGACGCGCGGAGCTCGCGTCTTGCCACGGCCTGCGACACGGGCGATGGCGCGGCCCAGGCGGAGCGACAGCTCAGGCGTCATGGGATGGATGTTGGCGGGGCCACGCACCCCGTCGGTGCCAAAGAGCTTGCGTTCAGTCACGGAAGTTCACGTACTGCAGTTCGAGGTTGAGGTCTGCGGATTTGAGCACGGCGATCACCTCCTGGAGGTCATCGCGCTTCTTGCCGGTGACGCGGACGGTGTCGCCCTGAATGGCGGCTTGCACCTTGAGCTTCTTGTCCTTGATGAGCTTCACGATCTGCGAGGCAGGCTCTTTGTCGATGCCTTCCTTGATCGTGATCTGGATCTTCGCGCCGCCCTTGGCCGTCTTTTGCGGGTCGCCGACGTCGAAGTGTTTGAGGCTGACCTTGCGGCGCACGAGCTTTTCGACCAGCACATCCCAGGCGGCGCGCGCTCGCTCTTCGCTATTGGCGGTCACGCTGAGCACGCTCTCTTTCTGCTCCAACGCGGAGTCGGTGCCCTTGAAATCAAAGCGCTGAGAGACTTCCTTTTGCGCTTGGTTCAAGGCGTTCTTGATTTCCGAGTGGTCGACCTTCGACACCACGTCAAATGACGGCATAGCGCTCCTTTCAGCTCCGCGGGTGAACGCGCAGCCTACACCGGCGCTCTGCTGAGGCAAGGCTCGCAGCCCCTGCGCCAAGCGACCGTCGCTTAGAGCTCGACGGGCGGATCCGAGGGCAAGCCGAGCAGCATCGAGCGCGCGGCGCCAACCAAGTAGGTCGATCCGGTGACCACGACGACACCGCGCGGACCAACGAGGCTGCGTGCGCGAGTCAATGCTTCGGCCACGCTGCCGGCGACGTCCCCGGTGAAGCGCTCAGCGATCTCGTGGGGGTCCACCGCATCAGCGACGGGCGGCGCAACGAACACCTTGTGCCCGGCAGTCGACTCGAGACGTCGCATCATCGCGCGCCAGTTCTTGCGCTTGACCGCGCCAAAGACGAGCGCAACCTCGCGGCGCGACTCGATCTCACCCAGCAAGCTCGGATCGAGCACATGGCTCAAGGCGACCGTCGCGTCCGGGTTGTGGGCGCAGTCGAGCAGCGTCAGATCCTGGTTGTTGCGGTGCAGGAGCTCGTTGCGGCCAGGCCACACCGTATTTTCGATGCCCTTGAGCAACGCGTCGGTACCGATCCCCAGCTCCCGCGCGATGGTGTTGGCCACCGCCAGGTTCGAGCCGAACATTGCGAGCCGCGGGTAGGCGATGCGCGCACCTGGGATGGGCTCGGCCGGGCCGAGGTCGACGATCTCCGCGCCCACCTCTTTGACGCGCAGGTCGATCTGCTCACGCGCGTCAGGGTGGATCCGCCCAAGTACGACCTTGGTTCCCGACTTGATGATGCCAGCCTTCTCCTTGCCGATCGCGGCCAAGGAGTCGCCGAGGTAGTTCATGTGATCGAAGGCGACGCGGGTGATCGCGGCGACCTTGGGGGGGGGGATCACGTTGGTGGCATCCAGACGCCCCCCGAGTCCAACCTCGAGCACGGCCAGATCCACCTCTGCCCGCGCAAAGGCTAAGAAAGCGGCGACCGTTGCCACCTCGAAGAAGGTGAGATCCGGTCCCTTGTCCATCACCTCCGTCAGCAGCTCCACGAGCAGCTCATCGCTTATCGGCTGACCATCAATCTGGATTCGCTCGGCGAAGCGCGAAAGATGTGGACTGGTGTAAAGGCCGACCTTCTTCCCTGCCGCGCGCGCTGTAGACGCCACGAACGCGCACACGCTGCCCTTGCCGTTCGTGCCAGCGACGTGTACGGCGTCGAAGGTCTCTTGCGGGTTGCCGAACTGGGCGCACACTTCCTCGACCCGTTCGAGCCCCAGTTTGGTGCCGCGCGGAACTAAGGCATAAAGCCGTTCCAAAGTCTCTTTCAGCTCAGGCAATGCAGGACTCCACGTTTGCTGCGCGTGTTGGCATATCACACCTGGCGCGCCCGAAGGCAACCACTCCGCGCGATTGACGCGCGCCAAGCTCACGCTCCCTTGCTCCCGCCGCTAGCCGCGGCCCTGGGAGCCAGACCGCTGCCCTGCTACCCGAGCGCGCAGCGCGTGGTGGCACTTGGTCCTCGAGTGGGGGCTGGGATGATCGGGAGGCGATGCGCATGGTTTCGGGGGCGCGGTGAGTAACACACAGCATGCCCGGGAAGCTGCGAGAATTACAGGCCTTTAATTCGGCGCTGTAGTGTCTTCTGGTCCGACCTTCGATTCGAGGCCCAGGCAAACGTCCACATCGCCGCTCACACTGCTCGACCGCGGAAGCCAGATGCCCGAAGCCTCCAGGACGGGGGAGCGCGCGGCTCAGCAGCGTTTTCCCGTTCAACTGGTTTTCCGGCGCAGTCAGGACCGCTCACACGAGCCAGTCAAACTGCCGGTTCGCCTCCGGACACGCCGAAGCGCCGCGTTCGCGTGCCGTCGAGATCCCGCGAAGCCAGTAAAGCGACGGGAACTGGGCCTCGATGTTGGTCGAGCCTCCCAGAGCCTTGCTATACGTTTAAACATGTACGGGGCGAACGTCGCGCTAACCGGTAGAGACGCCGAGATGGCCCGCTTGAAGCGGGCGAGGGATGATGTGGCGACCAGCTCCGAGGCGCGCATCGTGACCTTGCTGGGCGCGACGGGTACGGGAAAGAGCCGAATCCTCGAAGAGCTAGCTCGGGAGCTGGCGGCGAGTTCGAGTTTGCCGCGCGTCTTCCGCGGGCGGGCGCGAGAAGGAGCCGCTCCGTTTGCGGTCTTCGCCCGGCTGTTGCGGCATCGCTTCGGCGTCTACGAAGGCTTGGACAAGGAGGCAGCGCGCGGGCGCGTCCGCTCCGAGGTCGCTCGCGTGCTGGATGACCGCAAGGTCGAAGATGTCGCCCATTTCATGGGGCAACTGATGGATCTCGACTTTCTCGAGAGTCCGCTGACGCGTGCGCTGGCCGATGATCCCGTGCAAGCCCGTCTCGTGCAGCGGGCGGTGGTCAGAAACTTCTTCGAGAGCGACGCTGCGCAGGCGCCGATGTGTCTCGTGTTCGAGGATCTACACCTTGCGGACGACGACTCGCTGGAACTGTTGCGTTACCTTGCGGAAAATCTAAGCGCCCCGATCCTGGTGTTGTGCACCGCGCGCTCGGAGCTCTTGGCGCGCCAAGAGGACTGGGGGACCATCGGAGGCGCACGTCATCAGCTGATCGAGGTTGGCCCGCTGGGACCCGAGGAGTCGGCCCAAGTCGCCAAGGCCATGCTCAGCCCTTGCGAAGGGGGAGCGCCCGAAGCGCTGGTGGAAGCCGCGGTGAACCTGGCCGGTGGCAACCCCGGGCTGCTGGAGCAAATGGTCCGGATTTTTCACGACGTTGGCGTGCTGACGGTGAAGGGCGACCCCCAAGACGGGCCTT